>NZ_JBRJGU010000010.1:0-118390 GCF_053628655.1 Porphyrobacter sp. MBR-49
CAGCCATCCAAAGCCCTTCGTCTGGAAGGCGGACCCCGACGAAATCATCGCCGCACGTAACCGGGGGTTCCAAACGTTGGAGTCAATCCACTAGCCCCGGCAGTTGGCGTCCTCGTCAATGTTGACCCGATCTTAACCCAGCCTGCGCTATTTCCCGGCCTGTTCCAATATTGGCGCAAGGAAAGGCGCGGATGACCGATCTCGGCAGGCAGAATTTCGAACGTTCCACTGGCACCGATGCGGCCGGGCAGGCGGATTATTCTGCACCCGCCGCCGCAGCGGCAGGTGGCCACGACAATGCGCGCCTGCCAATTGGCGTGGTGCTGGAGATATCGGGTTCGGGCTCGCAGATTGCGCTCGATCTGCAACGGCTCAATGAATGCATGGAGGATGCCGATCCGTCGATCGCGTTGGCCGGGCAGGTTGGCAGCCAGATCAAGATCCGCGTGGGCGATGCCTGGCTGCTCGCCAACGTGCGCGATCAGCGCAAGGATCGCCGCAATGATGCCGGGATTATCGCGCATATCGACTTCCTGGGCGAAGGTGCGGAAGAAAAGCTGACAGGCCGCATCCACGGGTTCAAGCGCGGGGTGACGCGCTACCCGGTTCCGGGCGCGATGTGCTATCCCGCCACCACCAAGGATCTTGAACAAATCTACGCCAGCGATGGCCGCGCCAGCGTAACGATTGGCAAGGTGTTCCCTACCCGCGATATCCGCGCGGGGCTGTATATTGACGCGATGCTGGGCAAGCATTTTGCGCTGCTGGGGTCGACCGGCACCGGCAAATCGACCAGTGCTGCGCTGATCCTGCACCGCATCTGCGAAGCCGCGCCCAAGGGTCACATCGTGATGATCGACCCCCACGGCGAATATTCCGCTGCCTTCCGCCAGACCGGGCAGATCCTCGACGTGTCGAACCTGCAGATGCCATACTGGCTGATGAACTTCGAAGAGCATTGCGAAGTGCTGCTGTCGGGTAGCGGCAATGAACGTCAGGTAGATAGCGACATTCTCGCCAAGTGCCTGCTGGCCGCGCGCGCGCGCAACCGGCTGGCGCAGACGATGGGCAAAATCACGGTGGATTCGCCGATCCCCTACCTGCTGTCCGATCTCGGCAACATCCTGCAGGACGAAATGGGCAAGCTCGACAAGGCAACCTCGTCCGCGCCCTATATGCGGATCAAGGGCAAGCTCGACGAGCTGAAAGCTGATCCGCGCTACCAGTTCATGTTTTCGGGAATGTTGGTGGGTGACACCATGACCGATTTCATCGGCAAGATTTTCCGTATGCCCGGCCACGGCAAACCAATCTCGATCATCGACGTGTCGGGCGTGCCATCGGACATCACTTCAACCGTGGTGGCGGTGCTCAGCCGCCTGGTCTTCGATTTCGCGATCTGGGGACGGGAGGAAAATACCCGCCCGGTACTGCTGGTGTGCGAGGAAGCCCACCGTTACGTGCCGAACGAGAAAAACGCCGATGGCTCGTCGGTCGGCAAGATTCTCAGCCGCATCGCCAAGGAAGGGCGCAAATACGGAATTTCGCTTGGCCTGATTACCCAGCGCCCGTCCGATCTGGCCGAAGGCGTACTGTCGCAGTGCGGCACGATCATTTCGATGCGCCTCAACAACGACCGCGATCAGGCCTTCGTGAAAGCCGCCATGCCCGAAGGCGCGCGCGGCTTCCTCGATTCGATCCCGGCGCTGCGCAACCGCGAATGCATCATCTGCGGCGAAGGTGTGGCGATCCCGATCCGCGTGACCTTTGACAACCTCGAAGAACACAAACGCCCCGCGTCCGAAGACCCAAGTTTCGTCGATTTGTGGAACAAGGACGGAGGCGAGGAAGAACTGGTCGAGCGCGTGGTGATGCGCTGGAGAAGTCAGGGGTAGTTTTTGCTTCGTCATTGCGAGCGAAGCGAAGCAATCCATGGTCTGACCTTGCGACTAGGGGTGACGCCAGCCCATGGATCGCCGCGTCGCTGCGCTCCTCGCGATGACGAATAATCACGTTCCCCGCGTATCGCCGTAAAGGTGGATATGCAGCCGGTCGCTCATGCGCAAACCATGTTCCAGACATAGCGGCGCGAGCCACGCCTGCCGTTCGCGCTGTGTGAAGCTGTCGGTGCCTTCAGCCATCAGGAACACCTGCCCCGGTTTGAAGCGATAGCGGCGCTGGAGTTCCAGCACTTCGGCCACATCTTCGGGCGCGGCGATCACGAATTTGAAGAACGCGCGCGGGTCGGCGGCGAAGGCATCCAGCCGTTCGGGGATCAGCGCCAAGCCTGCCGGATTGCCCGAATGGGCGAGCTTGGGGCTGACATTATATTGATCGACCCGGATATCGAGCCGAGGCGGCGGGGCGACCGTGCCGTTGGTTTCGATTTCGACGCTGATATCGGGGAGGTGTTCCAGCATTTCGGCCAACCCGCCCGCCTGCAACAGTGGTTCCCCCCCGGTGATGACGAGGCGCCGCTGCCCCAGCGCCGCGATCCGCTCAGCGGTTTCGGCGGGCGAGAGCGTGACCTGATTGGCCTTGCGTTCAAAGGCGATCCCGTCGCGGTGGGGCCGGTTGTCGCCTTCGAAGTGCCACGTATAGGCGGTGTCGCACCACACGCAGGCAAGGTTGCAGCGGGAGAGGCGCACGAAGGCGACCGGCGTGCCCGCGCTCGGCCCTTCGCCTTGCAGCGAGGCGAAGATTTCCGGCCCGCCGGTGTCGTCGGTGGCGAGAGTGAGATTCACCTTACCCCAACCGCGCCAATGCCGACGTCAGCCGCTCCACCTCGCCCTGATGGTGGGCGAGATCGGCGCGGGCTTTCTCCACCGCTTCGGGCTTGGCTTTTTCAGCGAAGGCGGGGTTGCCAAGGCGGCCTTCAAGGCTCTTGGCTTCTTTCGCGCTCGCCGCCAGTGCCTTTTCAAGCCGGGCTTTCTCGGCCGCGATGTCGATGATCCCTTCGAGGGGAATCACGAACACGTCCGCCCCTGCGATCACCTGCATGGCGGGGCCAGCGGGGGCCTCACCAATGGTCACGGGCGTCAGACGGGCTAGGCGTTCGATCGCCGCGCTGCTGCGCTCGATCGTGCGTGCTGCCACGTTGGACGGCGCGGCAAGGAACGCCGCCAGCTTGGCCCCCGGCGCGATGCCGAGTTCGTTTTTGGCGCTGCGGATATTGGTGGTCAGCTCGATCACCCAGTCAATCGCGTCGGTGGCTTCCTTGCTGACTTCGGCTTCGGGCGCGGGCCATTGGGCGAGGATCAGCTCATATTCGCGCGCGCCCAGCTTGTGCCACAACTCCTCGGTGATGAACGGCATGAAGGGGTGCAGCATCACCAGAATCTGATCAAGCGCCCATCCGGCGACTTCGCGGGTTTCGGATGCGGGCGACCAACCGCCTTCTTCGTCTTCCCGGCGAAGGCCGGGATCCAGCGAGGCGGGCGGTTCTGCTCCGCTCTGGACCCCGGCCTGCGCCGGGGTGACGGCACTGAAAACCGGCTTGATCAGCTCCAGATACCAGTCGCAGAACTTGCTCCAGGTGAACTGGTAGATCGCATTGGCCGCCGCGTCGAAGCGCAGATCGGCCATCGCGCGCTCGATTTCGGTGACGCAGGCCGCGACTTCGCCGATGATCCACTGGTTGGCTGCGAGGCGCGCTGGCGGGGCCTTCACGCTCGCCGACGCGCCGATGCCGTTCGACTGGCAGAACCGCGCAGCGTTCCACAGCTTGGTGGCGAAGTTGCGGTATCCTTCGACCCGCTTTTCATCCATCTTGATGTCGCGGCCCTGGCTTTCCATCGCCGCCATGAAGAACCTGAGCGCGTCGGCGCCATATTGGTCGATCAGGCCGAGCGGATCGACGACATTGCCCTTGGACTTCGACATCTTCGCGCCGTCTGCGGCACGCACGAGGCCATGGAGATAGAGCGTATCCCACGGCTTTTGCCCCATGTTGTAATAGCCCATCATCATCATGCGGGCATCCCAGAAGAACAGAATGTCGAAGCCGGAGATGAGGAGCGAGTTAGGGTAGTGTTTTTCCAACAGCGTCATGCCAGCGGAAGCTGGCATCTCGGGCGTTTGCGCACCGCCGCCTGAGGCCCCAGCTTTCGCTGGGGTGACGGACTGGTTTTCATGCGGCCAGCCGAGCGTGGCGAAGGGCCACAGCGCGCTGGAGAACCACGTGTCGAGCACGTCTTCGTCACGATAGAGCGGAATTTCCCTCTCGTGCCGCATGGCGTTCGAGAGTCCAAGTTTTCGCTTTTCAAGAGTGATTTCATATTCATGGCCGTAATAATCTTTAGCAAGGCTAATAACTTCAGCCTCAGTTGCAGCCACGAACTCCTTTTCTCCTTCTACGTTGAATATCAAGCCGTCCGGCGTCTCCTGCGCAGTGCCTTTCCAAGCAAACTTACCGCCTTCGTCTTTCTTAGGCCCAAACCAAGCCGGAATCCGGTGCCCCCACCACAATTGCCGCGACACACACCATGGCTGGATGTTCTCCATCCAGTTGAAGAAGGTCTTTTCCCACGTCTTGGGCACGATGCCGATTTCGCCGGACTTTACCGCTGCAAGCGGCTTTTTTGCCAGTTCCGCCGCGTTTACATACCATTGATCGGTCAGCCACGGTTCGATCACCACGCCGCCGCGGTCGCCGAAGGGGGTCTGGATCACGCGCGGTTCGGCGTCGTGCTCCACCCGCTCGCCATCCTTTTCGGTGACGTGGGGGACGAGGAAGCCTTCGGCCTTGAGCCGCTCCACCACCGCCTTGCGCGCGTCGAAGCGGTCAAGCCCGACGAACGCCTCCGGGATCAATCCGTCCGCCACCTGACACACCGCCGCTTCGGCATCGAGCATATTGAGCATTGCGCCAGCCGTAAATCCGGCGCGCTTGCCCACTTCGAAGTCGTTGAAATCATGCCCCGGCGTGATCTTCACGCAGCCTGACCCCAGCGCCGGATCGGCGTGTTCATCGGCGATGATCGGAATCCGCCGCCCGGTGATCGGCAGGATGATATGCTTGCCAACCACGCTGGCATAGCGTTCGTCCGCCGGGTTCACCGCCACCGCCATATCGGCCAGCATCGTTTCGGGCCGGGTGGTGGCAACGATCAGGTGATCCGCGCCATCATCCGTCCTCACGCCATCCGCCAACGGATAGCGGAACCGCCAGAAATGCCCCTGAATTTCGCGGGTTTCGACTTCCAGATCGCTGATCGCGGTCTTCAGCTTCGGATCCCAGTTCACCAACCGTTTATCGCGGTAGATCAGCCCGTCATTATAGAGGTTGACGAAGGTTTTGATCACCGCCTTGGTGAAGTGCGGGTCCATCGTGAACTGTTCACGGCTCCAGTCCATCGAACAGCCCAGACGGCGCAATTGGTGGGTGATGGTGCCGCCGGATTCGGCTTTCCATTCCCAAACCTTGGCGACGAAATCCTCGCGGGTATAATTGGTGCGCTTGTCCTGCTGCGCCTCCAGCTGGCGCTCCACCACCATCTGCGTGGCGATCCCGGCGTGATCGGTGCCGACCACCCACAGCGCGTCCTTGCCGCGCAGGCGTTCATATCGCACCACCACGTCCTGCAACGTGTTGTCGAGCGCGTGGCCGATATGCAGGCTGCCCGTCACATTGGGCGGCGGATTGACGATGGTGAAGGCCTCGGCGTCGGGGCGGTGCGGACGGAACAACCCGTTGTCCTCCCAATGCGCATACCAGCGCGCCTCGATATCGGCGGGGTCGAAAGTGGTGGGCAAAGTGGTGGCAATTGTGTTGGTCATGATGGCCCGCGCCATGCCAGCACCGATGCTGCGATGCAATCATCGTGAAGCATCGGCATCGCGGCGCGCGGGCGAACAGCGCGAGAGCCTTGTCCCGCGCTGAAAATCTCCCCATAGCTGCAATCCGATGCAGGACGCCGCGCACTATACGTTGGAAGAGACAGGGGAAGACGGGGCCGGCAATGGCACCCGGCTACTGCTGTCAGGGCAGCTGACGCTGGCCGCCATCGCCCCGCTTGAACGCGAACTTTCTAGCCTTGCCGGCACGATCCGCACGGTTGATCTGTCGGGCGTGGACGAAATCGACACGGTTGGCGCGTGGGTGGTGTGCCGCGTGGTGCGCGAACATGGCGCGGACATTACCGGCGCAAGCGATGCGGCCAATCGGTTGCTCAATGCCGTGCACGGGATTGATGCGAGCGGTGATACCGGCCCGGTGCGCCCGCCGATATGGGAACGGGTGCCGATCAGCGTCGGTAAGCAATTTTTTGCGAGTTGCTCAGGTATTTACGGTGTGATTGGGTTTTTCGGGCAGATCCTGATCGGGGTCGGCAGCCTGATCCGCCACCCTTCGCGCTTTCCGCTGCGCGCGCTGGTGCACCAGATGGAGCTGGTCGGCGTGTCGGCGCTGCCGATCATCGGGTTGATGAGCTTTCTGATCGGAATCGTGATCGCGCAACAAGGCTCGGTGCAATTGCAGCAATTCGGGGCCGAGGCGCTGACGGTGAATCTGGTCGGGCGCATTACCCTGCGCGAACTGGGCGTATTGATGACTGCGATCATGGTGGCGGGCCGTTCGGGCAGCGCCTTTGCCGCGCAGCTTGGCACGATGAAGCTGACCGAGGAAATTGACGCGATGCGCACCATCGGCATTTCCCCGATCGAAGCGCTGGTTATCCCGCGCATCCTCGCATCCACCTTCATGATGGTGCTGCTGGGGTTCTATGCCTCGGTGGTGGCGATTGTCGGCGGGGCGGTGGTGGGCGATCTGGCGCTGGGCATGCCGTTCTGGACGTTTCTTGAACGGATTCGCGACGTGGTGCCCGAACATGATCTGTGGGTCGGGCTGATCAAGGCGCCGGTATTCGGGCTGATCGTGGCGCTGGCGGGGTGCTATCACGGGCTGCAAGTGCGCGATAATTCCGAAGAAGTCGGCCGCCGCACGACGATGGCGGTGGTGTCGGCAATTTTTGCGGTGATCGTGATCGATGCGTTTTTCGCGGTGTTCTTCACCGAAGTGGGTTGGGGGTAAGCGATGACGGATCACCCCACCGATGAAGGCGCGCCGATTGTGGTCGAAGGCCTCGTCAACCAGTTCGGCGATTTCGTGGTGCACGATGGGCTCAATCTTACCGTGCGCAAGGGCGAAATTCTCGGCGTGGTCGGCGGGTCGGGCAGCGGCAAATCGGTGCTGATGCGCTCGATCATCGGCTTGCAGGAGCCGAGCGCGGGGCGGATCGAGGTGCTCGGCAAAACCATCACCGGGCGCGATCCCGACAGCGATTTCGGCGTGCGCTGCCGCTGGGGCGTGTTGTTCCAGGGCGGGGCGCTGTTTTCCACCCTGACGGTGGGCGAAAATGTCGAAGTGCCGCTGAAAAAGTTTCACCCCGATCTTGATTGGAAGTTGCGGTGCGAAATTGCCCGTTACAAGGTGATCTTGTCGGGCCTACCTGATGACGCGGTGTCCAAATACCCTTCGGAATTGTCGGGCGGGATGAAGAAACGCGCCGGGTTGGCGCGCGCGCTGGCGCTCGACCCTGAATTGCTGTTTCTGGACGAACCCACCGCCGGGCTCGATCCCATCGGCGCGGCCAAATTTGACCGGCTGACCCGCGAATTGAAGGAAACGCTGGGCCTTACCGTGTTCCTGATCACCCACGATCTCGATACGCTGTATGAGATTTGCGACCGGGTGGCGGTGATCGGTGAGAAAAAAATCATCGCGGTCGGCACCATCCCCGAAGTCATCGCCACCGGCCACCCGTGGATCGAGGAATATTTCAACGGCCCGCGTGGGCGCGCGGCGCAGGGATCACATGATCGCAGCCGGGCGCGCTCTGATGGATAGAATATTGGACAGGGACGCCCTGCGGCGTTCATAGGAAACGGATATGGAAACAAGAGCGAACCATCTCTGGGTCGGTGCGGTCACGCTGCTGCTGCTGGTAGCGCTGGCGGCGTTTATCGTGTGGATCGCGCGATTGGGGCAGGGTGCGCACAACGAATATGACATCTTCTACGGCCAATCGGTGTCGGGGCTGGCGAATGGCAGCCAGGTCAGTTTTGCCGGGGTGCCGGTGGGGCAGGTGATCGACATTGCACTGGCAGAGGACAATCCGGAATTCGTGCGTGTGCGGATCAAGGTGCGCGAAGATGTGCCGATGCTGGTCGGCACACAGGCCACGATTGAGGCCAGCTTTACCGGGGTGTCGACCATCCTGCTGGACGGTGCGCGCAAGGATGCCCCGCCAATCACCTGTGAAAGCACCGCCTGCCCCGAAGGCCGCCCGGTGATCCCGCCCGGACGCGGCGGGTTTGGCGCGATTGTCGCGAATGCCCCGGTGCTGCTGGAACGGTTGGCGACGCTGACCGAACAGCTCAACACCATTCTCGGCCCTGAAAATCAGGAGCAGATTTCGGGCATCCTCAGAAATTCCAACCGCCTGACTGAGGATCTCGCCAATGCCACCCCGGCACTGGTCGCCAATCTTGAAGGGTTTCAGACCACGCTGGCCGAATTCAATCAGGCGCTGGACGCGGTCGAACAGTTGACGCTGACCACCGATGCGCTGGTCAAGAAAGAAGGCTCACCGCTGGCCGAGGAACTGCGCGGGACGCTGAATGCGGCGAATCAGGCGCTAACCTCGCTGGCGGCCACGCTGGAGGACACCCGCCCCGCCGCGCGGCAATTGCGCACCAGCACGCTGCCCAATGCCGAGGCAACCTTGCAGGATCTGCGCGCCACCAGTCGCGCCTTGCGGGCGATCACCGAAAAGCTCGAAAGCGAAGGCGCGGGCGCGCTGCTTGGGGGCGAATCACTGCCGGATTACAAGCCATGAGGAAGACCGATTTGATGAGCCTGCGCAAATGGCCCGCCCTGATCATGCTGCCCGCATTGCTGGCGCTGCCCGGCTGTATCAGCCTGGGAGGCGCCGCGCCGGAGAGCCTGCTGACGTTAAGCCCGACCGCGCGCGCGGCTTCGGGAGATGGCGTTTCCGGGGCGCAGCGCCCGGTCATCGCGGTGCTGGCTATCGACACTCCGGCCAAACTGGATGTGCTGCGCGTGCCAGTCGCGGTGTCGGATACCGAACTGGCCTATCTGAAAGACGCATTCTGGGTGGAAAAGCCCGCGCGCCTGTTCCGCAGCCTGCTGGGCGAAACCTTGCGTGCGCGCGGCGGGGCGCTGGTGCTCGATAATGATGAAACCGTGGCGCTTCCCACGGTGAGCCTGCGCGGCAGCCTGATCGACATGGGTTATGATGCGCGCGCTTCGGCAGTGGTGGTGCGGTTTGATGCGATCCGGATCGACGATGCAGGCACCACCAGCACCCGCCGGTTTGAGGCGCGTGAAACCGGGGTTCCGGCCGATGCCCGCGCCGTCGGCGCAGCGATCAACCGCGCCGCCAATAGCGTGGCAAGCGATGTCGCGGATTGGGTTGGGGGCGAGGGGTAAAGCCTACGCCTGCGCCAGCCGGGCGAACCCGCAGGCGCGCAGGAAATCGGCCTCACGCCGGGCGCGGCGTTCCTCGGCCTCTTCGTCGCGGCCCCATAGGTCGGCCTGCCATTCTTCTTCAAGGCACGCCGCCTGCCACAGTGCCAGCGGTGCGTCCTCATCGTCTGTATCGAGCGCGGCGAGCGCGGTGATCAGCGATGCGGCGAGCTTCGCCATTGCCTCCACCCCGGCCAGCGCGAATGGGTTCAGCGTCTCCAGCCGCGCGCGCAGCACCGCCAATGCCGGGGCAGGCTGCGGGCGGTGGAGAATGCCGCTGACCCGCACCAGCGCGATGCCATGATCCGCCTCAAACCGCGCGAGCAGCGGCTCCCATACCGCCTGTTGGTGGGCATAAAGCGGCGCGTCAGGATCGGCGCGGTAACACAGCGTATCGGTTTCGGCGTAGGCGATCAGGCCATCGGCAATCGCTGCCCGATCGGCCGCCACCACATCAATCGCGTAATCGGCCATATCGCGCAGCGGCAGGCTGGCGGGATCGATTTTGTCGCCCTGCCGCCGCCATTCCGCCGCCAGCGCTTCGCCTAGCCCTTGCGTGGGCACGATCTGCGCCGCGCCGCCCACGGTTTTGACCCCGCGCCCATCCAGCAGCACCTGCCAACCGCCGGGCACTTCACCAAGCGTTACATCGGTGTAGAACCTGCGGATCATGAGCGCTTGTTATCTCCGGCTTTCCAGCGTTTGGCGATGATTGGCGGCAGGAAGAAAAACTCCAGCAGCCCCACCACCGCCAGCCCCGCGCCCAGCTCCCACGGCAACTTCACCGGAAGCACATCCCGTGTAATCGCCACGCCCAGCAGCAACAGCGCGATGCCGCCAATGCGCGCGACGTTCATGATGATGTAGCGCCGCTGGGCCTGCGCCTCGGCAGCTTCGCGCGGGGACAGGTTCATGGCAGCGCCGCCTCCAGCGCTTCGGCCAGCTCGCGGATATTGCTGGCCACGCTCAACGCGCCGTGTTCCAGCAATTCATGCGGAGCGTGATAGCCCCATGCCACGCCCACCGCGCGCACCCCGGCGCCCCGTGCCATCGCCATATCGAAACTGGTATCGCCGATCATCACCGCCTGATGCGGCGCTGCACCAGCCTCGAACAAGGCAGCCTCCAGCATCGCCGGGTGCGGTTTGGAGGGGTGACGGTCAGCGGTCTGGAGCGACACGAACAGATCGGCGATCCCGTGCGTTTTCAGGCAGGCATTCAACCCACGGTCGGATTTGCCGGTGGCAACCGCGAGGCTCCAGCCCGCGCCGTGCAGATTGGCGAGCAGTTCGGCCATGCCATCATAAAGCGGTTCGTCGAGCAGGCCTTCTTCGCGCCGCGCGCGGTAGCTGGAACGGTAATATTCGGTGACGGCGCGGGCCTGATCCTCCGCCAGATCGGGCGAAAGTTCGCGCACCGCAACCGGCAGGCTCAACCCGACAATCCGCCGCACCAACTGGCTATCAGGCGCGGGCAGGCCAGCGCGGGTAAAGGCGCGCTCCATCGCCCAGCACACGTCCGCCTGCCCATCGACCAGCGTGCCATCGCAATCGAACACGGCCAGACGCGTGGCGCTCACTTGCGCGGGCCTTTAGGGGCGGGCTTGGCCTTTCTGGGTGCGGGCTTGGCGGCGGGTTTGCCGGGTGCCTTCTTGCCCTTGGTCGCCACATCACCGCGCGCGCGGCGGGGCGCACGGGCTTCCTTGCGCGCCTGTTTGAAATGGCGGCGGGCGGCCTGTTTCTTCTCCTCACCCGACCGTTCGGGCGCTTCTTCGCGCAAGGGCGATGCGTCGGACAGGCTCTGATCGAAGCCTAGCACGTCCATGCTCATGGCAAAATGCGGCGGAAGTTCGGCGATGACGTCCAACTTGCCGCCACTCGCGGCCTTGGTGCTCGGTTCCGAGATGATCAACCGGCGCGCGTGGAGGTGCATCTTGCGGCTGACCGCGCCGGTCAGGAACGAATCCGGCCCGCCATACTTGCCGTCACCCACGATCGGATGGCCAATCGCCGCCATGTGGACGCGCAGCTGATGCGTGCGCCCGGTGAGCGGTTCCAGCTCCACCCATGCCGCGCGTTCGCCCGCATGATCGACCACGCGGTAACGGGTTTTCGCCGCCGCGCCGTTTTCTTCGTCAACGTGCATTTTCTCGCCGCCGGTGCCCGGTTGTTTGGCGAGCGGGGCGTCGATCACCCCTTCGGCCAGCGCCGGGTTCCCGACCACCAGCGCCCAATAGACCTTGCGCGCCGAACGGCTGGCAAAGCGTTTGGAGAAACTCGCCGCCGCCCCCGGCGTGCGCGCGATCAGCAGCACGCCCGAGGTATCCTTGTCGAGCCGGTGGACAAGCCGCGGGCGCGGCGTTTTCTCGTCGGTGACAAACGCATCGAGCAGTCCGTCGACGTGTTTGGTCATCTTGCTGCCGCCCTGCGTGGCGAGGCCCGGCGGCTTGTTGAGCACGATTGCAGACGCCGTTTCGCGAATCACCATGTCATGTGCTTCGGCGATCTGTTCGGGGCTGAGCGTGCGGGTGCGCGGTGCAGCCTTGCGCGCGGTTGGTTGTTCCTCACCCCCCGGCGGGACGCGCAGAACTTGCCCTTCAGCCAGCCGATCTTCGGGCTTCACCCGCTTGCCATCGACCCGGATCTGCCCAGTGCGCGCCCAGCGCGATACGGTGGCGAACCCGATCAGCGGCAGGTTGCGTTTGAACCAGCGATCGAGCCGGATGCCGTCGTCATCCTCGCTGACGGTGAACTGGCGCACGTTGTCGCTCTCGCCCTGAGCTTGCTCAATGGTCATGCCGCACCGCGCATCATGGTGAGGCCCAGCCACAAGGCGGCAAGGCCCGCCATCACCGACACCGCCGCATAGGCAAACGCCAGCCCCGGCGTGCCGCGTTCGGTCAGCAACAGCAGTTCAAGGCTGAACGCGCTGAAGGTGGTGAACCCGCCCAGCATACCAACGCCGAGCAGCAGCCGCAGGTGTTCGCCTGCTCCGCCGTGCCGTGCCAGCCAGCCGAACACTATCCCCATCAACAGACACCCCGCTAGATTGACAGTGAGTGTCGCCCACGGGAAGGCATCGACTGTGCGCGGGCCGAGCGTGTGGGTCATCAGCCGACCAGCCTGATACCGCGCCAGTGCGCCAACGGCGCCGCCAGAGGCAACCAGCGCCGATGCGGCGAGTGGAGAAAGTGCAGAAGGGTTCATCGCCAAGGCTCTTAGCGATGCGCGCGCGCTCTGCCTAGCAGGGCTGGCAAAACCGCGATTCTGCGCTGATGCGTCGCTGGCGGCTTGCGTTTCGGGTAGTGTTGGACTATCGGAGCGCCGTAATCAGGGCGGTCCCGCGTGGGAATCGCCCGCCTTTCAGTGGAAATTGACCGCGTATCCCCGCGAGAATCGGGCGGGCTCTGGCGTTTCAAGATTGAGGTAGTTGGCTTTTATGCAAATCATGGTTCGCGATAATAATGTTGATCAGGCCTTGCGCGCGCTCAAGAAGAAGCTGCAGCGCGAAGGCGTCTATCGCGAAATGAAGCTGCGTCGCCATTACGAAAAGCCGAGCGAAAAGCGCGCCCGTGAAAAGGCCGCCGCCGTGCGCCGCGCCCGCAAGATGGAGCGCAAGCGGTTGGAGCGTGACGGGAGCTAATTATCCCGTCCGCAAGCGCGCTTTGCTTCGCAGAACCGCTTGAATCCCCCTTTCCAATAAGCCATCAGGGCGCGGCATAAATCCGCGCCCTTTTGCCGTCACAACGCAGCGCATGATGCGCCGCCACTCAGGATCAAGCCATGACCGAAATAACCCGTGTTCCGATCAAACCCGTCGCCAAGGGATCGCTGACCAAGCTGTGGATCGGCGTGGTACTGGCGATTGCAGTGGGGGCGGGCCTCGCCTGGGCCGCTGTGCCGCGCGGCGTAGATATTGACACCCAGGTGGCGGGCACCGGCCCGACGCCAGTGGTCGGCGATGTGGTGTTCCTGAAATACAAGGGCAAACTTGCCGCCGATGGCACGGTGTTTGACGAATCGCGCGATATTCCGCTCCCCGTCGAAGGCATCTTCCCCGAAGGCACCCCGTTCCCGATTGAGGAAGGCGCGACCATTCCCGGCTTTTTTGAAGGGTTGCAGCAGATGCAGAAGGGCGGAAAATACACGCTCTTCATCCCCGCCGACAAGGCGTACGGGGCAGAGCCGCCGCCGGGCGCGCCGATCCCGCCGAACGCCGATCTCGAATTCGAAATCGAGGTGATCGACATCATGAGTCAGCAGACCTTCGAACGGAACCTGAGCATTCTGCAACAGGCGATGCAGAGCCGGATGGGGCAAAGTCAAATGGGGCAGGGCCAGATGGGCGCGCCGCAGGATGGCCCCCAAGCCGCACCGCAGCCCGCGCCGGGCCAGTAAGGGGAACGCGCGTGTCGGTGGACAAGGCAAACGTCGCCAAAATCGCCTCTTTGGCGCGCATCAGCATGGATGATGCCGCGCTCGAACGCATGGTGCCCGAATTGAACGGCATCCTCCAATGGGTCGAACAATTGGGCGAAGTCGACGTGTCCGGGATCGAGCCGATGGCGGCGGTGATCCCCAACACCTTGCGGCTGCGCGATGATGTGGTCGATGCCGATCCGCTGACCGGCGGCGGGAGGCGCGATGATGTGCTCGCCAATGCCCCGGCGGCAGAACACGGGTTCTTTGGCGTGCCGAAAGTGATCGAGTGATTTTTTGAATGCAAGTGTGCGCCCCCGCGCAGGCGGGGGTCTCCAGCAATTTGGCGATGCGCGGGAGGTATGAGATCCCCGCCTTCGCGGGGACTCGCTGATAGTATGACTGACCTTACCCAATTCGGCGTCAAAGACATTCGCGATGGCGTGCGCGATGGCAGCTTCACCGCGCGCGAAGTCGCGGAAAGTTTCAACGCGGCCGTGGCCGATGCTGCCGCGCTCAACGCCTTCATCGTGACCACCCCCGATCATGCACTCGCCGCCGCCGACAAGGTCGACGCCGCGCGCGCGGCTGGCGAACCGCTGGGTGCAATGGCGGGTGTGCCAATCGGGATGAAAGACCTGTTCGCCACCCACGGCGTGCAGACCACGGCTGCCAGCCACATCCTCGAAGGCTTCATCCCGCGTTACGAATCGACCGTTTCGCAGAAGCTGTGGGACGCAGGCGCGGGGATGCTCGGCAAATTGAACCTCGATCAGTTCGCGATGGGTTCGTCCAACGAAACCAGCTATTTCGGCAATGTCGCCTCACCGTGGCGCAAGTCCGGCAGCAACCAGCCGATGAGCCCCGGCGGTTCTTCGGGCGGTTCCTCCTCGGCAGTCGCGGCGCGGATTGCGCCTGCCGCAACCGGCACCGACACCGGCGGGTCAATCCGGCAACCGGCGGCCTTCACCGGCATCTGCGGGATCAAACCGACTTATGGGCGGTGCAGCCGCTGGGGCATCGTCGCCTTCGCCTCCAGCCTCGATCAGGCCGGATCGATGGCGCGCAGCGTTGAAGATTGCGCGATCATGCTCGGCGCGATGGCGGGGTTCGATCCGAAGGATTCGACCAGCCTCCAGATGGACGTGCCCGATTGGGAGGGCGCGCTGAACGCTGACCTGCGCGGCAAGAAAGTCGGCATACCGCGCGAATACCGGATGGAGGGCACCGATCAGGCGATCCTCGATTCGTGGGAGCAGGGCAAGGCGTGGCTGCGCGATGCGGGCGCGGAAATCGTCGACGTGTCGCTGCCGCACACCAAATATGCGCTGCCCGCCTACTACATCATCGCCCCTGCCGAAGCCTCCTCCAACCTCGCGCGTTATGACGGGGTGCGTTACGGCTTGCGCGATTTGCCGGATGGCTCCGGCTTGCAGGATATGTACGCCGCCACCCGCGCCGCCGGGTTCGGGGACGAGGTCAAACGCCGCATCCTGATCGGCACCTATGTGCTGTCAGCGGGCTTCTACGATGCCTATTATACGCAGGCGCAGAAGGTGCGGGCGCTGGTGGCGCGCGATTTCGAGCGCGCGTTCCAAGAGTGCGACGTGATCCACGCCCCGACCACGCCCACGGCGAGCTTCCCGCTCGGCGAGAATGTCGATGACCCGCTGGCGATGTATCTGAATGATGTTTTCGCCGTGCCCGCCAGCCTTGCAGGTCTGCCCGCAATGAGCGTGCCTGCAACGATCAACGCCGATGGCCTGCCTCTGGGCCTGCAACTGGTAGGCCGCCCGTTTGACGAACAGGGCGTGCTCAATGCTGGGCTAGCGATCCAGCAGCGCTCGGGCTTCAGCGCGAAGCCAGAGAAGTGGTGGTGAACGCCGATCTGCCGCTGTGGCTTGCCGGCATCGGCATCGCCCTCGCGGTGCCGCTGACCTTCATGGTCGCCAATTGGGTAAGAAAGAACGTCGATCACGGCGAGGCGCGGTTCGATACGCGCGAACGCCCCGAGAGTGACGAGGAAACGAAATGACGGATGGTGCTTCGCGCGAGGGTTGCCAGTGACAGGCTTTGAATGGACGACCATCGGATTGATCATTTTTGGGATGGTCATCCCTTTCTGGATTATGGTCATTCTGACAGGCATTGTCGTTGAGCAGACGCGCAGGAAAGCCAAGAAGGAGTTGGCAAGGCAGTCGTACGTTCATGAATATTCTGAACTCTGCATCAGATTGAACGGGATGCTGAAATCGGCTGATGGGACATTTAATGGTCCAGCTATGGTCGTTTACCTGCGAGAGCTAAAAAAATATCCAGAATACAAAGATATGAGCATACTGTTTCTGGAATCAATCTCGATCACTGGCGATGGTAGATTCGATGACATCGCTCGCAATGAGTTGAAAGCGACCGAGGTTTATTTGTTGGGGTTGAACGATGAGTAACTACCGCATTCAGGGTGCCACCGGCGAATGGGAGGTCGTGATCGGCCTTGAAGTCCACGCGCAGGTGACTTCGCATTCCAAGCTGTTTTCCGGCGCGTCGACCACCTTCGGGGCGGAGCCTAATGCGCAGGTGTCGCTCGTCGATGCCGCGATGCCGGGGATGCTGCCGGTGCCCAACCGCGAATGCATCCGGCAGGCGGTGCGCACCGGAATGGCGATTGATGCGCAGATCAACGCGTGGAGCCGGTTTGACCGCAAGAATTATTTCTACGCCGACTTGCCGCAGGGCTACCAGATCAGCCAGCTTTACCACCCGATCGTGGGCGAAGGGCAGCTGCTGATCGATGCGGACGAAAAGGCGGGCATCCCGGAGGACAAGATCATCGGGATTGAGCGCATTCACGTGGAGCAGGACGCGGGCAAGCTGATGCATGATCAGCACCCGACCATGTCCTATGTTGACCTCAACCGCTGCGGCGTGGCGCTGATGGAAATTGTGTCGAAGCCCGATATGCGCTCACCCGCCGAGGCCGGGGCATACGTGCGCAAACTGCGCGCAATCCTGCGCTATGTCGGCAGCTGCGATGGCAATATGGAAGAAGGATCGATGCGCGCCGACGTCAATGTCTCCGTGCGCCGTCCGGGCGAGGAATTCGGCACGCGGACCGAGACGAAGAATGTCAATTCGGTGCGGTTTGTCATGCAGGTGATCGAATACGAAGCCAGCCGTCAGGTCGATGTGATCGAAAGCGGCGGGCGGATCGTGCAGGAAACCCGGCTGTTCGACCCCGGCACCGGCACCACGCGCACCATGCGTAGCAAGGAAGACGCGCACGATTATCGCTACTTCCCCGATCCCGATTTGCTGCCGCTGGTGCTGGAGGAGGATTTCCTCGCCGATTGCCGCGCCTCGCTCCCCGAACTGCCCGATGCCAAGCGGCGGCGCTATGTCGAGGTGCTTGGCCTCACGCCCTATAACGCGCGCGAGTTGACCGCCGAGGTGGAAACCTTCGCGCGGTTTGAAACGCTGCTGGCTGAAACCGCCAAAGTGATTGGCAAGGGCGAGGCGGCGGTCGCCACGCAGGTCGCCAACTGGTCGCTGTCGGTCGCGCCGGGGGTGATGAAGGCGCTGGGCGATGAAGCTGACCCCGCAAATGCCACGGCTGCCGCGCAGGCGAGCATCCTTGCAATGCAGGACAAGGGCGAAATCAGCGGCGGGCAGGCCAAGGAAATCTTTGAAATCGCGCTCAAGACTGGCCGCGACCCGGCGGAAGTTGCGGACGCCGAAGGGCTGAAACAGGTCAGCGACACCGGCGCGATCGAAGCCGCCGTGGACGCGATTATCGCCGCCAACTCTGACAAGGTCGAACAGTACCGCGGCGGCAAGGAAGCGCTGTTCGGCTTCTTCGTCGGCCAGACGATGAAGGCGATGCAGGGCAAGGCCAATCCGGGTGTGGTGAACCAGTTGCTGAAGGACAAGCTGGGCTGACCGCGGGGGCGGCCTGATGGGCCTCTCCATCATCCTGATCCAGCCCGAAATCCCCGGCAACACCGGGGCGGTGGGGCGTACCTGTGTGGCGTTGGGGATGGAGTTGATCCTGATCCACCCGCTTGGCTTCGACATTTCCGACAAACAGGTGAAGCGTGCAGGGCTGGATTATTGGCCCCACGTCAACCTGACCGAATATGCCAATTGGGAGGCGTTCCTCGCGGCGCGCACCCCGCGTCCCGATCAGCTGTTCCTGTTCGAGGAATTCGGCAGCCGCAGTTTCTATGAACCCGACTATCCCGACGATGCGATGCTGGTGTTCGGGCAGGAAACCAAGGGCATCCCGCAGCCCATCATTGACCAGAACCCCGACCGACTGTTCCACCTGCCGATGCGGTCAGACGTGATCCGCTCGCTCAACCTCGCCAACACCGTGGCGGCTGCGGCGTATCAGGCGCTGCGGGGGAAGCTGTAACCCAAAGGGCCGCCGGATCGCTCCGACGGCCCTGCGGGATTACGCCAGCGAGGTTTACTTCGCCGCCAGCCTTGTGCGCGCGTTCTTGGCAAATTCTTCGAAATTGGCCTTGTAGACGCTGACCAGTTCATCGAGCGCAGCGATCGCGTCTTCGCCTTCCTTGGGTGGAAACAGGCTCAATCCGTTGCCGCCCCATGCCTTGTATTCCTTGTCGATTTTCTGGTCATTGCCGAACTGGCGCACCATGAACAGCGTCCGCAGCGAGCGGCCATAGATCGCCGCCTTCTGATAGAATACATCGGCCACGATCAGTTCCGAATAGCATGCCGAGGTGGAATCGGCGCGGCGTTCCTTGACCTTGTTCATGGTCTTGCGTTCGAGCGGGGTTTCGTGCCGGATGATGGTGGTGCCCGGCGTAAGTTTCAGCAGCGTGCGCAGGTCGAGATCCTGCAATGCGTCAAGCTGCGACGGGCTGTCCAGCGCGCTCGCCAACAAGGTCTTGTTGTTGGCATCCTTGCCCGAGTTGATCGCGGAATTGAGCAGGCCCGGCCCGAGCAGACCCGATGTCAGCGATTGCATCCGTTCTGCCGGCCAGACATGCAATTCGCAGCCATCCGCCGCCACTTCGGGCAACAGGCCCTTGGCACTGGGGGTATAATCTGCGGGCGCGTCCTGCGCCTGAGCAATGGCGGGTGCCGAGGCGGCCAAAACCAATCCGGCAGCCAGCAATATCGGAAATTTCATCAGGTTTACCTTTCAATCCGTGCCGCAGCACGCGTCTGTAAATTATGCTTTGAAACCCTATTTCTTCTTCTTTTTGGGCGGGCGGTTCAGCGCCTCACCAAACCCGTTCACGGTCTTGCCATAGGCGAGCCGGATTTCCTCAAGTGCGGCATCAAGCTGTTCGGGTTCCTGAGGCGGAAACCGTTCCAGCTTGTGCTGCACATATGTGCCAAAACTGCGGGTCGATGCGTCGCTGCCGTCAAACTTACGAAAGCGGAAAATCGCCTTGAAGTATTGACCGGCAAAGACGTCATCCTGAAAGAATACATCGTCGGTGACCAGTTCGGCATAGCAAGGCGGCGAAGCTGGCATCAGTCGGCCAGCGGTCGTCCGGATCACGCGGCTGGGCAAAGGTTGATCGTGCACCACAACCGCGTAGCCTTGCAATTGCAGGATCGCAGCAACGTCCAGCCCGTGCAAAATGTCGACCTGGTCTTTTGACGACAAAATGGATTCGGGCAATTTGCGATACCCATCGCGCCCCTGGATCGCGCCATCGACGATCCCGCCGTGGAACCAGCCATTATAGGTTGAGCGCACCGCACCGGCAGGCCAGACGTGCAATTCGCAAACGGCCACGGCGGTCGGCTGATCTGTATCAGCTGGTTCATCCTGTGCCGCATTTAGCGGCGCTCCGAAGGCAAGGACCGTGCAGCCGATGGCCGCAAAAATGGCTGACTTCACGCGATTCCCCCAAGCCGTAGAGGTGTGAAATATCCGTGACCCAAACCCATGGCAAGCGGCATCAGCGGCGGTGCACCGCTATTTCACTTTTGGCGTAACGTGAGAAGCGTGCGCTATATTCAATATATTGATAAATAACATCTAAATACATAAATTATGAGCTATCGGCGGTGAAGGATTGTTCGCAGCCTCGCATTCCAGCGCGTAATGCTTCGGCATCGCGGCGCACTGGTAAATCCTTGCGCGCAATCGAACCGCGCGCGATGGGGTTGGGGCGACCTGCACAACCGCAGCAAAGGACAGCGCATTGACCCAGACACTCCTGCTGGTTGGCGGCGGGCACGCGCATGTTGCGGTGCTGGCGGACTGGACCGCGCGCGGCGTGCCTGCGGACACGCGCACTCTATTGCTGACCCCGCAGCCGACATTGCGCTATTCGGGCATGGTGCCGGGCTGGATCGTAGGGCAGCATAGCCGCGATGAGGCGCTGGTCGATCTGGCCGCGCTGGCGCAGCGTGCCGGGGTTGAACTGGTGCTCGATTCCTGCACCGGGCTTGATCCCGATGCCCGGCGCGTGCGCACGGCGGGGGGAGGGGAAATTGCCTTTGACATCGCATCATTCGACACCGGCGGCGAAGGGCGCGGCGCGGCGCTGCTGGGCGATGATCCGCGCCTGATCGACGTGCGCCCGATTGGCGGCTTTGTTGATCGCCTCGCGCTGCTGCCTGCGCTTGGCCATGTGGTGGTGGCGGGCGGCGGTGCGGGGGGCGTGGAACTGGCCTTTGCCATTTGCAACCGCAAGGATGCTGGCACCGCGCCGCAAGTGGCGCTGGTAACTGGGCGCGACGGCCTGCTCCCCGGCTTTGCGCCCGCTGTGCAGCGCAGGGTTGCGCATGCGCTGGCGCGGCAGAAAATTGCGGTGCACCGCGATGATGCCCATCTGGAAAACGGCGCGATCATGGCGGGCGCGGTATCGCTCGAACCGGCCGATGCGATCATCACCGCGATAGGCAGTGCGGCGCCGGGCTGGGCGAAAGACAGCGGACTGGCGGTGGACGGCGCGGGCTTCATCAGCGTTGACCAGCATCAGCAATCCCCCTCGCACCCGCACATCTTTGCCGCAGGAGACATCGCCGCACGGATCGACCGTCCGCTGGCCCATTCGGGCGTGCATGCGGTGTTTGCCGGCCCCGTGCTGGCCGCCAATCTGCGCAGCGCGCTGGCGGGAGCGGAGCCGCGCGCCGCCTATCGCCCGCGCGCCAACAGCCTATATCTGATGAATACCGGCGACGGATCGGCAATTGCCAGCTACGGCCCGCTCTCAGCCGAAGGGGCTTTCGTGCTGCGCCTGAAGCACTGGATCGACAAGCGCTGGATTGCGAAATATGCTGCACTTGCGAAACAGGCGTAACTTGCGCCGCAATGGCGGCGAATTGGGGGGCAAGGAGTTCGTTTTGAAAAAATTTGCAATTCTTGCCGCGCTGGCTGCGCTGGTGGCCGCCTATTTCATTTTTGATCTTGGCCAGTATCTCACGCTCGACGGGATCAAGGCGCTCGCCGCCGATGTAGCCGCGTTTCAGCAGCGCAATCCTGTCGCGGTGATCGCCGGGTTCTTCCTCGCCTATGTGGTGGTGACAGCCGCTTCGTTTCCCGGTGCAGCGATCCTGACGCTGGCGGCGGGCGCGCTGTTCGGATTGCCAGGGGGCACGGTGCTTGTCTCCTTCGCGTCAACCATCGGGGCGACGCTGGCGTTCCTGTCATCGCGCTATGTCCTGCGCGACACTATCGAGGCGCGCTTTGGTGAGCGGTTGAAGGCGATCAACGCCGGACTGGAGCGGGACGGGCCGTTCTACCTGTTTTCCTTGCGGATGATCCCGGTGTTCCCGTTCTTTGTCGTCAATCTGGTGATGGGCCTGACCCGCATCCGCACCTGGACTTATGCTTGGGTGAGCCAGCTGGGGATGCTACTCGGCACCATTGTTTACGTGAACGCGGGCACGCAGCTTGCGCAGATTGACAGCTTGTCGGGCATTGCCTCGCCCGGCGTGCTCGCGAGTTTTGCGCTGCTGGGCATCGTGCCGTGGCTGGCCAAGGGGATTATCGGGGTGATCAAACGGCGCAAGGTCTATGCCGGGTTCACCAAGCCCAAAAAGTTTGACCGCAATCTGGTGGTGATCGGCGGCGGTTCGGCGGGGCTTGTCTCGGCCTATATCGCCGCGCAGGTGAAGGCGAGCGTCACGCTGGTCGAGGCCAAGGACATGGGCGGCGATTGCCTCAACACTGGCTGCGTGCCGTCTAAGGCGCTGATCAAAAGCGCCAAGGTCGCCGCGATGATGCGAAATGCCGACAAATACGGGCTGGAAGCGAGCGAACCCAAGGTGCCGTTCAAGGCGGTGATGGCGCGGGTGCTGGACACGATCAAGACGATTGAACCGCACGATTCTGTCGAACGCTACACTGAACTCGGCGTCGATGTGGTCAAGGGTTATGCCAAGATCATCGATCCGTGGACGGTTGAAATTGCGAGGAATGATGGCGGCACCCAGCGGCTTACCACCCGCAGCATCATCATTGCATCGGGCGCGGAGCCGGTGGTGCCGCCGATCACGGGGATCGAAGACAGCGGCTACCTCACCAGCGAAACGCTGTGGGATACCTTTGCCAAGCTGGATAAAGCGCCCGCGCGGGTCATCATCCTTGGCGGCGGGCCGATTGGGTGTGAATTGTCGCAGGCGCTCGCGCGGCTCGGTTCCAATGTCACGCAGGTTGAAATGATGCCCGATTTGCTGGGCCGCGAAGATGCGGACGTGTCCAGCCTTGCGCGCAGCGTGCTGGAGGAATCGGGCGTCACTGTGCTTACCGATCACAAGGCGGTGCGGGTCGAAGACGGCGCGCTGATCGCCGAACATGGCGGGCAGGAAGTGCGCATCGCCTATGATGCGCTGATCGTCGCGATCGGACGCAAGGCGCGGCTGACCGGGTTCGGGCTGGAGGATATCGGGGTCGATACCAACCGCACCGTCACTACCGATGAATTTCTGGCGACCAGGTTCCCCAATATTTTTGCCGCGGGCGATGTGGCGGGGCCGTATCAGTTCACCCACACCGCCAGCCATCAGGCATGGTATGCCAGCGTCAACGCGCTGTTCGGCACCTTCAAGAAGTTCAAGGCCGATTACCGCGTGATCCCGGCAGTGACTTTCCTCGATCCTGAAATCGCGCGGGTTGGCATCAACGAACGTGAGGCGGCAGAGCAGGGCATCGCGGTTGACGTGACCCGTTATGACCTCGACGATCTCGACCGGGCGATTGCCGAAAGCGAAACCAAGGGTTTTGTCAAAGTGCTGACCGCGCCGGGCAAGGACAAGGTGCTGGGCGCGACCATTGTCGGCGCACACGCGGGCGAGTTGCTGGCCGAATATGTGCTGGCGATGAAGCACGGGATCGGGCTAAACAAGATCCTCGGCACGATCCATTCCTATCCGACCATGGCCGAAGCCAACAAGTTTGCGGCAGGAAACTGGAAACGCGCGAACAAGCCGGAAGGCGTGCTGAAATGGGTTGAACGCTACCACGCATGGCGACGCGGCTGATCGCTCTGCACATCGGGAGAACGAGAGATGCTTACCAAGATTTCCCTGCTGATCATGCGGGTGGGAACCGGAATGCTGCTGGTGCTGTGGGGCGGGGCGCGTCTCTTGAAAGAGGGTATGGGCCCCCATCTGGCCAACAAATACTACGGCGGGATTGGTGCTGACAGCACGCTGCAGCTCGCCTTTGCCGGGTTTGAAGTGGTGCTGGGCCTGCTGGTGGTGTTGGGCCTGTTTCGCAAATATAGCCTGATCGGATCAGCGGTGATTCTGGTTGGCGGTGTGCTGCCGATCTGGCGGCACTTCCTTGATCCCTATGGCCAATACCTGTTTGCCAAGCCCGAAGACGCAAACCTGCTGTTCTTCCCTTCGCTGACGGTGGCGGGCGCGGCGCTGGCGCTGATTGCGTTGCGCGATTCCGATACGCTGGCGCTCGATAATCTGTTCGGCAAAAAGCGCTGACACCGCCGCAGACAGGAGCAGAATTTGGAACTGTTTGACCAACTGCGAGGTCTGATCGGCCTCGCGGTGCTTGTCGCGCTCGCGTGGGGTTTCAGCGAAGATCGCCGCGCCCATCCCGGCTGGCGCTGGATGCTGGGCGCGCTGGCGTTGCAAGGGCTGCTGGCGGTACTGATCGTGCGGGTGCCAGTGGTGTGGCAGGCGGTGGGCCTTGCCAATTCTGCGGTCAGCGCGATTGAACAGGCGACGCTCAAGGGCTCATCCTACATGTTCGGCTATCTCGGCGGGGCGCCGCTACCTTTCGCGCTGGCAGACGGCGCGCAGCCGCCGCTGATCATCGCGTTCCAGATTCTGCCGCTGGTAATCGTGTTTTCCGCGCTCGCCGCGCTGCTGTGGCATTGGGGGGTGCTGCGCTGGCTGGTGAACGGCCTGTCGTTCCTGCTCCGCCGCTCGCTGGGCGTCAGCGGCGTCGTCGGCCTGTCGGGCGGGGCGAGCATCTTCCTTGGCGTGGTGGAAGCGCCGCTGGTCACGCGCGCCTATTTCGACCGGATGACCCGCGCGGAACTGTTTCAGGTCATGGTGCTGACGATGGCGACCATCAGCGGCGCGATCTTGATCCTTTATGCCACCACCTTGCGCGAAACCGTGCCCGATGCGGTGGGTCACATGATCTCCGCCTCGTTGATCTCGCTCCCCGCCGCGTTGCTGATTGCGCGGCTGATGGTGCCGGGAACGCCGGAGGACGCCAAGACGGCGGTGGAGAAGGATGAACCCGGCCTGCGTTACGAATCCAGCATCGACGCGATTGTCAAAGGCACGATGGACGGCATGGCGCTGTTCCTCGCGGTGATTGCGGTGATCATCGTGGTGTTTGCGCTGGTGGCGCTGACCGATCAGGTGTTGGCGCTGCTGCCCTTGATCGATGGCGAGGCGATCAGTCTCAAACGCGTGATGGGCTGGGTGTTCGCGCCGTTCATGTGGCTGCTGGGCGTGCCGTGGGGTGAGGCGCAGGCGGCGGGCGGGTTGATGGGCACCAAGGCGATCCTCAACGAATATGTCGCCTATCTTGAACTCGCCGCGCTGCCCGATGGCACCTTTGGCGCGCGCAGTCTGCTGATCGTCACCTATGCGCTGTGCGGCGTGGCGAACCTCGCCAGCGTCGGCCTGCTGGTATCGACCATCGGCACCCTGTGCCCCGAACGCCGCGCCGAAGCAGCGGGGCTGGGGATGAAAAGCTGGCTGGCCGGCAACCTCGCCACCGCGATGACAGGGGCGTGGATCGGGCTGGTGAGTTGGGGCGTATAGCCGATGCTTGACGCCAAACTGCGCCCGTTGATCGACCCGCCGCTTAATTGGGCGGGGCGCATGCTTGCGGGGGTTGGGGTGACTGCCAACGGGCTGACCTTTACCGGGCTGGTGCTGGGGCTGGCGGGCGCGGCGGCGATTGCCTTTGGCCATATCGGCTGGGGGCTGGGGCTGATCCTTGCCAACCGCGTGGCCGATGGGCTGGACGGCGCAGTGGCGCGGGTGCGCGGGCCAAGCGATCTGGGCGGTTATTTCGACATCGTCGCCGACTTTGCGTTCTACGTGTCGATCCCGCTCGGCTTCGGGGTGTTGGCGGCGGAAAATACCCTGCCAGCGTTGGTGCTGGTGGCGAGTTTCGTGCTGACCGGGGTCAGTTTCCTCGCCTTTGCGGTGATCGCGGCCAAGCGCGGCGAGGAAACCACTGCGCACGGGCGCAAGAGCTTTTTCTATTCCACTGGGCTGGCCGAAGGTACCGAAACCATCGCGCTGTTCATCGCGATGTGCCTGTTTCCGGCGTGGTTCCCGGTGCTCGCCTATGGCTATGCCGCGCTATGCGTGCTGACCGTGTTTCAACGCAGCGCGCTGGCGGCGGCGGCGTTTCGCGACTGACGCGACGCCCCGATTTTAAAACCGCACGTCCGTCCGTCCTGAGCCTAGCGATATCTACCGGCTGGCCGATCCCAGCCGCGCCTCGGTGCGGCTGCGCAGTTCGATGATCCGCGCGGTATTTGCGCCCATATCGCTGCGGCCCACCCGGCTGACCGAGCGAAAATCGATCTGCGCATCGCCAACGCGGGCGACCACATCATCCTTGAATCCGAACCAGAAGGTTCCCGCCACGCCTTCAACCATTCCGGCCTCGGCATCGCTGCGGATGTCTTTCAGCCCCATCGCGTCCATCGCGGCTTTTACCGCGGCCACGCCTTCGGCCTTGCTCGCGCCGCCAAGTGGCAGCGGAGCGGGGCGATCCTTGCGGTCGGTGATGATCTGCGCGTGTGATTTGATCGCGAGTTCAGGCGGCACGCTCTGGTAAAGTTCCAACTGGCCCAGCGGGGTCTGGTAATCGCTCAGCGGATTGGCACCCGCAGCCTCACGCGCGGCCATCGTTTCGGCTGAGAACGCGGGCGGATTGGCGGTATCGGTGGCGATATCGTGGATCGGGTTGTCGCCTGCCGCGCTTCTCGCAGCGCTGAACATTACGAACACCGCTCCCGGCACCAGCAGACCGATAATCGCGACCGCCAACAACCCGTTGCGGCGCGGTTTGGTGCGCAGGGCGATAATCAGCGATATCAGCGCGGCCAGCGCGACGACCCCCAGCAGGATCACGCCTCCTCCAAATGACAATGACACCAGCCCGGTCTGCCAGCTCCACACCCCGATTTTCGTGCCAAGCGCGGCAACCGCGAAATACAACGGAAGGAACGCCAGCAGGGCGAGGACGATCTTGGTGTGCCAAGGCAGATTTTTCATCATGGACACCTTTTAACGCGCACGCTGCGTATATCAATCTTTGGCAATCATGATCCGCGAACCCGCGCTTTCCATGCCCGAAATACTCGGTTATGGCGCGTTGGCGGACACAAAGAACCCGTAGTTCAAAGGATAATTATCGATGAAACGCGATTTCCTGTTGGGCGCTGCGGCGCTGGCCAGCCTGACCACTCTTGCGGCTTGCGGCGATGGCGCCGCTGATCAAGCCCCGGCTGCAACAGCTGCGCCTTCGGTTGCTGCTGCCGCGACCGCTGAAGTTGCGGCGACGGTGGATTTCGCCAGCATGACCACCGATGCCGCCGCCGGTGAAAAGACCTTCGCGCTGTGCCGTTCGTGCCATGTGCTCGAAGAAGGCGTAAACCGCGTCGGCCCGTCGCTGCATAATATTGTCGGCAGCACAGCAGGTTCGGTGGCCGGTTACAATTACTCCGACGCCAACAAGAACAGCGGCGTGACCTGGACGACCGAGACGCTGTTCGAATATCTGGCAAGCCCCAAGGCATTCATGCCGGGCACCAAGATGGTGTTTCCGGGCATCAAGAACGCGCAGGACCGCGCCAATCTGGTCGCTTATCTCGAAAGCCAGTCTAAGTAAGTTTTCGCCTTCGGGCCAGAGACAAAGGGGCGGTGTGGGCAACCACGCCGCCCTTTTTCGTTGGCGGCGATCAGGCGGGGGTGCTGCCGGAATCGGCGGGGCAATGGCGTTGCAGATAGTCCGCATGGCTGGGCAGGCCCGCAACGCTGCGTTCGATCACATTGCGCAGATTGGCGAGGAATTCGTCCAGCTGCGCCGGGGCGATCTGATCGGCCATCGGGTCGTAATCGGCGGGCATGATGCCTTGGCCCAGCATTACCTGAACCCAGCTTGCCTCGCGGAACAGATCATCGGCATCGCGCCCGACCCGGCCCGATGCGGCGAACAGTTCCAGCTTGTGCGTGACGCTGTCGGGCACCGCCATATGCTTGCAATAACGCCAGAACTCGGTGTCCTCACGATCGGTGCGGTGGTAATGCAGGATCAGGAAATCGCGGATCTGGTCAAATTCGGCCATGCAGCGGCGGTTGAATTCGGCGCGTTCAGCAGCGGCGTTTTTGCCGCGCGGGAACAGCTGGATCAAACGGCTGACATGGGATTGGATCAGGTGGATGCTGGTCGATTCCAAGGGCTCCAGAAACCCGCTCGACAGCCCGATGCTGACGCAATTCTGCGCCCATAATGCCTCGCGCCGCCCGGTGGTGAAGCGGATCGGGCGCGGGTCGCCCAGCGGTTTGGTATCCAGCCCCGCCAGCAGCGTGTCGGCCGCCGTATCATCATCCGTAAACCCGCTGGCATAGACGTGCCCGTTGCCGGTGCGATGCTGCAAGGGGATGCGCCATTGCCAGCCCGCCGATTTGGCGGTGGCGCGGGTGAAGGGCACCAAAGTGGGCAGCCGCTCGCTTGGCACCGCCAGCGCCCGGTCGCACGGCAGCCAGTGCGACCAGTCCTGATAGCCCACCCCCAAAGCGCCGCCCAGCAACAGCGCGCGAAAGCCGGTGCAATCGACAAAGAAATCGCCTGCAACCCGCCTGCCATCATCAAGAGTGATCGCGGTGATATCGCCGCTCGTCCCGTCGCGCTCAACGCTTTCGACCATGCCTTCGGTGCGCGTTACCCCGCGCGCCTCGGCATAGTCGCGCAGGTGCAGGGCATAGCGGGTGGCATCGAAGTGATAGGCATAGGCCAGCCCTGCCATGGCGGTGTTGCCGACCCGATCGAGCTTACCGAACCGCGCCTGATCGGCCGCCAGCTGATGCAGCGAATAGTGCCACAGCCCGCGCGCGTCGGGCGCGGCTTCGCCCATGACGCTGCGCCGCCAGTAATGGTGAAAGGCAACATTGCCGAGGTTCAGCCCGGTATCGCCAAAGGTGTGCAGATAACGACTGCCGATCCGCCCCCAATCGACAAATTCGATCCCGAGTTTGTAGGTGCCTGACGCGCGCTGCAGGAATTCGTGTTCGTCCAGCCCAAGGATGGTGTTCAGTCGGATGATCTGCGGGATCGTCGCCTCGCCCACGCCGATGGTGCCGATCGCGTCCGATTCGACCAGTTCGATGGTGAGTCGCTGCCCCAGCAACCGGGCAAAGGCCGCAGCGGTGATCCAGCCCGCGGTGCCTCCGCCGACGATCACCAGTTTTTCAACGCCGCGCTCTGCCATGTGTTTGCCCCGCCTGTGCCTGTGCCTATTCCGCCGCCGGGCGGAAGAAAGCGTTGATCGTCAACCGCCCGGCGCGCGGATCAGCAACCAGCGCCGCCGCGTTATCGATCACTCCGCTATGCAGGATGTTGCCGCGATAGAACACTGCCTGATTGAAGGTGCCGGGCACCGCGTGCGTCCGTTCGAAATGCGGCGCGCCATCGGTGGTATAGGCGGCGGGCGGCAGGCCGGTGCGCGCGACATCTTCCTGCAACGCCTTGGCATAGCGCGGGAAATCCGTGGCCGACAACGCCTCCAGCCCGGTTGATCGGTGGCGGAAAAACGCCGTGCCGCCGTGCCTGGTGCGGTGGAGATAGAGCATCATCGCGATCTGGTTTGGATCGGTGCCATCGACGTGCGGAAGACGCTGGATCGGCAGCAGTTTGACGGGCGGTGTGGTGACGATCGAATACCACGCCTGCATTTCCCAACCCCGGGGCTGAGGGCCGAACCATTGATCGAGTCGCGGCGCAAGCTGGGTCAGCCAGCTCGCGCAAATTGCCGGATCAAGCGGTGCACGCAGCCCCGGATATTGCGGCGTGATTTGTGCAAAATCTTGCAAAAATGGTTTGGAAATGACCTTTTCGGGGGTTTCCAGAAGATCATCTACCGAAACAAGCAAATGATTATATGTGGAAAAATGTTCAACACGAGCCTGCGCGAGTGAGATGGCCCAGCCTTCCGCTGCAATCTGGTGCTGTGAAGGAGGGGGGCTGGCCATGTGGATCAGCCTATCAAATCCCCTGTTGATGTCCAAGCTGCATCAGCAATTAATTGATTAAGAACAAATAAAATGCGAAAATTAGAGGGCGCAGTCACCGCAGCGCGCGGGCTTTTCTGAGGCATGGCGGGCGGCGGCGGGCGTTCCTGCAAAAAACTGTGGCCAACAGGCAACAATTTGCTGCCTTGCGCCAAGCTTTTGCCCGAATTACGATCAGATTTCCTGAATTATAATGTTGTATATAAACAATTATATCAGTTTTTCAAAAGTCTGGCGAACGAATGCCGATTGGTGATTTACCTGCAAGCTGAGTTGCGTTATGAAAAAAACTGCAAAAGCGCACGTTCAATGTCGCTTGCGGGGAGAGGACTCTGATGAAAATGAACGGGATCAACGTAAACGCGCGCCTGCTGTGCGGGGCGGCGACCTTTCTGGCGCTGGCCGCGACCGGCGCACCGGCGCTGGCGCAGGACGCCGAAGAGCCGGTTGCTGTTGATGGCGCTGTGGATGGTGAGGCGATTGTCGTCACCGGCATCCGCAGCTCGATCCAGAGCTCGCTCGATGCCAAGCGCAGGGCGACCTCGATTGTCGAAGTCATTTCCGCTGAAGACATTGGCCAGCTGCCTGACCTTTCCATCGCCGATACACTGGCGCGTCTGCCGGGCGTGACCGCCCAGCGCGTGCGCGGACGTTCGCAGCAGATCTCGATCCGTGGCCTCGGCCCCGATTTCAGCCTCGCGCTGCTCAATGGCCGCGAAGTGGTGTCGGCGGGCAACAACCGCGGGATCGAATTCGATCAGTTCCCGTCCGAACTGATTGCGCAGGGCGTGGTCTATAAGACCGGCGATGCGCAGTTGGCGGCCATCGGCATCGCGGGCTCGGTGGATCTGCGGACGATCAAGCCGCTCGATTCCAAAAAGCGTCAGATCAGCGTCTCGGGCACCTACACCATCAATGATAATGGTTCGCTCAACCCGGATTTCGGTGATGACGGCTACCGCTTCTTCGCGTCCTACATTGATCAGAACGCGGCGGGCACGCTCGGCTGGTCGTTGGGTGCAACCATCCAATCAATTCCAACCCAATTCGTGTCGCGCGAACTCAAGACCAACGAATTTCAGGTTGAGCGCACCCCCGAAGGCGTGAATTTCCCGCGCGACAACCCGCGTCAGGGCGCGGTGAGCCGCGAGTTTGAGCGCACCTCGATCACGGGCGCGTTGCAGTTCGAACCGACCGACCGGTTTTCGCTATCGATCGACGGCTTCTACACCGATACCGACGATTCGGGCATTTTCCGCGGCACCGAAACGCCGATTGCCGCATGGAGCACCAATGGCGGCGCGGTGGTTGAAAGCGTCACCGGCAGCGGCCCATTTGCCGATTCGGCAACCTTTTCCAACGTCTTCCCAATCCTGCGCACCGATACCGAAGGTTCGAAGTCCGAAATCTTCGCCATCGGCGGTAACCTGGAATGGAACGCGACCGACAACCTCGGCTTCGTGCTCGATTATGGCTATTCGAAGCTTGATCGCAACGACATCGATTTTGAATCCATGGCTGGCACCGGGCCCAACGGCAGCGGTGCGTCCGATACGCTGACCTTCAACTTCCTCGAGAATGGCCAATACACCATCGACAGCCTGCTCGACTACACTGATCCAGGCACTGTGCTGCTCACTGATCCGGGTGGGTGGGGCCAGGTCGGCTTTATCAAAGAACCGAAGATCAACGACGAACTGAACCAGTTGCGGGCGGAAAGCTATTGGCAGTTTGACGGCGGGATCATTGACCGTATCACTGTTGGCTGGCTTTATACCGACCGTAAGAAGGACTTCGATTCCAACGAAGCCTTCCTGCGCGCCACTCCGGCGTTTGGCACGGGCGGTTTGCCCATTCCAGCCTCGGCGATCCTCGGCACGACCAAAACCAAAAGTCTGGGCATGGATATCATCGCCTATGATCCGTCGAGCTTCCTGACCGATGGCACCTATCTGGTGGAAAAGGCGACCTTTGATACCGAGTGGAAGGTGGATGAAGAAGTTCACAATTTCTACATCCAGGCTGACATCGACGGTGATCTCGGTTCGGTTCCGGTGCGCGGCAATGTCGGTCTGCGCTATGCCGATACGGATCAGTCATCGACCGGCACGATTGGCGGCGGGTTGGTGAACACTGTCAGCGAAAGCTATGACAACTGGCTGCCGAGCGCCAACCTGGCCTTCGAAGTCATGCCCGATCTGTTTGTCCGGATCGCGGCGGCCAAGACCATTACCCGCGCGCGGCTCGATCAGATGACCGCGAACCAGAACATTGGCTTCAACACCCAGAGCTGCATCGACACAACGGGCGACCAGCGCCCTGATACGGTGGTCGGGTTCAATCCGCCTTCGCTGGTGTGTTTCAATCTGGGCGGCGGCAACCCGGCGCTGCGGCCTTACAAATCGACCTCCTATGATATCTCTGTCGAAAAATATTTCTCGCCTGGTACGGCGATCATTGTCGCAGGCTTCCACAAGGAGCTGTCGGACTGGATCATCGATTTCAGCGAGTTGACCGATCTGACCCAGTCGATCCAAAATTTCGGGGCGGGCGGTATCCTGCAGACCAACCCCGAAGTCGCCACCGGCATCTTCAACGGCCCGGTCAACTTTGCCGATGGCACAATCACCGGGGTTGAAGGCACGGTGCGCCTAGATTTTGGCGACCTGGTCGATGCGCTTGACGGGTTTGGCGGGTTCTACTCGATCACCTATGCCGATGCCGAGGTGGAAAACGAGAACTTCAACCCGCTGGCTATTCCCGGCCATTCGGAAGTCACCTGGTCGGGCGATATCTTCTACGAAAAGCATGGCTTCCGCGCCAAGCTGGCAGCGCGCTATCGCGATGGGTTCCTGTCGGAAGTGCAGAACTTTGACGGGTCGCTGTCGGGTGCCAATGCCCGCAACGAAACCATTTTCGATGCACAGATTGGTTATACCTTCGAAAAGCCGGGCAGCTTCCTCGACGGGGTCGGTATTCTGGCCGAGGTGTTCAACCTGACCGATGCGCCGTTCGTGACCGAAAACGACCTGTTCGATGCAAACGGTCAGAAGACCGGCACATTTGCGAGCCGCCACGAACTTTACGGGCGGACGTTCAACTTCACGATCCGCAAGAACTTCTGACGCAGACACCCTCGGGTCGCTCCGGGGTAAAAAGAGGGGCTCGCCAGCAATGGCGGGCCCTTTCGTTTATGGCGGCTGAGGAGTTTTTCGGCGAAGTTTGAGAAGGCGTTCTAGCCCCGGTTAGACCCCCTCTAGACCCCCTCTAGGTCGATGTTTCACGTGAAACATTCGCCCAAATGGTCAGGCTGTGGGTAGCGGCGCGGCGCAGTGGCGGGCGATGAATTCGCCGTGGCTCGGCATCGCCGCCACCGCCTCGTCCATAGCAGAGCGGATTTGCGCCAGCCGCTCGGCCACCGGAACCCCGCTGCGCATCGCGGCGAGCGCGGGCGCGCGGCCCGGCACGATCCCTTGCCCCAGATATACCGCGATCCAGCTGGGATTGGTGAACAGCTCACGCTCGTCCGAAACCAGCAGGCCATAATCGCGAAAATGGTCGATCTTGTATTGCAGGCTGTCGGGGATCGGCATCGCCGCGCAGTAACGCCACAGCTCGGAATCGTCGCGCTCGCTGGCTTTGTAATGCAGGATCAGGAAGTCGCGGATGCGTTCATATTCCGCCGTGGTTTGCGCATTGTATTCGCGCGCTAAAAGCGGCGACATCGCGCTATCGGGCAGCAGCGCGATCAGCCGCAGAATGCCATATTGGATGAGGTGCAGGCTGGTCGATTCCAGCGGCTCCATGAACCCGGCGGACAGCCCGATGGCGACGCAATTGCGCTTCCAGAATGCGCGCCGTCTGCCCGCGACAAAGCGCAAGGGACGCGGGTCGGCCAGCGGCCTGCCATCCAGCGTGGCGAGCAATTCGGCGCTGGCTTCATCCTCGGAAATAAACTGGCTGCAATGGACATAGCCATTGCCGGTGCGGTGCTGCAACGGGATGCGCCATTGCCAGCCCGCAGCCTTCGCGGTGGAACGGGTATAGGGGGTGAAGTCGCCGCTTTCGCAGGGCACAGCCACCGCGCGGTCACACGGCAGCCAGTGCTGCCAGCTATCGTATCCGGCTTCCAAAGCGTCCTCGATCAAAAGCCCGCGAAAGCCGCTGCAATCGATGAAGAATTCGCCCGCGATGGCGGTGCCATTTTCCAGCGTCACGCTGTCGATGAAGCCATCCTCGCCGCGCAAGCTGACATCGACCACGCGCCCTTCAACCCGCGTCACCCCGCGCGCCTCGGCAAAGCGGCGCAGGAAGGCGGCATAGCGTGTCGCGTCAAAGTGATAGGCGTAATCGAAGGTCGATTGGATCAGGCGTCGGTCGGCGGAGGGGTGGGTAAACTTTCCCGCTTTGGCCATCGCCCAGCACATCGCAAAATCGTCAATCGGGCCAGCAACGCGGCCTTCAAGATATTCGCGCATCCAGTGGTGATAGAACGGAACCTGGTCGAATTCAGCGCCATATTGGCCGAAGGGGTGGAAGTAGGAATGCCCTTGCCGCCCCCAGTCGACGAACTCGATCCCGAGTTTGAACGATCCCTGCGTCTCACGAACGAAGGTCGCCTCGTCGATGCCGAGGCGGTGGTTGAAGTTGCGGATTGGCGGGATGGTTGCCTCACCCACGCCGATGGTGCCGATGGCGTCGGATTCGATCAGGGTGATCGCGCATTCACTGCCAACCGCATCGGCCAGCGCCGCCGCGGTCATCCACCCGGCACTGCCACCGCCGACGATTACGATGCTTTTCAGGGGGCTGGGCTTATCCACTTTACCCGCCGCAGCTTTCGCGGATCAGCAGGCTGGTTTCCAGCCGCTGCGAAATCGCCGGTCCATTGCCCTTGTCCATCAGTTTCGACACCAGCATCCGCCCGGCAAGATTGGCGTCCTGATCGATGGTGGTCAGCTGCGGGGTGACAAGCCGCGCGGCCGGGATATTGTCGTAGCCGACTACCGAGACGTCTTCGGGCACCCGCATTCCCGACCGCGTCAGCGCGCGGATTGCACCGATTGCGATGAGGTCGCTGGCGGCGAATACCGCGTCAAATTGCAACCCGCCGGCAATCGCGCTGCGGATCGCGGCCTCGCCGGAATGGACTTCGAAATGGGCGGGCAGGATCAGCGCGTCATCAAACGGCAGGCCTGCGCGTTCCAGCGCCTGCTTGTAACCGCGATAGCGCTGCTCGGCCTCGGGCGCTTCGGTATCGCCAAGGAACAGGATGCGCTTGTGGCCCAGCCGGGCAAGGTGCGCGGTCGCGCGTCTGCCGCCAGCGACATTGTCCGATCCAATCGCGCAATATTGCGCATCGGGAAACTCTGCCCCCCACACCACAAACCGGTTGTCGCGCGCGGCCAGCGCGTTGAATTCGTGGTGGAGCGAGCTTTGTCCGATAAAGATCACCCCGGTCGCGCGGCTGGTGCTCATCGCGTAATCAAGATCGGCGCCCGCGCGCGGGCTAAGATGGCTGATCAAGAGGTCAGCATTGCGTTCGCGCGCGGCTTCGGCAACGCCGGCCAGCAGTTCGAGGAAGAACGGGTCGGCCACCCGGCTCGTCCGCGCCTGCGGAGCGGGAACGACCACCGCAATGGTCGCATCCGCGCCAATCGGCCCGCTCGGCATGGTAGCGCGGAACTCGTAATCATGCGCGCGGGCGATCTGCCAGATCTGCTGCTTGGTGCGCCGTTTGACCGAAGGGCTATCATTCAACGCGCGGCTGACGGTCGAGATCGATACGCCTGCCTCGCGCGCGATATCTTCCAGCGTGGCGCTGCGTTTGGTCAGGGTCGGATTATCCGCCATGCTTGGTTATTCGCCTGTCATCGCCGCCCAGTAACCCATGCCGGGGGCGAGCATATCCGGCATGGCACCACCATCGCCCACTGCGCTTTGCGTGGCAAGCAGGCGTGCGTTTTGCCAATTGGCGGGCGGCGACCAGACGCAAGGCACATCGCCCAGGTTAAAGGCGCATAATACGGTGTTTTCACCCTGTTGCCGGATGAAAGCGACGATATCCTCAGGCGTATCGAGCAGCGTAATATCTCCGCTGACCAAAGCCGGAAACTCCCGCCGCAAGCGCAGGATCCGATGTGCGTAAGCGAGGGTTGAGCCGGGGTCTGACGTCTGCGTGTCAACCGCAAAGCCCGCATGCGCCGGATCGGGTTTGAGCCAGGTGCGGTTTGCGCGGGAAAAGCCTGCCTGCGGTGCGGTTGCCTGCCACGGCATCGGCGTGCGCGCGCCGTCGCGGCCCAGGGTGTGCGGCCAGTTGGCGATGGCTTCGGGATCTTGCAGGTCTTCGAATGCGACCTTGCCCTGCGGCAGGCCCAGTTCCTCGCCCTGATAGATGATCGGATTGCCGCGCAGCGCCAGCAACAGCAGCAGGTTGAGCCGTGCGGCGCGAGCGTAATCGCCATCGCTGGCCCAGCGGGTGACAGCGCGCGGGGCATCGTGGTTGGAGAACGCCCACGAAGGCCAGCCTTCGCCCGGCTCCCCGCTCCATTGCGAAAGGGTCGCACGCACCAAGGGCGCGGTCAGGCGCGGGGCGTAGAGGAAATCGAAATTATAGGCCGAATCCAGCCGTTTTCCGCCTTGGGTAAAGGCCTTCATTTCTGCCAGCGGCTCCGGCCCGCCGACTTCGGCGACGGTGAAGCGGCCCGGATATTCATCGATCGTCGCCCGGATGCGTTCGAGGAATGCCGCAATATCAGGGTGTGACTGGTTGTAACGTTTAACCTGCATATCGAACGGGCGCGTCACTTGGCTGATCGGCAGACCTGACGGCGGATTGTCGCGCAATTCGGGATCATGCATCGAAAAATTGAGCGCGTCGAGACGGAACCCGTCAACCCCGTGCGCCAGCCAGAACCGCGCCACATTAAGCAGCGCGTCCTGAACTTCGATATTATGAACGTTCAGATCGGGTTGGCTGGTGAGGAAATTGTGCAGGTAATACTGTTTTCGCGGGCCATCCCACTGCCACGCCGATCCTCCAAACACTGATTGCCAGTTTGACGGCGGCGAACCATCGGGTTTGGGATCGGCCCAGACATACCAATCGGCCTTGGGATTGGTGCGATCCGCGCGGCTTTCCGCAAACCACGCGTGTTCATCCGAGGTGTGCGAATAGACCTGATCAATGATCACCTTCAGGCCGAGCGCGTGGGCCTTTTCGATGATCTGGTCGAAATCGGCAAAGCTGCCAAAGCTCGGATCAATCCCGCAATAATCGGCCACGTCATAACCGAAATCACGCATCGGCGAGGTGAAGAACGGCGAAATCCAGATGCCGTCTACGCCCAGATCGGCGATATAATCCAGCCCTTCGACGATGCCTGCAAGATCGCCGATCCCGTCACCCGTGGTGTCGCGGAAGCTGCGCGGATAGATCTGATAAATCACCGCGCCGCGCCACCATTGCGGATCGTGGTGAATGGCTGCGGCAGCAGCGCCAATCGCGGTTGCCATTAGTCGTTGTTCTCCAGAATGCAGGCGGCAAATCCAAACGGTGGCAGGGTAATGTGCACCGTCCCCGGCGCGGCCAATTGTGCAGGGCATTGGCCCAGCAACGGCGTGACGCCGCGCGCGCGGTAGCTTACCTCGACATTGCGCGAAAGCCCTGCTGCGCTGGTATTGAACACGATTAAAACACGCTCACCGCTGGCCGGATCGCGGCGCTCCACCGCCAGCAGACCCGGCGCTTCATGATCGAACGCGCGCACCTGCGACAGCCCCCGGCGCAGCGCCGGACTGGCCTTGCGCGCCTGTGCCAGCGTGCCGATCAACTGGTAGAGCGGATGGGCGGTGTCGAAATTGGCCGCAGCGGTGGTCGCGGCGGTGCCGACAAGCACGTTGTCATTATAGACGGCGACCTTGCTGGCGAACATATTCTCGCGCGCCAGCTGATCATTGCCGTCGCTGATGAAGCCTTGTTCGTCGCCGTAATAGACGGTCGGCACCCCGCGCAGCAGGAACAGCATGGCATGGCCCAATTTGACCCGCGCCAGCAGCTCGGTTTCGTCATCCGATCCGCTCATGTCGCGCACGAACATCGAAAACCGCCCGAAATCGTGATTGCCCAGAAAGGTCGGCAGACCCAGTGCGGTGGCCGCGCCGCCGGGATAGATCGCGTCTTGTTGCAGGAATTCCGCCATCACCCGCGGGCTGGCCGCGCCGCTGGCGATCTGCTGCGCGGCTTTGGCAAAGCCCATGTCGAGCGCATAGGGCAGGTGGCTTTCGGCCATGACCTGCGCGGCGAGCGTGGCGGTGGGTTCTTCGTAGGCAATCTCGCCAAAGATGTGGAAATGGTCGATCCCCTTGGCCTTTGCACGCGCCAGCATGGCGGGAACGAAAGCCTGCCAGAATTCGGGGTTCACGTGTTTGGCGGTGTCGATGCGAAAGCCGTCGATCCCGTAATCGTCGATCCACTGGCCGAAGATGTCGATCATTCCTGCAACCACGCGCGGGTTTTCAGTGGCGAGATCATCAAGGCCCGAAAAATCGCCATAAACGCTGCTTTCGCCGATCCAATGCGAATTGCCGCGGTTGTGGTAGAGGGTCACGTCATTGAGCCAGGCGGGCACCTTCACATCGCGCTCCGCCTCACGCACGAACGGGGTGTAGGCGAAGGTCGGATCGGTCAGGCCTGCCCAATTGGCAGGATCGGGGTTGTCGTCCCCGGCAAAGCCCGGATTGATCGGCGCGCCATCCGGCCCGCCGCGCCGGGAAAAGGGGTAATCCCCCTTGCTGCGGTAAGCATAGCCTGCCTGTTCACCTTCGACATAGTCGATCACGTCAGCGGTGTGATTGGTGATGATGTCCATATAGACCTTCATCCCGCGCGCATGGGCGGCATCGACGAAGGCCTTGAATTCGGCGTTGGTGCCAAAATGCGGATCGACACTGGTGAAATCAGTCACCCAATAGCCGTGATAGCCAGCGCTTTCTTCGCCCGGACGACCCTGAACCGGCTTGTTTTTGAACACTGGCGCAAACCAGATCGCGGTGATGCCCATGCCCTGAATGTAATCGAGCTGCTGTGTTAGCCCCTTCAGATCGCCGCCATGATAGAAGCCCTTGTGCGTGGGATCGAAGCCGTGATCGAGTGGCCCGCCACGGATGCCGCCGCGATCATTGGTTTTATCCCCGTTTTCGAATCGGTCGGGCAGAACGAAATAGATGATCTCGTCCTCTGGCAGGCGGTCACTGATGGGCGCGAGCGGCGCGTGTGTTGGGGCGATTGGCCCTTCGGCCACGGCGGTGCTTGCGCAAAACGCAGCGACAAGTCCCACGAAAATCCGCGTCATAATCCATCTCCCTTGGCGAAATGTTTTGCCATCATGAGCAAAATTTTGCAAATCTTTGTGGCATTGCTTAGCGGGAGTCTGAAATAGAATTAAATAACTGAAAAAACTATGAAATATTTCAGACATCTTCCTATAAACGAGTTTTCTCCGGAGAAATTTTGAAAGTTTATTGCAATTTTTTGCAGAACGTTCAAACTACACCCCTGCTGGCCAAGTCTGATCGCCGGGCGCAAGACCCGCGACATTACCGTCGGCGCGCAGCCGCGTCACGCCTCAGGCGGCGGCGCGCGGGGAAGAGGATAATTGACCATGACGCAAGCTGGCCGCAAGCCCGCGCTCAACCCGGCGCAAATCTGGAATATGAGCTTCGGCTTTCTGGGCATTCAGATCGGGTTCGATCTGCAAAACGGCAATGTCAGCCGCATTTTCCAGACTTTGGGCGCCGAAGTGGGCGATCTGGCGATCCTGTGGATCGCCGCGCCGATGACCGGGCTGATCGTGCAGCCGATTATCGGGCATTTGTCTGACAAGACCTGGGTTGGCTTCGGCGGGCAGTTCGGGCGGCGGCGGCCCTATTTCCTCGCGGGCGCGCTGCTCGCCACCTTTGCGCTGTTCGTGATGCCCAATTCGCCCGCGCTATGGGTGGCGGCGGGGATGCTGTGGATCATGGACGCCTCGCTCAACATCACGATGGAGCCGTTTCGCGCTTTCGTTGGTGACAACCTGCCCGATCGCCAGCGCACGGTCGGCTATGCCATGCAGAGCTTTTTTATCGGGGTGGGCGCGGTGGTGGCGGGCGCGCTGCCGTGGGTGATGACCAATTGGCTCGGCCTCAGTAATGTCGCGCCCGCCGGAGAGATCCCGCAGACGGTGCAATGGGCGTTCTATATTGGCGGGGCGGCGCTGCTGGCGGCGGTGGCGTGGACGGTGTTTACCACCCGCGAATATTCGCCCGAACAAATGGCCGGGTTTGAGGCGGCGCGAAGGCGCGAACTGGGGCTTGAAACCGCTGCGCCTGCGGCCACGCTGCGCAGCGCGGCGCAATTCCGCAAGGGCGCGATCATCTGGATCATCGCCGGGGCGGGGGTGGCCGCGTTTGTCGCGCTGGCCCGCAGCGGCGCGCGCCCGGCGTTTCTGGGCGGGATCGACATCGCGCAGGAGCTTTATGTGCTCGCTGCGCTGATCGCCGGGTTCGGCGCGGTGCAACTGGTCGCCAGCGTGCTGCGTTCGGGCGGGCGCAATGACAGCGGGTTCATGGAGGTGGTGAGCGATCTGTTCGCCATGCCCAAGACCATGCAGCAACTCGCCGTAGTGCAGTTTTTCAGCTGGTTCGCGATGTTTGCGATGTGGATTTACGGCACCCCCGCAGTCGCCGAATATCACTTTGCCGCGCCCGATCCGGCAACGCGCGGTTATCAGGATGCCGCCGATTGGTGGAGCCTGCTGGGATCGGTGCGCAACGGGCTGGCGGCGGCCGCCGCGCTCGGCTTTATCTGGATCGCCGCGCGGATTGATCGGCGGCGACTGCACGCGATCAATCTGCTGCTGGGCGCGGCGGGCTTTGCCGCGATGCTGCTGATCCGCGATCCGGCGCTGCTTTGGGTGGCGATGATCGGGGTGGGGATTGCCTGGGCGTCGATCGTGTCGCTGCCTTACGCGATTTTGGCGGGCTGCGTTCCGGCGGAAAAAATGGGCATTTACATGGGGGTGTTCAACATCTTCATCGTGGTGCCGCAACTGCTCGCGGCGACGGTGCTGGGCTTCCTCGTCACCAACCTGTTCGGGGGAGAGCCGATCTACGCGATGGTGATCGCGGCGGTCAGTTTTGTGCTGGCGGCGATTGCGACATTGTTTGTCACCGATGAAGGGTCCGCGCCCCGAGGGGTGGTGCCGATGGAGGCAGCATGATGCGCCTTGCATTCGGCCTGATCGCCGCCCTCATGTCCGGTGCGCTCACCGCCGCCCCCGCACTGGCGCAGCCCGATTACGCGCCGCAACCGCTGGTCGCAATCGACAACGCCGATTGGACGCGCGATGCGGTGCTGTATCAACTCAACACCCGCCAATTCACCGCCGAGGGCACCTTTGCCGCAGCGCAGAAACACCTTCCGCGCCTAGCCGATATGGGCGTGGACATCATCTGGCTGATGCCGATTCATCCGATTGGTGAGCTGCACCGCAAGGGCACGCTGGGCAGCCCCTATGCCGTGCGCGATTACCGCGCGGTCAATCCCGAATTCGGCACCGAGGCGGAGTTTCGGGCCTTTGTCGATGAAGCGCACCGGCTGGGGATGAAGGTGATCCTCGATTGGGTCGCCAACCACTCGGCGTTCGACAATCCGCTCACGCAGACGCACCCCGAATGGTACACCCGCAGCCCCGAAGGCGCGTTGATGTCGCCGGTGGGCACCGATTGGTCGGACGTCGCCGATTTCGATTTCAGCCAGCCTGCCTTGCGCCAATACATGACTGAAAGCCTGGTCTATTGGGTGCGCGAATTCGGGATCGATGGCTACCGCGCCGACGTGGCCGGATACGTCCCGCTCGATTTCTGGGAGACCGCGCGCGCCGAACTCGACAAGGTCAAGCCGGTGTTCATGCTGGCCGAATGGGAACAGCGCGATCTGCACGCCCGCGCGTTTGACGCGACCTATGCGTGGAAATGGAAAGAGGCGATGCAGCGCCTTGCCAAGGACGGAAGCGGGGCGAGCGCGATCCGCAGCTATTACGCCGAACAGGCCGAAAGCTGGCCGCACGCCGCGATGCGCATGACCTATACCGATAACCACGATCAGAATTCGTGGGACGCGGTGGCGGCTGACATTTACGGCCCGGCCTACGAAGCCGCGATTGCGCTGTCGTTTGTGGGCATCGGCCTGCCGCTGATCTACAATGGGCAAGAGGCCGATCTGGATCGCCAACTGGCCTTCTTTGAGAAAGACCCGATCACCTGGCGGCCGGGGCGATATGATAGCCTGTTTCGCCGCCTGATCGCGCTCAAGACCGAAATGCCCGCGCTCCACAATGGGCGGTTCGGCGCAGGCATGGTCGAAGTGCCGAGCAACGCGGCTAACGACGTTTTCGCTTTCACCCGCGGTGCGGCGGGCGAGCGAGTGTTCGCGGTGTTCAACCTTTCCCCGCGCGCGCAGGCCGCGCGGTTCGATCACGCGCGCCATCATGGCCGCTATGTCGATGCACTCAGCGGCGAAGCGGCGGCGTTTGCGGGCGGTGAGACAATCGACCTCGCGCCGTGGGGCTACCGGATTTTCAGCGAAACTAAATGAGGCAGGGTATGATGCAGATATGGACGAAACTGGCTACGCTGGCGGCGCTGATGCTTGGCATGGGCGCGCCGCTTTGTGCCGAAACGCTGACGCTGGCCTCACCCGATGGCAAGATCACTGTCACCATCAGCGATGATGCGGGCCTTGCGACCTATGCGGTCAACTATGACGGTGAGGGGGTCATCGCGCCCTCGCGCCTCGGGATGCTGTTTGCCGAACATCACGGGTTTGAACGCGATCTTGCGATCACCGCCTCGGCCCGCGCGGCCAAGGATACGGCATGGGAACAGCCCTGGGGTGAGCGCCGCGTGGTGCGGGATCAGCATAATGAACTCGCCGTGACCTTCGCGGCGACCACCGGCCCGGCGCGGCAGATCACGGTGCGGTTCCGCGCTTTCGATAGCGGAATCGGCTTTCGGTATGAACTGGCCGAGCAGGCCGCGCTGACCGGCGATATCGCCATTGTCGATGAACTGACCCAATTCGGCGTCGGAGAGCAAACCACGATGTGGTACACGCCGAGCGACGAATTCAACCGTTACGAATACCTCACCCGCACCGGCCCGGCAGGCAAGGTTGATGACGCCCATACGCCCGCGACCTTCCGCAATCCGGCGGGCATCCACTTTGCCATCCACGAAGCCGCGCTGGTCGATTATTCCGCGATGTCGCTGGGTGCCTTGCGCGCTGGCAACTTCGAAGCGCGGCTGCGCAATTGGTCGGGCGGGGCGAAGGTCAAGACCCGCGCACCCTTCACTTCCCCGTGGCGCACCATTCAGGTCGCGCGCGATGCGGTGGGCCTGATCAATTCGGACATTATCCTCAACCTCAACGAGCCGAACAAGCTTGGCGATGTGTCGTGGGTAGAGCCCGGCAAATATATCGGCATCTGGTGGGCGATGCATATCAACGAACGCAGCTGGGGCCGCGATGGCATCCACGGTGCGACCACGGCGGAAACCAAGCGATATATCGATTTCGCCGCCGAACACGGCTTTTCCGGCGTGCTGGTTGAAGGCTGGAATATCGGCTGGGACGGTGATTGGTTCAACAATGGCGATCTGTTCCGCTTTACCGAACCAATGCCCGATTTCGACCTTGCCGAGCTGGGCCGCTATGCCCAGTCCAAGGGCGTGCGGTTGATCGGGCACCACGAAACATCAGCCAATATCGCCAATTACGAAAGCCAGATGGAGGCCGCGTTTGACCTCTACCAATCGGCAGGCGTGCGCGCGGTCAAGACCGGCTATGTCGCCGATGCGGGCGATGTTGTGCGGGTGGATGAAAACGGCATCCGCCGCTACGAATGGCACGACAGCCAGTTCATGGTCGGCCACCACCTGCGCGTGGTCGAAGCGGCGGCCAAGCGGCAAATTACGATCAACGCGCACGAGCCGGTCAAGGACACGGGCCTGCGCCGCACCTACCCCAACTGGATGACCCGCGAAGGCGCGCGCGGGATGGAGTTCAACGCCTGGGGAACCCCACCCAACCCACCTTCGCATGAGGCGATGCTGGCGTTTACCCGGATGTTGGCGGGGCCGATGGATTTTACCCCCGGCATCTTTGACCTGCGCCCGAATGAACGCCCGCCGGTGCGCGCCGATATCCCGCGCGGCGACCCGTCAAACCGCCCGCAAACCACGCTGGCGAAACAGCTGGCGCTGTATGTGGTGCTTTATTCGCCGCTCCAGATGGCGGCTGACCTGCCCGAAAATTACGCGGCGCGGATGGACGCGTTCCAGTTCATCAAGGATGTCGAGGCCGACTGGGAGGAAAGCGTCGCGCTGGCCGGCGAAGTGGGCGAATATGTCGCCATCGCGCGGCAGGGGCGCAAGTCCAAGGAATGGTTCCTTGGCGCGGTCACCGATGAAAATGCGCGCGATCTGTCGGTGCCGTTGAGCTTCCTTGACCCCGGCAAGCAATACCGCGCGCAAATCTATCGCGACGGGGCAGGTGCGCATTGGGACACCAACCCTTACGCCATCGTGATCGAGGAAAAGCTGGTGACCGGGGGTGAGGATTTCGCCGTTTGGCTGGCATCATCGGGCGGGGTGGCGGTGCGGTTCATTCCGGTGGGGGAATAGCACTCTTCATTGGGCACCGCCGCAGGGTTGCTCGCCTGCATTTGGCATTCAACGCCGCGACAATCGGTTGAGCAATAGCACCGGCAATAGTCCTACCGCGAGCAGGATCAGCGCTGGGATAGATGCCTCGATCAGCCGTTCATCGCTGGCGAGGCGATAGGTGCGGGTTGCCAGCGTTTCCAGATTGAAGGGCCGCAGGATCAGCGTGGCGGGCAATTCGCGCAAGGTATCGATGAACACCAGCGCCGCCGCGCCCGCAAGGCTGGGGGCAAGCAAAGGCGCATAGATGCGCGCCAGCACGCGGGCGGGCCGGGCGCCAAGGCTGCGCGCAGCAGCATCAAGGCTGGGCGGGATGCGCGCCAGCCCGCCGCTGACGGTGTTATAGGCGACGGTCAGGAACCGCACCGACAGGGCATAGATCAAAATCGCGCTGGTGCCGGTCAACAATAATCCACCGCTCCAGCCGAACGTGTCGCGCGCGAACCGGGTGAGGCTCTGGTCGAAGGCACCCAGCGGTGCGAGCAGGCCGACCGCCAGCAAAGCCCCCGGCAGCGCATAGCCCAGCGTCGCCAGCCGGATTGCGCCGACGGTAAGCGGCGAGGGTGATCGCGCCCGCGCAAAGGCGAGCAGCAGCGCGGCGACCAGACACACGCTCGCCGCCGCCAGCCCCAGCCACAGGCTGCCGCGCGCATAGGTGGCAAGATCGCCCGCCGCGCCTTGTGCCACATCGCTCAACGCCAGCGCCGCGAGGTATCCGGCGGGCAGGACAAACCCCAGCAGCACCGGGATAAGGCAGGCGATCAGCGCCAGCGCCTTGCCTAGTGGGGACAGCGCCACCAGCGGCTCTGCCCCGCCGCGCGCGGCAAGCCCGTCGCGGCTATCGCTGCGTCCGCGCCGGGTGGCGGCCTCCAAAGCGATCAGCGCGATCACGAATAACAGCATGACCGCGGCGAGTTTGAGCGCCGCCTGTTTGTCCCCCATCGCCAGCCAGCTGCGGAAAATCCCGGTGCTGAAGGTGGGGATGGCGAAATATTCGGCCACGCCAAAATCGGCCAGCACCTCCATCAACACCAGCGCCAGTCCGCCTGCAATCGCCGGGCGCGCGGCAGGCAGGGCGACGCGCCAGAACGCGGCGGCAGGCGGGGCGCCAAGGCTGCGCGCGGCGCGGAACTGGCTGAGGCTTTGTGTGGCAAAGGCAGTTCGGGCGAGCAAATAGACGTAGGGGTAAAGCACAATCCCCAGAACAAATGCCCCCCCGCCCAGCGATCGGATATCGGGGAAGCTATAGTCCTGCGGCCCCCATCCGGTCAGCCCGCGCAATCCCGCCTGCACCGGCCCGGCATAATCGAGCAAATCGGCATAGATATAGGCCGCGATATAGGCCGGCACCGCCAGCGGCAGCACCAATGCCCAGCCGAGCACCCTGCGACCCGGAAACCGGGTCGCCGCGATCAGCCATGCGCAGCCGGTGCCGGTGACAGCGGCAAACACGCCCGCCAGCGCCATCAGCAATGCGGTGTTGGCAATATAGGTTGGCAGCACCGTGCTGGCGAGGTCGGCAATCGTCCCGCTTGGCCCGGCATTGGCACCCGCCAGCGATGCCCACAGGATCGCGGCAATCGGCAGCCCCGCCAGCGCCGCGATGGCGAGCGCGGCCCAAGTCCAGCTGGCGTTCCAACCGGCCCCGCTTGCGCCGACTCCCGCAAATTGCCTAAGGCGGCTCACCGGGAACCCCCATGGCCCGCTTTACAACCCAGGGGCAGGATCAGCCATTGAGCCTTGATTTTCGACATATTGCCCATGCTTACGGTCAGGTGCGGGCGCTGGAGGACATCAGTTTTTCCGCGCCGACGGGAGAGATCACCTGCCTGCTTGGCGCGTCAGGTTGCGGGAAGTCAACACTGCTTGGCCTTGCCGCCGGATTGCTGACGGTGCAGCGCGGCAGCATCATGCTGGGCGGCGAGGTGCTGGCCGATTCCCAACACAGCCCCCCGCCCGAAGCGCGGCCCGTGGGGCTGGTGTTTCAGGATGGCGCGCTGTTCCCGCACATGACCATCGCCGCCAATGTCGGCTTTGGCCTGCCGCGCGCGCGGCGCACTGAGGTGGAAGGCTGGCTCGCCAGCGTCGGGCTGGCGGGCATGGGCGCGCGCTATCCGCACGAACTTTCGGGCGGGCAGCAACAACGCGCCGCGCTCGCCCGCGCGATGGCGCCCGGGCCGCGGGTGTTGTTGATGGATGAACCCTTCGCCAGCGTCGATATCGTGTTACGCCGCAAGCTGCGCCGTGATTGCCGCATCCTGCTGCGCGAGGCGGGGGCAACGGTGGTGTTGGTAACGCATGACCCGGCCGAGGCGCTGGATATTGCCGATCACATCGCGGTGATGGAGGCCGGGCGGATCGTGCAATTCGGCACGCCTCGCGATCTCCACCATGCGCCGCAAACCGCAGCGGTTGGCGCGATTTTCAGCGGAGCACAGGTGATCGCAGGTGAACGGCGCGGGGACAGCTTTATCACCGCGTTCGGGCCGTGGCCGCTGGAATGCGTGCTGGGCGCGGTGCCCGATGCGGGGCCAGATTCGGGCGCGGTCGATCTGCTGGTGCAGGCGGATCGGCTGGTTCTGGTAGCGGACAGCGCAGGCTGCACGGTGCGCGATGTGCACCTTTTGGGGCCGGTCACACGGGTATTGCTGAGCGGCGCAGGCGGCGCGCCGATCACGGTGGAAACCACCGCCCCGGTCAACCCCGGTGAGGCCTATCGCGCGGTGCCGCAGCCCGAAAGCGTGCGTGCATTCGCGCAGAATTAGGACTTGCCTTGGCCAAGTTTATATTGCAAGTCATTCGCAACTTGCAATCGAAAGCCATTCACCATGAAGAAACTGCTCCTCTCCGCCATTGCCTGCGCCAGCATCGCCGGACTGTCCGCCTGCGAGGAGAAACCCGCAGGCGCGTGCGCGGCGTCGACCGGTGAGGTAAATCTCTATTCCTCGCGCCACTATGATACCGATCTGGCGCTCTACGAGGATTTTACCTGTAATACCGGGATCAAGGTCAACCGGATTGAAGCCGATGCCGATGCGCTGATCGAACGCATCCGGTCCGAAGGCGAATTCAGCCCCGCCGATATCCTCATCACGGTTGATGCCGGGCGGTTGTGGCGGGCCGAGGAAGCGGGCGTGCTCGCCCCGGTCGAATCGGCCGTGCTGACCGAACGCCTGCCTGCACACCTGCGCCACCCCGACGGGCTGTGGTTCGGCCTGTCGACTCGCGCACGGATCATCATTTACAACAAGGCGGCGGGCAAGCCCGAAGGCCTTGCCACTTACGCCGATCTCGCCAATCCGGCGTTCAAGGGCGACATCTGCATGCGGTCATCGTCAAACATCTACAACATCTCGCTGTTGTCGAGCATCGTTGCCCACAAGGGCGCTGACCAGGCGGAGACATGGGCCAAGGGCGTGGTCGCCAATTTCAAGCAGGCACCGCAGGACAATGATACGGCGATGATCGAAGCTGTCGCCGCGGGGCAGTGCCGCATCTCGCTGGTCAACACCTATTACCTCGCGCGGTTTGCCGGGGGCGATGCGGCGCAAAAGGCGATTTTCGATCAAATCGGCGTGATCTTCCCCGATCAGGATGGCGCCGGAACCCACGTCAATATCAGCGGTGCCGGGGTGGTGAAATACGCGCCCAATCGCGAAAACGCGGTGAAGTTCCTCGAATACCTTACGTCAGAAAGCGCGCAGCGGTATTTTGCCGATGGCAATAATGAATACCCCGCCGCCATCGGTCTCAAGGCCAATTCGGCGGTCGAAACGCTGGGGTCGTTCAAACCGGACACGCTCAACGCCGCGGAAATCGGGCGCAATCAGGCCGAGGCGGTGAAGTTGTTCGACCGCGCAGGCTGGAATTGATTGCGTTCGATCAAGGCCCGCTTTTAGCCAATATCGCTAAACTGTCTTGAAGACGCCGCGCTTGTCGTCCATTTGCGCGCCTATTCCGGCCGCGTGCTGTGCGGCGCTGACCTGTATTTGAGACCCGTTTTGAACCAGCCCATCATCGACCGCGACCAGTTCACCGAAAGCGCGGCGCTCTCGATCGAAACCATCACCTATGTCCATCACTGGACCGATTCGCTGTTCACGCTGAAGATGACGCGGCCAGCGTCCTTCCGCTTCCGGTCGGGCGAGTTCGTGATGATCGGGCTGCCGGGCGATAATGGCAAACCGCTGCTGCGCGCCTATTCGGTCGCCAGCCCCAGCTATGCCGAGGAGTTGGAGTTCCTGTCGATCAAGGTGCAGGACGGCCCGCTGACATCGCGCTTGCAGCACATCAAGGTCGGCGATCCGATCTACCTGGGTAAAAAGCCGACCGGCACGCTGGTGACAGACGCGCTGCTGCCGGGCAAACGCCTGTTCATGCTGTCGACCGGCACCGGCCTCGCCCCGTTCATGAGCCTGGTGCGCGATCCCGAGGTTTACGCGATGTTCGAGGAAGTGATCGTGGTGCATTCGGTGCGCAATGTTGCCGAATTGGCCTATCACGATCTGCTGGAATCGAAGCTCGAAGGCGATCCGCTGCTTGAGGATGAAGACCGCGCGCGGATGATCTACGTCCCCACCGTAACCCGCGAACCGTTCCGCACACAGGGCCGGATTCAGGCGCTGATCGATGATGGGCGCCTGTTCGAACAGTCCAAAGGCCCGCAGCGGTTCGTGCCCGATGAAGACCGCGTGATGCTGTGCGGGTCGATGGCGATGATCAAGGACCACGCCGCCGATCTGGAAGCGCGCGGCTTTACCGAAGGCAGCAATTCGATGCCGGGGCAGTTCGTGATCGAACGGGCGTTTGTGGGGTAAGTGCAAACCCCGCTCGTCCTGAGCATGTCGAAGGACACGCGATCCCGTCTGTGATGCTTCGACAGGCTCAGCATGAGCGGGGCGGGGTTGTGCCTGCCTTTAAGCCTTCCTCGTCACCCCAGCGAAAGCTGGGGCCCAGAGCGTTATTGGGCAATGTTTGCCGCCCTAGATCCCAGCTTTCGCTGGGATGACGATGGGGGTGGATGTAGTGCCTCGGTTCCCGATGTGAGTTTGCTGGTGGATGGTTTTGCGCCATTCCCGCAATCGACGCCCCGCGCTTGCCACTTTCGCGCTCGCCTGCCCTAATGTGACACTTGCTTACGCATTGCTGCAATCCCGTCACAAACGCGTCACATCGATCAGCCACTCCGACGATAAACCGGGGCAGTCTGAACATGGATGTCGTCAATATCTTTCTGACGAGTGAGCTGGGCGAAAGCCTTGAGGATTTCGTCCATGATCATCGCCGTTTCACCTTTGACCGGCTGGGGCCGGAAGGCCCGCGGCGGCTGGTCGAAGGGCCGATGTGGGCCTTTATCGACTGGGTGCTGCCCGACCTTGCGGGCCTCGAACTATGCCGCCGGTTGCGCGCCGATCCGCGCACGGCAGACGCGCATGTCACGATGGTGCTGGAAGAAGATGATCCCGAAGACCGCCGCCGCGCGCTACGGGCAGGGGCGGATGATTATGTTGTCGGCCCGCTGACCCGCACCGCCGTGCTTGACCGGGTGCTGGCGCTGCAATCGCGCGCCAGCGAACGCAGCGCCACCCGCCGGTTCGAACTGGGCGCGCTCACCATCGACATGGCGGCGTTGCAGGCGCGCTGGGATGGTGAGCCGATTGTGCTGCGGCCCAATGAATTCCGGCTGCTGCGCTTCTTTGCCGAAAACCCCAACCGCGTGCTGACCCGCGATGATCTGATCAACGGGCTGGGCAAGCGCGAACCGCCGATTGACGAACGCACCGTCGATGTGTGGATCGGACGGCTGCGGCGGTCGATCAAGGCGGCGGGCGGTGGTAACCCGCTGCGCACCGTGCGATCACTGGGGTATGTGTTCGATTTAGGTTGATAATGATATTTGTTTCCGCACGGCATCCGCCGTGCGAAATCCTCGCTCACACGGCCTGAAGGCCGCGTAGCTGCGGGCGGCCGGTCGGCCTTGCGGCGCTTCGCGCCGATAACGTCCTGATCTCTTGTCCTGTCGGGAAGGCCGCCGCAGCGCGGAGGCGCTGCGGCCATCATCAAAAGCTGGCTTTTACCCCTAGGCTGAACGCGGTTCCCACATCGAAAGTGTTGATTTCGATGCGGTTGCCATCCAGTTCCTGAAATTCGAAATTGTCGCGGCCAAAGATGTTGCGCACTTTGAAGCTGAGTTCCAGCGGCAGCCCGCCCAATTGCAACTCTGACCGGGCCACCAGATCAAAGGTGATGCCAGGATTTTCCACCACGTCAGGCAAAGGCCCACCGCGCAGCGTCACGCGCTTGCTCGCGTAATTCACCAGCATGGTGACCTGCTGCACCTTATCGGTATCCTCGATCCCGAATGACAGATTGGCGATGTGATCCGACTGGCCCACCAGCGGCGAACCATTGTCGAACAATTGGGTTGCGTCTTGTTCGGTATTGCCCGGCACCGGGGCAATATCACCGTCAGCCACCGAAATGCTGGATTCGGTGAAGGTATAATTGGCGAAGATCAGGAACTGCTTCGTTTCGAACAATCCCCCCCAACCATCAAGCGGCACGCCATAGGAAATATCCAGCTCCGCCCCGTAAAGCTCGGCTGATGGCGCGTTTGCAAAACTTGTCAGCAATTCGCCCGAGGCATTGATCAGGAAGTTTTCGATTGGGTTATCAATGTCCTTGTAGAACCCGGCCAGGCTGATCCGGTCGCTGCCGCCAAGGTAATATTCGGCGCGCGCTTCCAGGTTCGTCAATTCGCTATCTTGCAGGAACGGGTTCCCGCGATACCGGCGGTTTGATTCGGGGTCGAAATAGGTCTGTTCCACCAGCTCGCGGAACTGCGGGCGGGCGATTGTTCGCGAAGCGGAAAGGCGCAGCTGCAAATCGTCGATCGCTTCCCACGTCACGGTTCCACCGGGCAGGAAATAATCATTGTTGATGTCAGTCGGGGTGGACCCCACTATCGGTTCGAGGAATACTGATTGATCCAGGGCGACGGTTTGCTCGCCGTCTTCGTAGCGCACACCGACATCGACCGTGATCCGATCGGTCGGCAGCCAGCGCAACTGCCCATAGCCGGCATTGACCTCAAGCGCGGCGTCGAACACCGGGAAGGGGGTCTGTTCGGTCAGTTGAATATTGAAACCGGCCAGCGTCGAACCATTGATGATGTCGCCCGGACGGCGCAGGCCCAGCGCGGTGATGGCGTCCTGCTGGGATTCAGGGGGCAGGAAATCGCAGATCGGCCCGCAAGATATCAGCGGCAAAAACTGGCGGCTGGATGATCGGCGGTCGGTGTCTGTGTAAGCATAGCCGACTGTCGCGGTTAGCGTGTCGAACAGATCATAGGACAGGTCGATCCCGCCAAAATACTGATCTTCCTTGAGGGCGTCGAAAGCAACCGATGCACGATTAGTGTCGCCGAGCCGCCCGCCGATATCAACCAGAAACTTATCACCGAACGGATCACCGGGGTTGTTGCTGCGCACGAATTCAAATTCGGCATTGAACGGCGCTTCGCGTTCAGAACGCGCATAGCCGCCGCGCAGGTCAACATCCAATGCACCAAAATCCAGCTCGGCCACCAACTGGGTGTCGATCAGCTGACGTTCAAACCACGCGGTCTGCTGGCGTTGGAAATCAAACCCGCTATCGCCCAGATTTATGTCGTTGCCGGTGCCCAACCGCGAGGTCTTGAGAGTGTCGCGGATATACAGGCTGGTCCATCGAACCGTGTGTTCGCCAATGTCCAAGCCGAAACCTAGCAGACCATTCACCAGAATCTTGTTATCGGTAATGAAGGTGTTGGAGGTTTCAAACACCTGCGTCAGATCAGCATTGCCAGCCTGACTCAACACCGAACGGTTACGCCAGGTGTTGGTGATGCCAGCTGTGGCAATCACGCCGAGATAGGTATCGCCGCCCAATTCAAACGACAGGCCGCCCGTAAGATTGGCGCTGAAATTGGCGGGCAGGTGGTTGTTCTTCTGCAAGGTCACGAGATTGAGCGGGAACAGCTGTCCGGCAATCGCCCCGCTTTCTTCGCGCGTCAGATCACCAACACGCCGTCCGCTGTCGAAAAACGCCTGCAAATTCGTCGGAATATCGCGGTTGCCATTGTCGAACCCGAAGGTGTCGAGGTTCGAACCGAAATGGGTCAACCCGTTTTCGAAAGTCGTTTCGGTGTCGCCGCTGCTACCGATGCTGACGTCGAGAAAGTTTTCGGTCGGAATCGCCTTGGTGGTCAGGTTGATCACCCCACCGCCGAATTCACCGGGGAAGTTGGCCGAATAAGTTTTCTGCACCAGCGACGATGAGATCACACTGGTCGGGAAAATATCGAGCGGAACGACGCGGCTCAGCGGTTCGGGGCTGGGCAGCGGCAGGCCGTTGAGCAAGGCGAGCGAATAGCGATCACCCAACCCGCGCACAAATACCCGTCCGTCGCCAACCAGTGACAGGCCGCTAACCCGGCCCAAAGCGCCTGCGATGTCGCCTTCACCGGTGCGGGCAATGTCGGCTTCGGACAGCACGCTCAAGACCTGGGTGGATGAGCGTTCAGGATTGCGGCTGCGCCGCCCGGTCACAATGATGCCGCCACCGGGCACCGAAATGTCGGGTTGCTCGAATTCGTCATCACTGCTGGTTTGGTCGTCCAGCACATCTTGCGCCGGGGGATCCGTTTCAACCGGAACAGCTTGGGCGTGCAGAACGCCGGGAAAGGTGAGCGACGAAGTCAGAAGCAGCAGCCCTGCCAGGCGCGTGCCAGTCGTCATAATGTTAGACCCCTTCATGAATAGGCCTTGGGAAATCACCGGTTGTCATCAGCCGGAAAAGAAAGGGGAGGGGCGCCCGCCATCGGTTGCGCCCCCCCATTTCGAAGCAGCCGATCAGCTGAAGACGGGCAGTGTCGTGCAAGCGCCCGTCGAACTGCCGAAATCCTGGATCGACGAGTTGCAGGTCCAGTTGCGGAACGCGTTGAAATCCGCTCCGGTCTGGATCGCGCCGATGCCCGGCCGGGCGGTGAAGATCGCAGCAAGGCCGGTTGCGTCGAACGCGGTCACCGCATTTTCATTGGCACCATTCACGATCCCGCCGGTCAGCGTGATGGTGAATGCCAGGTTGACATTGGTTCCCGCCGTTACGCCTGCCAGCACTTCGGCATCGGTGGTGGCGTTTGCACCGGCGGAACGATCACCGCGGGCCTGACGCGTGGTGCCGCCATCACACACGACCGAATTGATACCAAGCAGCGCGTCGAGCGTTTCCTGTTCGTCGATCCGGAAGCAGAACGATCCGTCACCATCGACCTTATCCATCACGCCGTTCGTGAGGCCGAGCGCCGCTCCGCCGCGTGCGCGGATCATCTGGGGGGACGTGGTTGAACGCTGCACAAAGGTGAAGTTGTTGACTCGCATCCGCGTGAGCGGGCGCGCGATGATCGGCAGTGACGCGCTGTTGGGCGAATCGAGTTCGATCAACGAGTCGCCGGTGCTGGCGCGTTGCACCACAACCACGTTTTCAAGGTTCGCCTGCGCGCCGGTATCGACGTCAAGGCCATCATCCGACGCCCCGATCACAGCAATATTGGTGACGTTGACCGTGCCGCCGAAGAACTCGACACCGTCATCTGAACTGTTGAACGACATCAGGTTTTCGATTGTGGTGCCCGAACCAACGCCGCCGGTGGTGAGCGATTGAAGCTCGTTGCCCGGTGCAAGTTCAAAGCCCGAAAAGCGGATCTGGTTGAAGGTGAATGAGCCCGAACTATCAGCGTTGTTGGCCCCGCCATAAGGGGTGGCCACCGATGTGCCTTCAAGCTGCTGTTCGCATTGCGGGTTGGCATTTGGCACCGCATCGGTGTTGAACACGCCGGTGTTGCAATCCGCAACCGGTGCGCGGCCCAGCAGCACGACGCCGCCCCACTGTTGCTGGCTGTTATCATTGGCCAGGCCGATCACGTTATCACGACTGGTCCAGATGATCGGGCGATCTGCCGTACCGTTCGACCGGATGGTGTTGCCGCGATTGACGACAAAGAACGAATTGGCCTGTGCAAACAAGATTACACCCGGCTCAATGGAAAGCGTGACGCCGGCTCCGGTGCTGCTGAAACCCCGGTCAGCGCCAACGTTCACGCGGCTGTCGATCTGGTAAAGCAGACCGTTCACGAACGGCAGATTGTCATTGGCGTTGAAGGTCGCGGGCAGACGGCAAACGCGATATTCGCCAGTCGGGCCGCTGATCGTGCCAGCGTCGGTCAGGCCGCCGGTCGACGCAATGGTCGGGCAACCTGCCGCCGGGGTCACAAGTGACTGCGTAGGCGTGGGCGTTGGGGTGGGCGTCGGCGTCGGTGCGGGCGGCGCCGGGTTGTTGATGATGATATCGCCGCTGGTGCCCGGCGAGACGATTTCATCCGCGCCGCAGCCAGCCAATGCAATCAGGCTGCAACCCAGAACGAAAGAGCGTTGAATATTTTTCACAGCGAGCGGTCCCCTAAATGGTCGAGAATCGAATCAAGCGCGACGAACGGTGTGCGCCTGAGGCTCGCTAGGGTTGGTGCGTGACAGAATTCTTTCAGCATTACAGCTATGTGGCAGTTACGCTATTATGACTGAAGAAAGACAAATATGACAAAAAAGAATTACGCGATGGCGACTGCGGGGGCCGCATAATTCATATTAATATACTTTAAAAACATATGTTTGGAGAATCAAATTACAGAAATATTACAATGTTGCAGTTTTGTTGCATCTTTCATCAATTCGAGTCACCATGCTCGTCAGTTGAAGAGGGAGTTTCGCCCATGTCCATGACCGCCTTCGCCATTGCATTGATCGCCGCCGCACCGCTGGCAGAACCGTCTGCGGCGCAATTGCAGCCGCCGGTTGCGGCAAGTGAACTCGCCGCGCAGCCGCTGTCCGCCGGACGGGTGGATCAGGCGTTGATGGTGCTGGAGAAAGCCAGCGCTGCTGATCCCAATGACCCTGCGCTTCTGATCAACCTGGGGATCGCCTATGCCCAAGCCGGTAACGAGGCCAAGGCCCGTACCGCATTCGAAGCGGCACTCGCCAGCCGTGAGGTGATTGAACTCGATACCGCCGATGGCACCACCACCGATTCGCGGCGGTTGGCGCGCAAGGCGATCAGGATGCTCGACCGCGGCGAGTTTCGTCCGGCCAATATGCGCAGCGAACAACTGACCTATCGCGAATAATCGGCCGGCGGCCTTCGGGTCGCACCATGTCGCCGCATCCGGGCGGGCTGCCTCTGGCGGCTCGCCCGTTTTGCTGTCGGAAGACCGGCGCGCAGCACCCACAGACGCGAGGCTGTCACCTGACTGTCATTTAGGTTAGACAAAGGGGACATTCTGGAGGGCCGGGACATGATTCTCGCCGCGATTAGCCGCGTCACGATTGCTGCCACGCTGCTGGGTCTTGCGACCGGCGCACGCGCCGACGTGCTTGAGCTTGGCCCCGATGGCGCGCGTTGGGTGGCCGGGCCGCTGGCGGGCGCACCTGCTGCACCGCCGGAACTTGATGCCAATTTTCCGGGGGGTCTGATGCTCCCCGCCTCCGCCATCGCCGACCCTGCGCGCCATGCCGCAGGCGTGCCGCCGCGCTATGCCGCCGCAATCAACGCCTTGGCCGCGCGGTTCGACCTTTCGCCCAGCCTGCTCGAAGCGGTGGTGTGGCAGGAAAGCCGCTGGCGAGAAAACGCAGTGTCGCCGGTTGGCGCGCGCGGCCTTGCGCAGTTGATGCCGGGGACGGCGCGTTATCTGGGCGTGAATGCCGATGATCCCTTCGCCAATCTCGAAGGCGGGGCGCGATACCTGCGTGAACAGCTCGATCGGTTCGACGGCGATCTGGAAAAGGCGCTCGCCGCCTATAATGCCGGGCCGGGGCGGGTTGAGCGCGCGAACGGCGTTCCCGATATCCGCGAGACAAAGCAATATGTTGCGGCGATCATGGGGCGGCTTGCCAACCATGCGCGCCCGGCAGCACAATAACCGGCGGATGATCGCCATGTATCTGAAGGTATGGATAAATAAATGATGTCGCTGTGTCGCCTTCCTGCCCACCTTGCCGCGCTGCTGATGCTGGCGCTCACCCCATCGGCTGCCTTTGCCCAAACCGCTGATCCGGCGGGTTCCGGCCCGATCAATTCGGCGCTGTTGTGGTTGCAGGGCACGCTGCTCGGCACGGTGGCGACCACGGTTGCGGTGATGGCGGTCGCCGCGATCGGCTTCATGATGCTGACCGGGCGGATGAATTGGCGCTTCGGCGCAACGGTCATCATCGGCGTGTTCATCCTGTTCGGCGCGACCACGATTGTCGCCGGCATCCAGTCGGCGGCGGGGTAATGCTACGATGAGCGATCTCACCCGCAACCCGGTGCATCGCGCGCTCACCCGCCCGCAGATGTTTGCGGGAGTGACGATGAATTTCTTCGTCATCAACCTGATGGTGACGACGATCGCGTTCCTGATCCTCGACAGCTTCTGGGTCATTCCCGTGCCGATTGTGATGCACGTGATCGGCTATTTCGCTTCGCTGCGCGAACCGCGCGTTTTCGACCTGTGGATCACCAAGGTCAGCAAATGCCCGCGCGTGCCCAATTTCAAACGCTGGGGATGCAATTCCTATGCGCCGTAAGGACGCCCGGACATGAAGAAGTGGATCGGAGCCGCCGCGTGGAGCGCGAAGGAAGCGCGCGTGGGCGACCGGCTGCCCTATGCGCGGCTGGTGGATGAAAACACCGTTTTGCTGCGCGATGGATCGGTGATGAGCGCGATTCAGGTGCCGGGGTTGCTGTTTGAAACCGAGGATTCCGACGCGCTGAACGCCCACGCCGCCACGCGTGAGGTGATGCTGCGCTCCACCCTCGATGCGCGGTTTGTAATGTATCACCACGTCATCCGCCGCCGGGTTGAGGTGGAGCTGGACGCCGAATTCCCCGATGCCCTGTCGCGCCATATCGACGCGCGCTGGAAGCAGCGGTTGGCGGGCGGATCGCTGTTCATCAACGATCAGTTCGTCACCCTGATCCGCCGCCCCGCGCGCGGCAAAACCGGGTTGCCCGAACGCCTCTCCAAACTGTTCTCGCGCAGCCGTCAGGATGAGCTTGAGGCCGACCCTAAGGACATCCGCAGCCTCAAGGCCGCGATCACCGGGCTGGTCGCCTCGCTGCAAAATTACGGCGCGGCGGTGCTGGGGGATTATCAGGCACCCGGCTCGGCAGGCACGAACTCCGAGATGCTGGAGCTGCTCAGCGCGCTGTATAATGGCGAAATGCGCCCGGTGCGCCGTCCTGCACCGGAAACCGATATCGGCCATATGCTGCCCTATCGCCGAGCTAGTTTTGGCCTTGATGCGATGGAGCTGCGCGGGTCAGCCGCGCCCGATTTCGCCGCGATCCTCGGGCTGAAAGACTATCCCGAGGCGACCTCGCCCGGTCTGCTCGACAATCTGCTGCGGCTGCCGTTCGAAATGGTGGTGACGGAAAGCTACGCCCCCAACGAACGCACCACGGCGAAAGAACGCATCGACCTTGCGCTGCGCCGTTCGCGCTCGGTGGATGAAGAAGCCGCTGCCGAACGCGCCGACATGATGGCGGCGCGCGATGCGCTGGGCAATGGTGCGGTCGGGTTTGGCGATCATCACCTGACCGTGCTGGTGCGCGAACGCTCGCTCCCCCGGCTCGATGACGCCATGGCGTCCTGCGCCGCGGCGCTGGCCGATACCGGCGCGATTGCGGTGCGTGAGGATACCAATCTTGAACCCGCGTTCTGGGCGCAGTTCCCCGGTAACGAGGAATATATCGTGCGCCGCGCGCTGATATCCTCGGCCAATATGGCGGGCTTCGGGTCGTTCCACGGCTTTGCGCTGGGGCAGGCCGCAGGCAACCACTGGGGCGATGCGGTGACGCTGCTGGAAACCACCAGCGCCACCCCGTTCTTCTTCAATTTCCACCACGGGGACTTGGGCAATTTCTCGGTCATTGGGCCATCCGGCTCGGGCAAGACCGTGGTGATGAACTTCCTTGCGGCCCAAGCGCAGAAGTTCAAACCGCGCACCATCCTGTTTGACAAGGATCGCGGGGCGGAGCTGTTCATTCGCGGGATCGGCGGGCGCTATGACCGGATCGCGCCGGGGATGCCCACCGGGTTCAACCCGCTCATCCTGCCCGATACGCCTGCCAACCGTGCGTTCCTGCGCGATTGGCTCGCGGTGTTGTTGAAGGCCGATGGGCCAGAGGAATTTTCGACCATCAGCGCCGCGGTTGATGCGACCTACGCCAATGATCCATCGCTGCGGCGGCTGCGCCACTTCAAGGAACTGCTCGCGGGCGCGCGTCGCCCGACACCGGGCGATCTGGCGGATCGGCTGGCGGCGTGGATCGGGGAAGGCGAACATAGCTGGCTGTTCGACAACGAACGCGACCGGCTCGACCTCTCGCAGCGCGTGCTCGGCTTTGACATGACCGCGCTGCTCGAAAACCCGCGTCTGCGCACGCCGACCATGATGTATCTGTTCCACCGGATTGATGAACGGCTCGATGGTCAGCCGACTATGATCCTGATCGATGAAGGTTGGAAGGCGCTGGATGACGAGGTGTTCGCCGCGCGCATTCGCGATTGGCTGAAGACGCTGCGCAAACGCAACGCGCTGGTCGGGTTTGCCACGCAAAGCGCGCGTGATGCGCTCGACAGCCGGATTTCGACCGCGCTGGTCGAACAGACCGCGACGATGGTGTTCATGCCCAACAGCCGCGCGCGGCCAGAGGATTACTGCGACGGGTTCGGGTTGACGAGCCACGAATTCGCGCTGATCCGCTCGCTACCCGCGCACTCGCGCTGCTTCCTTGTGCGTCAGCCCGATGCATCCGTGGTTGTCCGCCTCGACCTGTCGGGCGCGCCGGAGGTGCTCACCATCCTGTCAGGCCGCGAAAGCGCGGTGCGCAGGCTCGATCTGCTGCGCGAAGCGGTGGGGGATGAGCCGGCCGCTTGGTATCCCGCGCTCACCGGGCGCGAGTGGCCCGATGGCGTGGTGGACGAAGACGGCCAGCCTGTCTGGCAGGCCGCGGAATGACCACCGCGTGCGATCTGGCCGCCCAGTCGATGGGCACCGGGGTGGCCGCCGCGCTTTCGGCGGTGGACTGCATCGCCAGCGGGGTATCCGAACAGGCGTTCAACCGGCTGTTTGGCACCGAAGGCCAGCTGACCTTCGCGTTGACGCTGATGTTGGTGCTGTATGTCAGCTTCTTTGCGATTTCGCTGATGCTGGGGCGATCAAACCTTGGGGTGCGCGCGCTGCTGCCCAAGGTGATCACACTGGGGCTGGTAATGGGTTTTGCCACCAGTTTTGTGGCGTTTTCGACGATTTTCTACAACATCTTCATCGGCGGGCCGGACCAGATCGCAGGCATCTTGACCGGCGTGCGAGGTGAAAGCGCCACGACGGTGTTCGCGCAGAAACTCGACGTGGTGTTCCTCGCGATCCAGCAGGCGAGCGGGGATACCAAGGATATCAATGCCTTTTCGCCGCCGGGCATGATGTGGTTTGGCGCGATGCTGCTGCTGCTCGGCACCGTGGGCCTGCTGGTGGCGGCGCGGATTGCGCTGGCGCTGCTGCTCGCGGTGGGGCCGATTTTCGTGGTGCTGGCCTTGTTCGAAGGCACGCGCGGGCTGTTCACCGGCTGGCTCAAGGGGCTGACGATGATGGCGCTGGCACCGCTGTTCGCGGTGCTGGGCGGGTCGATCATGCTCGAACTCGCGGTGCCGATCCTCGCCGCGCTGGTGGCGGTGCCGGGGCAGATCGATCAGCAGGCGGCGATGGCGTTCTTTCTGGTCGGCGCGGTGCACATGGCGTTGATGTTCATGGCGTTGAAGGTGGCGGGCACGATGGTTTCAGGCTGGCAGGTGTTCGGGCTGGTTCCGGACAAGCAGCGTGGCCGCAGCAATGATGCCCCGCGCTCCGCGCCCCCACCCGTGATGGCCGTGACCACGCCGCGCAGCACGAATATCGCGTCTGGCAATCCCGGCCTTGCCCCGCGCAGGGTCGACCTAGGCACCCCTTCGCCCGCGCTTGCCGGCAATGATACCGGGCCTGCGGGCAATGTTTCACGTGAAACACACGTCTTTGCCACGTCTGGTGGCGGACAGGTGGTGCCGCTCAACCCCGCCACTTCGCGCACCCGCGGCATCGGCAACCGCTTCCGTTCGGCCAGCAATACCAAAGGCGGAGCCAAGCCCGCCATGACCACCCCACCGGAGACCTACCAATGATCCGAGCCGTGATTCTTCCCGCGCTCGCCTTCGCGCTGACTGCCCCCGCTGCGGCGCAGGACGCCCGACTGCAAACGCTGGTCTATGATGAGGCCGCCGTGGTGCGGATCGACGGCAAGGTGAAGGTGCAGACCACCATCAAATTCGCCCCCGATGAAGTGATCGAAAACGTCGCCATCGGGGACAGCGCGGCGTGGCAGGTGCAGCCAAACAAGGCGCAGACGATCCTGTTCGTCAAACCTTTGGAACCCGCCGCGCGCACCAATATGACGGTGGTGACCGACCGGCGCACCTACCTGTTCGATCTGGTCGCATCCCCGCGCAATGCCCCGCTTTACGTGCTGCAATTCCGCTATCCCGAGCTGGAAAAGGCCGAGGAAGAAGCGCGGCTTGCTATGGCGGCCGAGGCTGAGGCGGAGGCCTTGCGTGCGGCGGCCAACCCGCTGGAGCTGGCGGCTGCCAATGATCCCTATGCGGTGTCCGATCCGGCTAGTCTGAACTTCGAATGGGCGAGCGCGGGCGCGGTTGAACTGCTGCCCAGCCGCGCCTTTGACGATGGTGATGCAGTGTTCCTGAGCTGGCCCACGGGCACTGCAATCCCGGCCATTCTCGTGACCAATGACGATGGCGATGAAGGCCCGGTCAACTTCACCGTGCGCGGGGATACGGTGGTGGTTGACGGGGTGCCGCCGCAGATCATCCTGCGTTCGGGCCGCGATACCGCCACGCTCACCAATACCGGCCCTGCCGCTCCGTCGGCGCGCAGCGCCGGGCTGTCGGGCAAGCGGGGATCGTGATGATTTCGAACCACATTCACTTCGCCAAGGAGACCGAATAATGCGTCTGGCCATGCGTTTACCGCCGAAAAAGGGCGATGGAGCAGGTAGCGAAGCGGTTGATCCGCGGGAGCGCGAATCGGCGGAAATCATCGATCTCGCCAGCCGCGCGGCGTTCCCGGCTGTTACCGACCGCAAGGCGAAAGGTGACAGCCTTGGGCTAGCGGTTGGGGTGGCTCTGGTCGCGCTTTTGGGCGCGACCACGTTCTGGGCGATGAATTCGGCACGCACGCCAGAACCGCAGGGGATCGGCAATCCCGCCGTGGCCCCGCCGCAGGCCGCTGCGCCTGCGACGGTGCAGCCCGTGGCCGATCCTGCGCTGCAACCAGCCCAACCGCAGCCCGATCCCGCGCCAGCGCCCGTTCTGGCCAATAACCCCGCGATGATGCCGGGCGCGGCGATCAATCCCTATGCCAGCCCGCAATTGGTGTTCGACGCCAGCCGCGCCGCCAGCGCCTCGCGCCTTGCCGAGGCTCCGTTGGGCGCACCGGCAGGCAGCGCGGCGGGTGATGTGGCAGGCACCGGCGGTGCGGCCGCCTTTGCCAGCCGTATCGGCGGGGTGGGCGGCGCGCCTGCACAGGCGCGGCCGATGACCAATCCTTCGACCACAGTGACCGAAGGCACGCTGATCCCCGCGATCCTTGAAACCGCGATCAACACCGATGTTCCGGGCTTTGTCCGCGCGGTGGTGAGCCAGGATGTGCGAAGTTTTGATGGCAAGCGCATTCTCGTGCCGCGTTCGTCGCGGTTGATCGGGCAGTATCAGGCGGGCGTGCAGCAAGGGCAGCGGCGCGCCTATGTGATCTGGACGCGGCTGATCCGGCCGGATGGCGCTTCGGTCAACCTTGCATCACCCGCGATCGGGTTTGACGGGACGACCGGGCTGGAAGGTGACGTCAACAGCCACTTCTTCAAACGCTTTGGATCGGGCCTGCTGCTGTCAGTGATCGGCGGGCTGGGCGCGGTTGCGACCGGCGGCGTCGGCGGCGTGATCGTTGCGGGCGGCGCGCAAGGCGCGGCGAGTTCGGCGGTGCAGGCCAACGGCGAGATCAGCCCGACCATCCGCGTGCGCATGGGCGAACCGATCCGGGTGTTCACCGCGCGCGATCTCGATTTCAGCACGGTCGGCAACTGAGTGGAGCAATGAGCGCGGATATCCACCGACTGGGCATGGGTGAGGAGCCTGACAGCGCCGCGTTGAGTGCCGAACGCAGCGTCTATCTTGACGCCTATCTCGCGCCGTTCCGCCGCTGGCTTGATCGTGACACTGTGACCGAAATCATGGTCAACCGACCCGGCGAAGTGTGGATCGAGGATGCGTCGAATCCGGGGATGCAGCGGATTGATACCCCCGAAATTGATGACCGGCTCGTGCAGCGCCTCGCCGAACAGGTCGCGCGCGTTTCGCACCAAGGGATCAACCGCGAACACCCGCTGCTGGGTGCCACCCTGCCAGACGGCGCGCGGGTGCAGTTCTGCGGCCCGCCTGCCAGCCGCAAGCATTGGGTAATGGCAATCCGCCGCCATCGCAGGCTCGACTTGCCGCTTGATGCCTATGACACCGGCCCGCTGGTGGGCGAGGGCCATGTCGACCTGCCCGACCCGCAATCGCAGCCGATTGCGTTTCTGCGCGCAGCGATCCGGGCGCGGCGCACGATCCTGATTTCGGGCGGCACCAGCACCGGCAAGACCACCTTTCTCAACGCCATGCTCGGCGAAATCCCGCGCGCTGAACGGGTGGTGATGGTCGAAGACACGCCCGAGTTGAAGTTTCCGGGAGAAAACGCGGTCGGCCTGGTCGCGATCAAAGGCGAGCTGGGCGAGGCCAAAGTCACCGCCAATGAATTGCTGCAAGCCGCCTTGCGCCTGCGGCCCGACCGGATCGTGCTGGGCGAATTGCGCGGCGCGGAAAGTGTCAGTTTTCTGCGCGCGATCAACACCGGGCATCCGGGCAGTTTTTCGACCATCCACGCCAATAGCTTGCGCGGCGCGCTCGAACAATTGTCGCTGATGGTGATGCAGACCGGGATCGGGCTGACCCGCACAGACACCATCGCCTATGCCGCCAGCGTGATCGACGTGATCGTGCAACTGGGCCGCGATGCCAATGGCAAACGCGGGATCACGCAGATTGCTGATAGCCGGGATCTGGTATGATGTCCGGTCTGCGCCGCCAGAGGTGGCCCGTCAGCACAAGCTGTCAAATTGACATTGGTGTGACAAGCACATCTTCCTGATTTACACCTTGCAGCCTAGCGAACATGGGGTTGCGAGTGTCGTGATCGATCAAGCGGCGCGAGGCAGAACAGGGAAGCGATGAGCACGTCACCGATTGCCACTGAGGATGTTTCCGCCAGCACAAGCACCGTGCAGATGGTTGAACTTGGCCCTGACGAATCGCCCTATTTCAACCGCGAGCTATCGTGGCTGCAATTCAACCAACGCGTGCTGGCAGAGGCCTGCAACGAACAATATCCGCTGCTGGAACGCCTGCGCTTCCTGTCGATTTCGGGCAGCAATCTTGATGAATTCATGATGATCCGCGTGGCCGGGCTGGTCGGGCAGGTGCAGCGCGGGCTGGAAACACCGTCGCTTGATGGGCGTAGCCCTTCGCAGCAACTCGCCGCGATCCGGCAAAAGCTGGCTGAATTGTCGCAGCGCCAGCAAGCGATCTGGCGTTCGGTGCGCGATGGATTGGCCGGGGCTGAAATCCACATTGCCGATGAACAGCGCATCAGCCCTGCCGCCTACAAGTGGCTGAAAGCGTTCTTCCTTGAAGAAATCCTGCCGATCATCACGCCGCAGGCGCTCGACCCGGCGCATCCGTTCCCCTTCGTGCAGAACGAAGGCATGGGCCTGCTGTTCACGCTGACCCGCGACGAGACAAACGAACAATTGATCGAAATGGTGCTGATCCCCAGCGCGCTGCCGCGGTTTGTGCGGGTGCCGCATAGGGTGACGGGCGAAAGCGGGGTGCTGTATATTTCGATCGCGCGGCTGATCCAGCGCTATGCCGGCGCGCTGTTCCCCGGCTTCACGATCGAAGGCGACGGGTTGTTCCGCGTGCTGCGCGACAGCGACATCGAAATCGAGGAAGAGGCCGAGGATCTGGTGCGCACCTTCCGCAGCGCAATCCAGCGCCGCCGCCGCGGGCAGGTGATCCAGTTGGAACTGGAGGAAGATTTCGATCCTGCCGCCGAGGCGCTGCTGCTTGAACAATTGGGCATCAATGAAGCCGCGGTAATCAAGACCGATGGGATGATCGGGATCGACGGGCTGGCCGAAATCGTCCGCGAAGACCGGCCTGACCTGAAGTTCGACGCCTATTCGCCGCGCTTTCCCGAACGCATCCGCGAACATGACGGCGATGCCTTTTCCGCGATCCGCGAAAAGGACATCATCATCCACCACCCCTACGAAAGTTTTGAAGTGGTAGTTGATTTCATCCGGCAGGCCGCCGCCGATCCCGATGTGGTGGCGATCAAGCAGACGCTTTACCGCGCGGGATCACAAAGCGCGGTAATCAATGCCCTGATCGAGGCGGCAGAGGCGGGCAAATCGGTCACGGCCGTGGTCGAATTGAAGGCCCGGTTTGACGAAGAACAGAACCTCAAATGGGCGAGCAAGCTTGAACGCGCCGGGGTGCAGGTGATCTACGGTTTCACCGACTGGAAAACCCACGCCAAGGTGGCGATGGTGGTGCGCCGCGAGGGCGAAAGTTTCCGCACTTACTGCCATTTTGGCACCGGCAATTATCACCCTGTCACCGCCAAGGTTTACACTGATCTGAGCTTCTTCACCGCCGACCCCAAACTGGGGCGCGATGCGGCCAAGATGTTCAATTTCGTCACCGGCTATGTCGAACCCCATGCGCTCGAACGCATCCACATCGCGCCGATCGATCTGCGCGCCGAAATCTATCGCCGGATCGATATCGAGATCGCCCATGCGCAGGCAGGCAAGCCAGCGGCGATCTGGTTCAAGTGCAACCAGCTGACCGATGAAGGCGTGATCGATCGGCTCTATGCCGCCAGCAATGCCGGGGTGCAGGTGGAACTGATCACGCGCGGCATCTGTTGTTTGCGCCCTGGGGTGGCGGGCCTTTCGGAAAATATTCGGGTCAAATCGATAATCGGCCGCTTCCTTGAACACAGCCGTATCTATGCCTTTGCCAATGGTCACGCCCTGCCGAGCACGCAGGCGGCGGTGTTCATCTCATCGGCGGACATGATGAGCCGCAATCTGGATCGCCGGGTTGAGGCGCTGATCCCTATCCTCAACCGCACCGTGCATGATCAGGTGCTGCAACAGGTGCTGCTGGCCAATATGCTTGATACCGAACAAAGCTGGTGGTTGCACCCCGATGGCAATTATTCGCGGGTTACGGCAGCCAAGGAAGACGGAGCAAAACCATTCAACTGCCACCGCTATTTCATGACCAACCCGTCGCTATCGGGGCGCGGCGGGGCGCTTGAAGCGGGCGCGGTGCCCAAGCTGACCATGCGCCGGGGGGCGGCCTAGTGACCTATCCAAAACGTCGGGGTGAGCTTGGCAGCGTGATTGCCGGAAGCAGGCCCGAACGTGCGATCATCGACATCGGTTCGAACACCGTGCGTCTGGTCGTCTATGGCGGCACGATGCGCGCGCCCACCGTGTTGCTCAACGAAAAGGTGACCGCCAAACTGGGGCGTGACATCGCCAGCGCGGGCAGGCTGGCCGACGAAGCGATGGCGTTGGCGATGCGCGGGCTGAGGCGGTTTGCATTGTTGCTGGTCGATCTGGGCATCACCGATATTGAAACGGTGGCCACAGCGGCGGTGCGCGATGCAGCCAATGGCCCTGAATTCGTCGCGCAGTTGCAGGCTATCGGCCTTCAGCCGCGCGTCATCACGGGCGAGCAGGAAGCCTTGCTCAGCGCCCACGGGGTGATCGGCGCGTTCCCGCAAGCACGCGGGATCGTGGCGGATCTTGGCGGGGGTAGCCTTGAACTGGTGCGCGTTGCTGGCGGGCAGACCGACAGCGCCAGCACGCTGCCGCTCGGCACCCTGCGCCTGCCCGATCACCGCAAGGGCGGGCGGGCAGAGATGGACAAGTCGCTCGACAAGGCGATCCGCAAGGCCGGGTGGGATCTATCGGGCAATGCGCCTGATGCGAACGGCGCGCTCTATCTGGTCGGCGGAACGTGGCGGGCGATGGCGGTCTATGCGATGGCGGCGCGCGGATACCCGCTCAGCGATCCGCACGGGTTCGAACTCGACTCCGATGCCGCGAACGAACTTGCAAAGGGCCTAGCCTCGACCGAAAGCCAGGTAATCAAAGGCCGCGAACGGATTTCGGCGATGCGCGCTGAAAAGCTGCCCGATGCCGCCGTGCTGTTGCAGGCATTGCTGGCGCGGCTGGCACCCGCAAAGGTGGTGTTTTCATCATGGGGTCTGCGCGAAGGGCTGATTTATGATCGCCTGCCAGCGCATACCAAGGCGCAAGACCCGCTGCTCGCCGGGATCGCGGTGTTTGCCAGCCAGCGCGGATCGGCTCCGACGCTGGCGACGCGGCTGGCAGCCTGGACGCTCGACGCGGCGCCCGCGCGCGAACATGGCAGCGAACGGCTGCGGCTGGCAGCAACCATGCTGGCACTCGCCGCAATGCAGATCGAACCGAACATCCGCCAGCCGCAAGCCATCAACTGGGCGCTGCACAAACGTTGGGTGGGGATCAATGCCATGGAACGCGCGATGCTCGCCGCTGCGATTTCCGCCAATGGCAACCAGCTGAATCTACCCGCCCGGGTGCGCGCGCTCGCAAGCGAGGAGGCGCTGGAGGAAGCGGTGCGCTGGGGTCTGGCGCTGCGGATCGCCCGGCGGCTGGGCGCGCAGTCGCGCCGCTCGCTCGAAGTCAGCCGGCTGGTGGTGGAAGACACCGCGCTGGTTTTGAAACTGGCGCACAGCCACGCCGCGCTGTGCGGCCAGTCGACCGAAAAGGATATAAAGCTGCTGGCCGGGCGGTTGGGGCTTGGCTGGCGGGTCGATATCGTGCCCGACGCCGAACTGGTATAAGCCCGTGCGGCGCCTGAGCATTTTCAGCGCGTGATGCGTCAGCATCTTAGCGCGCTGGTATTAAGCGTTTGACGGTTGTTTCCTTGATAGTCCGGTTCATCCGCTCGGTCTGACCGTTGCGCCAGGGGTGATTGATCTTAGTTTCTATGCACCGCATATCGACCATGAGTGTCGTTCAGGTGGCTTCGGGCCAACGCCATAGGGAAGTAGCCAATGGCGTATGTCCTGAACGTCTTCATCGGTTCTTTGTCACCAGCCACTTCGGGCAGTCGGCTGATTGCGCGGCGCTGCAGGCAGCGATGCAGTGACGGGCATGTCAGAACGCGGGATTGTGGCCTGCTGGCGTAGAGGCAGTCATCCAGCGCCCGATGCGGCTTGCAAACGGGGCGAGGGGGTCTATTCTCGCTAAACGTTCGCAGGGGAGGCGGTGCCATGACAATCCACCAGGTTTCATTTCCGGTCACAGCTGCGCTGCTGATGGGCCTGACCGCTTGCAGCCCGGCCAAACAGACCATCGACCCCGCGGGCGAAACCTTTGCCGCAGTGGCACCTGATGAGGTGATCACGCTTACCGGAACCGAACCGTTCTGGGGCGTCCGGATATCAGGGGGGCAAGCAAATTATGCCAACCCCGATCATCCCGAAGGCTATGACTTTGCGGTTGAGCGGTTCGCTGGAAACAACGGGCTGGGCTTTTCGGGCACGATGGAAGGGGCCGCAGTCACTATCACGCTTACGCCCGGTGCGTGCAGTGACGGGATGAGCGACCGCACCTATCCCTATGTCGCCACTATCGCCTTGGGTGACGAAACCCTGCGCGGGTGCGGCTATACTGACCGGCAGCCATTTACGGGCGATGCCGCGCCGTAAACGGCGGGGTTGATACGCCCTGATCCTAGAACAGTCCCGGAATCTCGAACTGCGCGGCATTGGGCCGTTGGGGCTGCAGCATCTGGTGCTCTGGCAGATCGAGTCCGGCGCGCGCGCGCTGGGTTTGATTCACGCCGCCCGCAATTGCGATTTGCCCGCCGGTAATCGGCGCTGCGCATGAGCGCCCGGCCAGAAAATCGAGTGCGGTCGCAATTGAGGCTTCCTGCGGATCACCAAGCGCGCGTGAGAGGTCATCGCCCGCGCTGCAAGTATTCGGCATTACGCTAGCCAGACCCGAAAAATATTCGCCCTGGTCATTGGCGTTGACCGTTTGGAAGGTGACCGCGCGCACCCGCAGATCACATGCGGCAAGATCAAACCCGAACTGGCCGACCGGCTTACCAAACGAATTGGCACCGATCAGCGCGATGTTATCGTTCAGATAGGGGATCATGCTGTTGGTGACCAACTCGCTTGCCGATGCGGTCGCACCGGTGGCGATGAAGGCGACACGGCTGGGGGCAATCGCGTTGACTTCGCTGCGAAACAATCGTGTTTCGTTCTCGGCTGCCTTGGATGGGCGCAAGATGGTGCGGCTCCACACCTGTCCGATGCGTCCTTCACCCATCAGATCGCCCATCGTATCGGCCACACTCACCAGCCCGCCGCCATTATAGCGCAGGTCAATGATCAATTCGGTCACGCCCTGCGCGGCGAATTGGCCATAGGCCTGGCGCAACTGTTCTGCGGCGTCAGCAACAATGAAGGTGCGCAGGTTGAGATAGCCCACCTGTTTGCCGCCATCATTGAGGATCAGCGTGCCAAAGCGGTCTGATACCGGATCGAGCGAAAAATCGGTCTTGGTGATGCTGCTTTCGATGGTTGCGCCGCCGGGTTGGACAAAGCGCAGCACCCGTGTTGTACCTGCGGTGGACGGGCCAAGTGCATCGACCACCGCCTGCGCGCCTCCGCTTGCCATCAGGCTGGATACGGTTTGCAGGTTGGCGCTGGTGGTGCCGATCGCGGTAATCTCGCTACCGCGATCCAATCCGGCGGCAAGGCCGTTGGCACCTTCAAAAGCTTCCGCCACGAATACCCGGCGTGCAGCATTATCAAACGCCAGACGGATGCCGAAGCCCGCGCTGGAGCCGGAATTGATCAGCGCGTTTTCTTCGGCAATCGAGGTTGCAAAGGTGAACCCGCGATCACGGTTCTGCGCCCGCGCCGGGGCGACCCGCGCATCAAGGTAGGCTTGCAGGCTGTTGACGCTGGTCTGATTGACCGTGGCCAGCAGATCGGGGAACAGATACCATTCATTGAGCACCTGATCGGCAAAATCCTGCTGGGCACGCAGCGAACAGGCTGAAGGTGTCGGAGTTGGTGTGGGCGCAGGGGTCGGCCCGCCGCCGGTATTGGGCGGTGGGCTTGACGATCCGCCGCCGCCACAGGCAGCAAGACTGGCGGCGAGAACGAAGCTCAATGCGGTGCGACCGACATGCATGGCGAGTGATAACTCCGGAATCGTAAAGGATCAGAGGCGGGCTAAGCCCTGTTTTCTACATCGAAGAGATGCAATGTCACCGGTGCAAGAGCAAGGATCGGCGCATCCAAACTGTGCAATAGGGCTGAAACCGTGACCTTTTTGCCTGCATTTGCTGAGTTTTCCGCAAAAACCGGCGAAAACCGCCTTGCCAAGTCTCGTTTCTCGGCGCTGGCTGGACTAGCACGAGGGGGATGGAACGACAGAATCATGACTGATTTTCCGGCCTGGCTCACGGCGCACGTGCCTGCGCCCGCGCGTCATCCCGGCCTTGCGGTGGCGGTGCTGGGATCGGCGCAGACGATGGCGCGCGGCGGATTTGCGCTGACCAGCCCGGCGTTTGGCGCGGGCGAGGAAATGGACGCCAGCTTCACCGCGTGGGAAGAAGACGCCGTCGCCCCGCCGCTGGAATGGAGCGCGCCGCCGCCCGGATCGCACGAATTGGTGCTGGTCGTTGAAGATGCTTCGGGCGCTTTGGCCAAGGGGGGCGCTGAACCAGCGTGCCACTGGCTAGTCTGGGGCCTCGCTGCGCAGCGCGGCAAGCTGCTTGAAGGCGAAGTGCCGCCGCGCACTGGCAAGAACGCGTTTGGCAATTCCGAATGGCTGTTGCCCGACCCGCCCGAGGGTGAGACGCGCCACTATCTGTTTCAACTGTTCGCTACCGACCTGCCGCTTGTGCTGATGCCTGGCGCGGGGAGGGCGGAACTGCTCGCATCGCTGCAAGGGACGATTACCGCCTGCGCAGTGCTCCACGCTACCTTTACCGGGGGCGGGAGTGATGATGCGGGCTGGGAAGATGATGAGATTGACTAAACTGCCACTATGACAAGGGAGTAGAATATGGCTGGCTCGACCAACGCACTGCAGAAACCCGTGACACTTTCCGGTGATCTCGAAGCGGTCATCGGCAAGGGTCCGATGACCCGCGCTCAGGTGACATCGAAGGTGTGGGAATACATCAAGGCGAACAGCCTTCAGGACACCAAGGACAAGCGTCAGATCAATCCCGATGCCAAGCTGGGCGCGGTGATCGGCAAAGACCAGATCTCGATGTTCCAGATGACGGCTGCGGTGTCCAAGCACCTCAAGTAAGCGTGCCGGGCACCATCGCGGTGCCTTGCCACTTGCGCAATATCGGCGGCGCGCGGCCTGTTATGGGTCGCGCGCCGTCGTGTTTTGGCGGTGGTTGGGCCTGTGCGGCGCACCGGTAATTCCAGCGCAATTGTTCGATCAGCTTAGCCGCGCTATCACCCTTGCCAATGTCTTTGCCCCGATCAGCGGGCGTTTACCTTCGGGAGCCTCCTCCATGCAAATCTGTGCGCCGTCTTTCATCGCTCTGGCCGCTGCGCTGGCGCTGGTCAGCCCGCTTGCTGCGCAGGAGGCTGACCCGGCGGTCGCCACCGCCAATGCCGCGCTGGAGGCCGCGCCGGTGTTTGATGGGCATAATGACGTCCCCAACCAGCTGCGCGCGCGGGTGGCGAACCAGATCAACGGATTTGATTTTGCGGACACCTCTCACACTGGCGAGAGCCATCCCCAAGCGAGCGTGATGCAGACCGATCTGGCGCGGCTTGCCCAAGGCAAGGTCGGGGCGCAGTTCTGGTCGGTCTATGTCCCCTCCAACCCCGATGAGGCCGAGGCGGTGCAGCAGGTGATCGAGCAGATCGATGTCACCAAGCGGTTGATCGCGCGCTACCCCGATGGGCTGCGTTATGCCGAGACCGCCGATCAGGTCGAACGCGCAATGGCCGATGGCAAAGTCGCTTCGCTGCTGGGCATGGAAGGCGGCCATTCGATCGGATCGAGCCTGGCGGTGCTGCGCCAGCTTTATGCGCTGGGCGCGCGCTATATGACGCTCACCCACAACAGCAACACCCCGTGGGCCGACGCGGCGACCGATACCCCGGTGCACGGGGGTCTGAGCGATTTCGGCAAGGATGTGGTGCGCGAGATGAACCGGCTGGGGATGCTGGTCGATCTTTCCCATGTCAGCGAGGCGACAATGCTCGATGCGCTCGACGTGGCGCAGGCCCCGGTGATTTTCAGCCACTCGGGCGCGCGCGCGATCAATGGTCATCCGCGCAATGTGCCCGATTCCGTTCTGCGGCGGCTGCCCTATAATGGCGGGATCGTCATGGTGGTGGCGTTGCCGGGGTTCCTCAATGAACAACGCCGCCAGTGGTTTGCCACCCGTTCGGCCGAAGAGGCGCGGCTGAAGGCGCTGTTTCAGGGGCAGCCCGACACGGTAACGGCGACGATGGACGCATGGGATAAAGCCAACCCCGAACCCGCCACCACGATTGCGCACATGGCCGACCATATCGACCATATCCGCGAGATTGCGGGAGTGGAGTCGATTGGCATTGGCGGGGATTTTGACGGGATGCCATCAGGCCCGGTCGGTTTCGAGGACGTGCGCGGCTATCCGCTGCTGTTCGCTGAACTGGCCCGGCGCGGCTATTCGCAAGCCGAACTGGAGATGATCGCCAGCCGCAATGCGCTGCGGGTGATGCGCGCGGCCGAAGCTTTTGCCGCGAGCGTCGCGGACATGGCTCCGATCGAGACGCTGATCACATCGCCCGCGAAGGCGCAGTGATCAGCCCCAGATCGCCGGAATGATCCACACCGCGCTCATCGCGATCACGGCGAAGGCAAGGCTGAAGCCCAGCACATAGCGAAGGCCAGTGTGGGATACTGACCCGCGCGCGGCGTCGGTTTCGATGTGGACGGTGTCGTCTTGTTCGGACATGCGACTCTCCTATTGGTTTCCGTAAGGTAAGCCAACGGCAACATATTACAATGATTACCGCGATACCGCGCCGGGCGCGTTCTCAAACCTGCCGGGCGCGGTCGTCCCTCAGTCTCTGAGCAGTTCGTTGATTCCGGTCTTTGAACGGGTCTGCGCGTCCACCGTTTTGACGATCACCGCACAATAGAGGCTTGGGCCGGGTGATCCATCGGGTAGCGGCTTGCCCGGCAGCGATCCGGGGACGACCACCGCATAGGGCGGAACCGCGCCCATGTGGACTTCACCCGTGGCACGGTCGACGATCTTGGTTGATGCGCCAAGATAGACGCCCATCGACAGCACGGCGCCTTCGCCCACCCGCACACCTTCGGCGACTTCGGCGCGCGCACCGATGAACGCGCCATCGCCGATGATGACGGGTTCGGCCTGCAAGGGTTCAAGCACACCGCCAATCCCTGCGCCGCCGGAAATATGCACATTCGCGCCGATCTGCGCGCATGATCCGACAGTCGCCCAGGTATCGATCATGGTGTTTTCGCCAACGTAAGCGCCGATATTGACGAAGCTCGGCATCAGCACCGCGCCCTTGCCGATAAAGCTGCCGCGCCGCACCACTGCGCCGGGCACGACGCGAAAACCCGCTTCGCTAAAACGGTTTTCGCCCCAGCCAGCAAACTTCAGCGGCACCTTGTCAAACGCCGCCTCACCCGCTGCGCCGCCTTCCATCACGCGGTTTTCGTTCAGCCGGAAGCTGAGCAGCACGGCCTTTTTCAGCCATTGGTTGACCTTCCAGCCGCCACTTCCGTCAGGCTCTGCCACGCGCGCCTCGCCGCTATCGAGCAGCGCGAGTGCATCACTGACGGCATGGCGCACATCGCTGCCGGGTGTGACGTCAGCGCGGCTTTCCCACGCGTCTTCGATGGCGGCGATCAGGGTGTCACTCATGGTGTTCTCCGGTGCGAAATCAGCAAGTCGGTGCTGCTAGCCGCACTGTGGGAACACGGCAAGCGTTACGCTGGCATTCCGGCGGCGCGGGCGAATTCGTAAGCCCGCTCGGTCAATGGGCGCACGCGGTCGCTCATCGCCTGCGCATGGGCAGACGACGCGGTGCCATCGATCACGCGCTTCTTGATCCCCTGCATGATCCCGGCAAGCCGGAACAGGTTATAGGCAAAATACCAATCCATCGGCGGAACGGGATAGCCGGTGCGCGCGACGTAGCGTTCGACCGCTTCTTCGACCGTGGGGATGCCCAGCGCCGCCAGATCCAGCCCCAGCAGCCCCGCACGCCCGTCAGCGGGCTGGAACCAGTTGAGCATCAGGTAGCTGAAATCGGCAATCGGATCGCCCAGCGTCGACAGCTCCCAATCGAGCACCGCGATGATGCGGGCTTCCGTCTTGTGGAAGATTACGTTGTCGAGCCGGTAATCACCATGCACCACGGATGAACCGTGCTGCGGCGGGATGGTTTGCGGCAGCCATTCGATCAGCCGCTCCATTTCGGGCATATGCTCGGTTTCAGACAGCTTGTATTGCTTGGTCCAGCGGGCGATCTGGCGCGCGCAGTAATCGGTTGGCTTGCCATAATCGCCAAGCCCGATGGCGTCGGGTTGATTAAGGTGCAGATCGGCCATCGTGTCGATCAGCGCGTGATAAAGTTCGCGGCGTTCGGCAGGTTCGATCCCCGGCAGCGCGCCATTCCACAGGCTGCGCCCATCGGCCATGCTCATCACGAAGAACTTCGATCCGATCACGTCCGGATCTTCGCACAGACCATAGGTGCGCGGGACGGGAAAGCCGGTGGGATACAGCCCGGTCATCGCGGTATATTCACGGTCAACCGCGTGAGCCGATGGCAGCAACTTGCCGAACGGTTGACGGCGCAACACGTAGGATGCGCTGGGCGTGTCGATCCGGTAGGTCGGGTTCGATTGCCCGCCCTTGAACTTGGTGTAGCTGATCGGGCCGGCAAAGCCTTCGACATTGGCTTCGAACCAGCGCGTCAGCGCGGCGAGATCGAGCGCGTCTTTCTCGGTCACTGCGACCGTGCCGACCATTTCCTTGTCGTAATCGATGTTGTTCGTTTCTGGCATCAGTCAAACACCACCACGCTGCGCGCTGAATGCCCCGCGCGCATCTTGTTGAAGCCTTCGTTGACCGCATCGAGCGGGATGCGTTCGGCGATAATCGTATCGAGATCGAGCAGCCCGCGCAGGTAAAAATCGACGAGGCGCGGCAGATCGATGGGGAAGTGGTTCATCCCCATCAGCGCGCCCATCAGCTTTTTGCCGCCGAGCAAATCCATCGCCGACAGGCCAACCTTGCAATCCAATGGCATCATGCCGAGGATCACTGCTGTTCCCCCGCGCCGCAACGATGCCACTGCAAGATCGGCCGAGGCTTGTCTGCCCACCGCTTCGATCCCCCAATCGACCCCGCCATTCGAAATGGCGATGATCTGCTTGGCCGCATCCTCGGCCAGCGCGTCGATGGTATGGGTCGCGCCCAGCACTTCAGCCAGCGCGCGCTTTTCCGGCAGCGGATCGGCGGCGATGATCTTGCCTGCGCCAGCGATTTTGGCGGCGTTGATCGCGGCCAGACCCACGCCCCCGCAGCCCACCACCAGCACGGTTTCACCCGGCGTCACCTTGCAAGCGTTGAAAATCGTCCCCGCCCCGGTCGTCACCGCGCAGCCGAGCACGGCGGCGCGATCAAACGGCATATCCTTGTCGATCGCAACGCAGGCGTGTTCGTGAATCAGCATCTGTTCGGACAGCGCCGACAGGTTGAGCATCTGTGCCACGGGTGAGCCATCGGCGCGCAGCATACGCGGCGGTTCACCCTTGGCACGGCGGGTGTCAGCGCCCATGCACAGCGCCATGCGGCCCGTTACGCAGAACTCGCAGTGCCCGCAAAAGGCGGACAGGCAGCTGACGACATGATCGCCGGGCTTCACCGTCTTCACTTCCGATCCGACCGCGCGCACGATCCCCGCCGCTTCATGCCCCGGTATAGCGGGAAGCGCGTGGGGGTAATGCCCATCGATGAAGTGCAGATCGGAATGGCACAGCCCGCAGGCCTTGGTGTCGATCAGCACTTCATGCGGAAGTGGGTCGGCAAAGGTGACTTCGCCGATGGTCAGGCCTTGGCCCGGTTGTTCAAGAATCGCGGCTTTTGCCATTGATCCAAATCTCCGTTCGCCCTGAGCCTGCCGAGGGCTGTTCTTCTTCATGACCCGTTGCTCGAAGAAAAGCAGTGCTTCGACAGGCTCAGCACAAACGGATTTCCTGACTGGCCTAGCGCGCCACACCCATATCGCCCGAACTGAAGCTCGCGCCGTCAGTGGTGGCCCGCCCATGGTCGCCGCGCAGCGCATTGGCCGTGGGGCCGGGCTGCGGAGCGTGCTTGGCGAACTCCATATGCGCAATCGAGCGCGCGTGGACTTCGTCCGGCCCATCGGCCAGCCGCAGCGTGCGTTGATTGGCGTAGCTGCGCGCAAGACCGTAATCTTCCGACACGCCGCCGCCGCCATGCGCTTGGATCGCATCGTCGATAATCCGCAGCGCCATGGTGGGGGCCTGCACTTTGATCATCGCGATTTCCTGCTTTGCCGCCTTGTTGCCGACCTTGTCCATCATGTCGGCGGCTTTCAGGCAAAGCAGGCGGGTCATGTCGATATCGATGCGGGCACGCGCGACGCGTTCTTCCCACACTGAATGCTTGTAAACCGGCTTGCCGAAGGCTTCGCGTTCCTGCAGGCGGCGGCACATTTTCTCCAGCGCTTCTTCCGCGACGCCGATGGTGCGCATGCAGTGGTGGATGCGGCCCGGCCCAAGGCGGCCTTGCGCGATTTCAAACCCGCGCCCTTCGCCCAGCAACATATTGGTGACGGGGACGCGCACGTCCTTCATCTCGACTTCCATGTGGCCGTGCGGGGCATCATCGTAACCGAACACCGGCAGGTGACGCAGGATGTTCACGCCGGGGGTGTCAATTGGCATCAGCACCATCGATTGCTGGGCGTGGCGCTGGGCAGAAAGATCGGTTTTGCCCATCACAATCGCGACCTTGCAGCGCGGATCGCCAAGGCCCGATGACCACCACTTGCGCCCGTTGATGACGTATTCGTCGCCATCGCGTTCGATCCGGGTTTCGATGTTGGTCGCATCAGATGACGCAGTGAAAGGTTCGGTCATCAGGAAGGCCGAACGGACTTCCCCGTTCATCAGCGGACGCAGCCACGTCTCTTTCTGCTCGCGCGTTCCATAGCGGTGGAACACTTCCATATTGCCGGTATCGGGCGCGGAACAGTTGAACACTTCGCTGGCCCAGCCGATGCGTCCCATTTCCTCGGCGCAGAGCGCATATTCGAGGTTGGTGAGGCCGGGGTCTTCAAATTCGAAGCTGTCGTCGACATGGTGATGGCTGTCATTGCGCGGCGGCATGAACAGGTTCCAGATGCCGGCTTCCTTGGCCTTGGCCTTGGTTTCCTCGACGATCGGAAGCACCTTCCAGCGATCGCCTTCGCGGTCTTGCTGGTCATAGACCGCCACGTTCGGGCGCACATGCGCGGCGATGAAATCGCGCACGCGATTGCGCCAATAAAGCTGACGTTCGGTGGGTTCGAAATCCATGGGGATGTTCCTCTCTCGTCCTGAATTGCAATCGACTCTGCGGACAACCGTGGCAGAGCCTCGTGCGCCCGCCAAGCTCTCATTTCTGGGGCGCGGGCAAGATTCCCTCCTGCGCGAGCGGCGCATCGGGCGCTGCCGCTACGGCATCGCGATTTTCCCGCATTCGGCGTTCGGCCAGCCGGTTGACCCGCGCTTCGTGATCTTCGCGGCTGATCGGAAAGCGCGCCAGCCACCATGCGGCAATTACCGCCAGCAACAGCATCGCACCGCAGTAATAGATTACCAGATCGGCGATAACCCCCTGTGGCACGGTGCCGGGGGAGGCATCGGTTGCAAGCTGAGACAAGGAGATGATCTGCCCCGACATAAAAATCCCCGCGCCCGTCGCACATTTCTGCACCAGCCAGTTACCCGAATAGAACGATCCTTCCGCCCGGCGGTTGGTGCGTTCCTCAAACGCCTCGACAATTTCGGCAATCATCGAGGTTGCCGATACCAGCGAGATGATCCCGAGCGAATTGGCAATCAGCACGAAACCGTAAAACAGCCCGGTTGAAGCTGTGCTGCCGGGTTGCGGCCAGAAGCCAAGCAACAGCAACGCGAACGGCGTAATGCCAATCGAGGTGCCGACAATCATCGCAAGGCCTGCGCTTTTCGCTTTGCCAAAGCGGCGGTGCAGCGGGCCGATCATCACGAACATCAGCACCACTGATGCAAACAGCACCAGCGGATAGAGGATCAACTGCGCGCGAGTGAGCTGCCACACGAACAGGTTGAGGTAATTGGTGATCGAAAAGGTCATGCCTTGATGGACATAGGCGGCAAGCCCGCCAACCGCGAAAATCAGGAACGCGCGTTCGGAAAAAGCCTCGGTAATCTCGCTGAACGCGCCCTTGATGGTGAACGGGGCAGGCTTGGTTGCGGGCAGGCGAGCCACCAGTTTGTGCTGGCCCAAAGCCGACCCGATCACCGACACCGCCATCAATATCGCGCCGAATATGCCAAACACGAAATAGCCGTCCTGCTGCAACAGCCCTTCGGCGCCGGGCATGAAGACCGTGTAGGCCAGCACCATCATGCCCAGCCCGCCGATCCACCCGCCCATCGCGCGGTATCGGAACAAGGTGGTGCGTTCATCGTAATCGGCGGTGATTTCCGGCACCAGGCTGATTGACGGCACCTCGCACGCTGACAGCAGCAGGCGCACGGCAATCGCGATACCGAGCAATCCGGCAAAACTGGGGGCTTCGCCGCTGGGCGGGCTCCACATCAGCACCCAGCAAAAGGCCAGCGGGATCGGGGCGGCATAGAGCCACGGCAAACGCCTGCCCCACTTCGTATAAGTGCGATCCGACAGGTTGCCGAGGATCGGATCGACCACCGCATCGACCAGCAGCGCAATCAGCAAAGCAACGCTGACCAGCGCTGCATCCATGCCCAGCACCTGATTGTAGAAAATCAGCAGGAAAAACGAAAAACCATTGTCTTTCACGCCGAATGCGACCGCGCCAAAGCCCTGAATCAGCTTAAGGCGCATTGGCAATTTGCCTGTTATTAAACCAGCGCCGCCGCTCATAGGCAGCCGCCTGCGCTGGCTTTCAGCCCGCCGAATCCGGCCAAATTCTCTCTCCCGTTTTCAGTTTCGAACCTAGACCGATTGTGCGGGCCGTCAATCATGCAAGCCTGACGCTACGGCATCGCAGTTCGGGCGATCAGTGCTTGCAGGCGCCGTGCGAATGCCGATAACGTAAGCGTCAAGTGGGAGCTTATCGAGAGGAGAATCGGCTCATGGCTGATCTGGAAACATTCCGCAGCGAAACCCGTGCATGGCTGGAGGCGAACTGCCCGGCTGAAATGCGCCAGCCCGTCCGCGATGAAGATGACGCCTATTGGGGCGGACGCCGTGCCAAGTTCAAGAATGACGCGCAAAAAGCATGGTTCGAAGCCTGTCTGGCCAAGGGCTACACCGTGCCTGCATGGCCGCAAGCATACGGCGGGGCAGGGCTGAACCCGGCCGAAGCCAAGGTGCTGTGCGAAGAAATGAGCCGCATCAACGCCCGCCCGCCCTTGTCGTCATTCGGCATCTGGATGCTTGGCCCCGCGCTGCTGCATTTTGGCACCGAAGGGCAGAAACAGCGGTTCCTCAATGAAATCGCGCGCGGCGAGATTCGCTGGTGTCAGGGCTATTCGGAACCGGGTTCGGGCAGCGACCTTGTCAGCTTGCAGACCTTTGGCGAGGATAAGGGCGACAGCTGGGTGGTCAACGGCCAGAAGATCTGGACATCCTACGCCGATCACGCCGACTGGATTTTCTGCCTCGTGCGCACCGACAAGGCCGACAAATATCAGGGCATCACCTTCATGCTGTTCGATATGGCGAGCGAAGGGGTGAGCACCAAGCCGATCCTGTTGATCAGCGGCAATTCGCCGTTCTGCGAAACCTTTTTCGACAATGTTTCAGTGCCCAAATCCTATGGCGATGATTGTCCGGCCTATGTCGGCCAGATCAATCGCGGGTGGGATGTGGCCAAATATCTGCTCGGCCACGAACGCGAGATGATTTCGGGCGCGGGCGGCGGCGACCGCACGGCTGCGATTGGCGCGGTGATGAAGCGCGCGGCAGCCCGCACCGGCGATGACATTGACCCCGTGCTGCGCGCCGAACTGGCGATGTTCGATGTCGATGCGCTGGCCTACACCGCGATGGGCGAGAAGTTCCTCGATGAAATCAAGGTTGGCAAGGCGCACCCGGCGCAGCCCAATATGATGAAATATGTCGGGACGGAACTGAACAAGCGCCGCCACGAATTGATGATGGCGGCGGGCGGTTCGCGCAGCCTTGAATGGGACAGCGAGGAAACCGGCGGCGGTAAGCCTTCGCGCGGCTGGCTGCGCACCAAGGCGAACTCGATCGAGGGCGGCACCAGCGAGGTGATGCTAAACGTGATCGCCAAGCGTATTCTCGATCTGCCGGGCGCGTAATTTGAAACATTGAGCGTCACCCCTGCCCCAAAAACCTTGGCGCCGGGGTGACGGGCACCATAGAGAGGGAAAACCAATGCCCCTGTATCATAACGACGATCAGGCCATGCTGGCCGATACCGCGCGCGGCTTCATGGCCGAAGAAGGCAACATCGCCAAGCAACTGCGCCACTGGCGCGACCGCAATTGCAAGGATGGCTTCGGCCACGGCCTCTGGAAGCAGATGGCCGAAATGGGCTTTACCGGGATGCTGGTGGGCGAGGGTGATGGCGGGCTGGGCATGGGCCATGTCGAAGCCGGGATCGTGCTTGAGGAAATCGGCCGCAACCTTACCCCCTCGCCGTTTCTCACGTCCTCGGTGCTCGCCGCAACCGCGCTCAAGCACGGATCGGCGGACGTGAAGGGCCGCTACCTCCCCGGCCTGATCGCAGGTGACAGCGTGTTCGCGGTGGCGATTGACGAAACCGCCAAGCACCGCCCCGGTCGCATCACCACCCGCGCCGAACGTTCGGGCAACGGATTCCGGCTGTCAGGTTCCAAAAGCTTCGTCGTCTATGGCGGCAGCGCCGACATGATCGTGGTCGCCGCGCGCACGTCTGGTGCGGACGATGACGACGATGGGATCACGCTGTTCGCGGTGCCCAAAGACGCCAGCAGGATGAGCCATGACGCGGTGCGGCTGGTCGATTCGTCGATGGCAACCCACACCAAATTCGACAACGTCGAGCTTGATGGCGATGCGGTGATTGGTGAGGTCGACGGCGGGCGCGAAGTGCTCAATGCGATGCTGCTGGCGGGCCGGGTTGGCGCTGCGGCAGAAGGCGTGGGCGTTGCCAGCGGGGCGATGGACATGACGGTCGATTACCTGAAACAGCGCAAGCAGTTCGGGCGGCTGATCGGTGAGTTTCAGGCGCTGCAACACCGCGCCAGCCATCTCTATTCCGAGGTCGAAATCGCCCGCGCGGTGACGATCAAGGCGCAGCAATTGCTCGATGCCGGTGCGGAAAGCGCCGACCTGATGACCAGCGTTGCCAAGGCCAAGGTTGCCAAGACCGCGCGGCTCGCGGTGCAGGAGGGGGTGCAAATGCACGGCGGCATTGGTATGACCGACGAATACGACATCGGCCTTTATATGAAGCGCGACCGCGCCTTGGCCGAATTTCTGGGCGATGCTTTTTTCCACGCTAATCGCGTGGCGACCTTGAGCGGATACTAGACTTTTTATCGTCGCCCCGGACTTGATCCGGGGCCCCGCTTTTGTCTCGCGGCGGGTCCGAAGTTAGCGGGATCCCGGGTCAAGTCCGGGATGACGGAGAGAATAGTCGAAATGGACATTCAATCACTTTTCAGCCTCGAAGGGCGCATCGCGCTGGTCACGGGTGGTTCGCGCGGGATCGGCAAGATGTTTGTCGAAGGCCTGCTCGCCGCCGGATGCGCGCGGGTTTACATCTCGGCCCGCAAGGTTGAACAGATGCAGGCCACGATTGACGAATTCGGTGCGGATCGCGTGATCGGCATTCCTGCCGACCTTTCGCAGATGGACGGCATGGTCGCGCTGGCTGATGAATTGCATCGCCGTGAGACCCGGCTCGATATCCTCATCAACAATGCCGGCGCAGCGTGGGGGCAGCCGTTCCTCGAATTTACCGAGGCTGGCTGGCACCGGACGATGGATCTGAACGTCAAAACCCCGTTCTTCCTCACCCAGAAACTGCACGATCTGCTGGTCGAAGGCGGCAAGGCCGGGCATCCGGCCAAGGTGATCCACGTGTCATCAATTGATGGGCAGCGGATCAACCCGTGGGAAACCTACGCCTATCAGGCATCCAAGGCGGCGGTGATCCAGCTGACCCGGCGCATGGCGGCGCGGCTGATCCATGATAACATCATCGTCACCTCGATCGCGCCGGGCGCCTTCCCGTCAGAAATGAACAAGGCCGCCAAGGACGCGCCCGATGCCAGCGCGGCAGGCATCCCGGCCAAGCGGATCGGCACTGCCGAGGATATGGCGGCGGCCGCGATCTACCTGTGCAGCCGCGCAGGCGATTACGTGGTGGGTGACACGCTGACGGTGGATGGCGGCGTGGTCAATGCGCTGCTGCCGAACCACTTCGCCGATCCGGGCGGCAAGGGCTGATCGCCTGACCACCGCAAGCTGGCATCGCGCAATCGGGAAAATTCTCCTGATTGCCGCAGCAGTTACCCAGGCCTAGATTGGCGCGACTCAACATCTGAAGGGCCGCGCCATGATGTTCAATTTTCTGCCTAGGATGATCACCTCCGCTTGCGCGCTTGCGCTGATGGTGCCCGCCGGTGCCTATGCGCAGGAGGCCGCGCCGGCTTCGCCTGCTGACGAAGAGGATTTCGCCATTCCGGATGAGGGTGAGGATGCCGCTCCGCCAGCCGAAATCGCGCCGGAAATCGCCGCCGCGCTGGAACAGATGGATGAAGTGATCAAGGCGCTCGATGCCAAGGCGACGCGCACCGGCAATAATTGGCAATTCACGCTGGAAGAACACATGATGATCGTCGTCACCGATACGGCGGCGGCGCGGATGCGGATCATCACCCCGATCGCGCTGATTGCCGAACTGCCCGAAGGGGCGATGCAGCGGTTGATGCAGGCCAATTTCGATACCGCGCTCGATGCGCGTTATGCAGTGGCGCAGGATCTGGTGTGGGGCGCGTTTATGCATCCCCTTGATACGCTCACCCAGCGCGATTTTGCCTCGGGCATCCTGCAGACCCACAGCATCGGTGCGACCTTCGGCACCAGCTTTTCGAGCGGTGCCATCAGTTACGGCGGCGGTGATAGCGGCGCGATTTTCGAACAGCAATTGGAAGAACTGCTCAAGGAACTGGAGAAGAACCGCACCACCTGATCTGGCATGCAGGGTGCGACCACACGCTTTCTGGCCGCAGTTGCGATGGCCTTGATCCCGAGCCGCTCTACAGCATTTACCAGGCGTGACCGATCCTGTAGCGGTAGCCCATTGTGGTGGCAGCCAAGGGGTGCATTCTTGTCGGCAATTGGGCGCGCGATGATCGGGATTGCCGGCCTGCAACAGCAGCCGATGGCGCATGCTGAACTGGTGTTGTAGGGATTGGCGATGCAATCCCTTTTGGCGGACTATGTCACCCCTTTTGGCCCCTATATCGGCCTTGCCCTGCTAATCGGCATTTTTGCGGCCTTCGCGACTGAGCGCAGGCCGCCGGTGATCATTGCGGTCACGGGCGGACTGTTGATGATGCTATTCGGCTTTCTGCCCCCGCGCGAACTGCTGGGCGTGTTCAGCAATTCGGCACCGATCACGATTGCCGCGATGTTTGTGCTGTCAGGCGCGTTGCTGCGCACTGGCGCTCTGGAGGAGGTTTCGGGCTGGATCATCCGGCGCACCTTGCGCAAACCCCGGCTGGCGGTGGCGGAGATTGGCGCCGGAACCATCGTGGCTTCTGCGTTCATGAACAACACGCCGGTTGTGGTTGTGATGATCCCGATCGTTCAGCGCCTCGCCCGCGTGCTCGGCCTTGCTGCCACCCGGCTGCTGATCCCCTTGTCCTATATATCGATCCTTGGGGGGACGCTGACGTTGATCGGCACGTCAACCAATCTGCTGGTCGATGGTGTGGCCCAGCAACAGGGGCTGGCGGCGTTCGGGATTTTTGAGATCACTGTGGTCGGCCTGTGCGCCGCGGCGGCCGGGCTTGGAGTGCTGACCCTGACAGGAAGGTTTCTGCTGCCCGACCGGGCCGCCCACGCCATTGACGATCAGGGTGAGAGCGATGCGTTTCTGTCGCACCTGGTGCTGGCACCGGAAAGCCTGCTGGTCGGGCGCAGGATCGGTGACATCACCGTTTTTCGCCGCCCTGGCGTGCGTCTTATCGGCGTCCAGCGGGGCAAGGCGATCAATCGGCATGGTTTCGATGATTGGCTGCTTGCGGCGGGGGATCAACTGATCGTGACCGCCAGCCCGACCGAGCTTGCATCGCTTGCCGAAGCGGATGATTTCAAGGTCGGTCTGATGGGTGTTGGCGGCGGAGTAACAACGGCTGGCCCAAACCGACCCCGAGACCTGCGGCTGGTGGAGGCGGTAATTTCTCCTTCCCACCCCATGATCGGGCGCAGACTGGCCGATATCCCGCTGCTGTCCCGGCTCAGGGTTCGCGTGCTTGGCCTTGTCCGGCCCCGCCATGTTGCTGGCCCCGATCTTGCCAATGTGCGCGTGCGGGCAGGCGACCGGTTGCTTATCGCAGCGGGCAACGATGCCGCGCAGGCGCTGCAGGCAAATGTCGGCCTGACCGATGTCAGCAAGGCGAAAGTCCGTGCGTTTCGGCGGACCAAGGCCCCTATCGCCATTGCCACCTTGGCAGGGGTTGTTTTGCTGGCCGCGACATTCGGATGGCCGATCGAAGCGCTCGCTTTGGCAGGGGTCGGCATCGTCCTGTTGTTCCGCTGCCTTGAACCGGAAGAAGCCTGGGGCGCGATTGACGGTAATACGCTGGTATTGATCTTCGGGATGCTGGCTGTCGGCAAGGGGTTGGAAAATGCCGGGACGGTCGAACTGATCGTGTCCAGTCTTGAACCCCTGTTGACGACAATGACACCGTTGATTCTGTTGATCGCGATCTATGCCGTCACCAGCCTGCTCACCGAAACCGTAACCAACAACGCGGTGGCGGTGATCATGACGCCGATTGCGATTAGCCTGGCCCCGATTGCCGGAATCGACCCGCGCCCCTTGGTGGTCGCCGTGATGTTCGGGGCCAGCGCGAGCTTTGCTACGCCGATTGGTTATCAGACCAACACACTCGTTTACGGCGCGGCCAACTACCGCTTCATGGACTTCGTGAAGATCGGCGTCCCGATGAATATCACGGTCGGCATTGCGGCATGCATGGCGATTCATTGGCTCTACTGATGCGCTTATACCAGCGCGCTAAGATGCTGACGCATCACGCGCTGGAATTTCTCAAGCGCCGCACGGGCTTATACCAAAGCGCGATGAGTCAGGCTCATCGCGCTTTGGTATAACATCAGCGCGCGGGGAATGTCGGAGCCAATCCAGCAGGCTAACCAGTCAAACACTGATCCCGAACAACCTGCCAACCGCAGCTGTGACCGCCATCGCCAGAATGCCCCAGCCCATCACCCGCAGCATGGCCGGGATGATCGGCGCAGCGCCCGCCTTCGCGCCAAGCGCGCCGAGGATCGCAAGCGCGATCACGGAAATCACCACCACCACCGGGATAATCACTGCCGCCGGGGCGAGAAAGGCCGCGATCAGCGGCACCGCCGCCGCCACGCTGAACGTCGCACCAGAAGCAAGCGCGGCCTGCAACGGGCGCGCGGTGAGCGCTTCGCTCAAGCCCAGTTCGTCACGCACATGGGCGGCCAGCGGATCGTGCGCGGTCAGCTCGCGCGCGACGGCGGCGGCGGTTTGCGCGCTCAACCCGCGGCTCTGATAGATCGCGGCAAGCTCTTCCTGCTCGGCCTCGGGCGTGTGCACCAGCGCGTGCTGTTCGCGCCGGATATCCGCCTGTTCGGAATCCCGCTGCGATGAAACCGAGATATATTCGCCCGCCGCCATCGACAGCGCGCCTGCCAATAGGCCTGCCACCCCGGCAACCAGAACAGCCTGCGGCTGCGGCGTTGCGGCGGCCACACCGATGATCAGCGAGGATACCGAAATAATCCCGTCATTCGCCCCCAGCACAGCCGCCCTCAACCAGCCGCTGCGGTGGACGACGTGCGGATCATCGGGGTGGGCGGTGGCAGATGTCATGCTTGGTTATCCCATCAGCCCACGCACAAACGGGATCAGCCCGGTCTGACGCTGACGCTTCATCCGCTCGGCCTCAAGGATGGCGCGGACTTTGGCAAAGCAGACCTCAATATCATCATTGATGATCACGTAATCATACCCGTCCCAGTGACTGATTTCGGCCCGCGCGCGTTCCATGCGGGCGGTGATCACTTCGGCACTGTCGGTGGCGCGGCTGTGCAGGCGGCGGTGGAGTTCATTGATTGACGGAGGCAGGATGAATACCCGCACCACATCCTGCTGATCTTTCTGGTAAAGCTGCTGGGTGCCCTGCCAGTCAATATCGAACAGGAAATCCTGCCCGTCTTTCAAGGCGGCGCGGATGATTCCCTTGGGCGTTCCATAACGATAGCCGAACACCTCGGCCCATTCGTAGAAATCGTCCTCGTCAATCATCTGCTGGAACAGATCGTCTGAAACGAAGTGGTAATGCACGCCGTCAACCTCGCCCGGGCGCGGGGGGCGGGTGGTGGCTGATACCGACAGCTTGATCTCGCCGTCCTTGGCGAGCAGCATCCGCGACAAGGTGGTCTTGCCCGCACCCGACGGTGAGGACAGAATGAACATCAGGCCGCGGCGGTGAAGCTGGTCGGCTGAATTGTGTGAGGTATCGCCCATAGCGCCCGTTGCCCCAAGAGGAGGGCACAAATCAAGAGCGCTCAGCCGTTGTTGCCCGTTCGTTTGCGCGCGCGGCGGTTGGTTTCGAGCCGTTTGCCCCGGTCATACAGCAGTTTGGCGGCGAGGCCTCCGGCCACCACCACAAGGCCCAAGGGCGAGCGGGTGGCGATGCGGCTCGCCCCCCACAATGCCACGCTGGCAGCCAGCGAGCGGCCATCGATCAGGCGATCAGCCTCGGCCTTGTCATAATCACCATCGGAACTGGCCGCCAACAGGCCTTTTTCCGCCCGTTTGCGCAGCAGGCTGCCCGCTGAGCGCAGCACGATATCGGCGATCATCAGGTTGGTACCAGCGACCAGGCTGGACGGCGGTGATTTGTCCGCAATGGTGGCTGGCGGTGCATCTGTGGACGTATCTGCGGGGGCAGGGGTTTCAGCCGCAGCCGGGACGGGCGCACTCGCGCTGCGCTTCACCTGTGCACCTGTCCGCTTGGCCCACGCCATCGGCGCTACTTCTTGCGCCCGAAATCGACCGACACGACGTTTGATCCGTCGCCATCGCCGTCACCATCGGGATCGGTGCCGTCGTTTTCGGCATCCTCGTGCGTTTCCGGGGCGAATTCTTCGGCTGCGGCCTGAAACTGGAGGCCGAAATCAACCGCCGGATCGACAAACGCAGTGATCGCGGCGAACGGGATGACCAGTTTTGACGGCACCTGATTGAAGGTGAGGCTGACTGAAAAGCCGTCTTCGCCCACTTCAAGATCCCAGAACTTGTTCTGCAGCACGATGGTCATTTCATCGGGGAAGCGTTCGCGCAGGCGTGGCGGGATCGAAACGCCCGGCGCGCCGGTCTTGAAGGTGATGTAGAAATGGTGAGTTCCCGGCAGTGCGCCGCCACCGCCAACGATTGATCCGAGCACCCGGCCCACCACCGCGCGCAGGGCTTCCTGCACGATTTCGTCATAGGGGATCAGGCTGTCGGGCGTGTCGCTGTTCATGGTGGGCGGATTCGTGGCGGGACGCGCGGGCTTGGTCAAGCCCTTTGCAGCATGATCCCACGGGTTTGGCAGGTGCTTGTCATGGGCCGCGAGAGGGCTATAGCGCCGGAATATGGCCAACATCCTCGCCCGCACCGGCTCGATAGAGCGCAACACCACCGAAACCCGCATCGCGATCCACGTCGATCTTGATGGATCGGGCGCCTATGATGTGTCCACGGGAATCGGCTTTCTCGATCATATGGTCGAACAGTTCAGCCGCCATTCGCTGATCGATGTGACGATGAAAGTCGAAGGCGATCTCCACGTCGATCAGCACCACACCACCGAAGATTCGGCGATTGCGCTGGGTCAGGCCATCGCGCAGGCGCTGGGCGACAAGGCCGGGATCGGGCGTTACGGCGCGGCCTATTCGCCGATGGACGAGACGCTGGCGCGGGTGGCGCTGGACATTTCCGGGCGCCCGTTTCTGGTATGGAACGCGCGCTTCACCCAGGAAAAGTTGGGCGAGTGGGATACCGAACTGATCGAACACTGGTTCCATTCGGTATCGCAGGCGGCGGGGATCACGCTGCATATCGAACTGCTTTACGGCAGCAACAACCACCACATCTGCGAAAGTATCTACAAAGGCTTTGCCCGCGCGATGCGGCAGGCGGTGGAACGCGACCCGCGCAAGGGCGAGAGCGTGCCGAGCACCAAGGGGCAATTGGGTGGGTAATTCGGCTGCGCAGCAGCCGCAAGGCCGCCAAAGCGTTCTGGCGCCCGTCCGCAGCGGGCGCAGCTGTGCTGCGCGCGTAGCGAGGATCGCGCGCCCGGAGGGGCGTGCGGAAAACAAAAATGCCTGAGGTTATCGCGCTGATTGATTACGGCGCGGGCAACCTCCATTCGGTTCACAATGCGCTGAAGGCGGCGGGAGCGGACGTCACCGTCACCGCCGATCCGTTCGTGGTGCGCGCGGCTGACCGGATCGTGCTGCCCGGCGTCGGCAGTTTTAAAGCCTGCGCCGAAGGGCTGCGCGCCATCCCGCACATGGTCGAGGCGATGACTGAGCGCGTCCATGTCGGCGGCGCGCCGTTCCTTGGCATCTGCGTGGGGATGCAGCTTCTCGCAGATCGCGGCCTGGAGCATGGCGAAACCCCCGGTCTTGGCTGGATCGCGGGTGAGGTGCGGCTGATCGAACCGACCGACGCAAGCATCAAGGTGCCGCACATGGGTTGGAACGACGTTGCGATCCTGCCCCATGCCAGAAATCACCCGGTGATTGCGGAGGGGGAAGCCTATTTCCTCCACTCCTACCACTTCGCTGCCGATAACGGTGCGGATGTCGCGGCGATGACCGACCACGGCGAGGGGCTGGTGGCGGCGGTGGCGCGTGGTAATGTGCTGGGCGTGCAGTTTCACCCGGAAAAGAGCCAGAGCTACGGGCTGGCGGTGCTCCGGCGCTTTTTGGAGTGGTATCCATGAGGAGTTTGGCATGATCGTCTTCCCCGCCATCGACCTCAAAGGCGGTCAGGTCGTCCGCCTTGCCGAAGGGGACATGGAGCGCGCCACGATTTATGGCGATGATCCGGCCGCGCAGGCGTTGATCTTCGCCGATGCCGGGGCCGAGCACCTGCACGTGGTCGATCTTGACGGCAGCTTTGCGGGCGAAAGCCGCAACCGCGCGGCGGTCGAGGCGATTGTCGAAGCCTTCCCCGGCTATGTGCAGCTGGGCGGCGGCATCCGCGATGCGGCGGCGGTTGAAGGCTGGTTCAACCTCGGCGTGGCGCGGGTGGTGATGGGCTCCGCCGCGCTCAAGAACCCCGAATTTGTGAAAGACATGGCCCGCGAATGGGAAGGCGGCATCGTCGTCGCGGTGGACGCGAAAGACGGCCATGTAGCGACCGAGGGCTGGGCGGAGGTCTCGGACGTGCCGGTCGTGGATCTCGCCCGCCGGTTTGAGGATGCGGGGGTTGCCTCGCTATTGTTCACCGACATTGGCCGCGACGGCTTGCTCAAGGGTGTGAACATCGACGCGACCGTCGATCTCGCCCGCCGCGTGGACATTCCGGTGATCGCCAGCGGCGGGGTCAAGGGGCTGGACGACATCCATATGCTGGCGCTCCACGCGCATGAGGGGATCGAGGGGGTGATTACCGGGCGGGCGCTGTATGAAGGGCGGCTCGATCTGGCGGCGGCGATTGCGATGGGGAGCCGTGAATGACTGTCCGCATCCGCGTCATCCCCTGCCTTGATGTCGCCAATGGCCGCGTGGTCAAGGGCGTCAATTTCGTCGATCTGAAGGACGCGGGCGATCCGGTGGAGCAGGCGCGCGCCTATGACGCAGCGGGTGCGGATGAACTGTGTTTCTTAGACATTTCCGCCAGCCACGAAGGGCGCGGGACGTTGTTAGACATGGTGCGGCGCACAGCAGAGGTGTGCTTCATGCCGCTGACCGTGGGCGGCGGGGTACGTTCGGCGGAAGATGCGCGCGCGCTGCTGCTGGCCGGCGCGGACAAGGTGGCGGTCAACTCTGCGGCCGTTGCCCGGCCCGAACTGGTGGGCGAAATCGCCGCGAAGTTCGGCAGCCAATGCGTTGTCGCCAGCGTCGATGCGCGGCGCACCCCGCGCGGGAATTGGGAAATCTTCACCCACGGCGGGCGCAAGCCCACGGGGATTGATGCGGTTGAATACGCGATGCAGGTCGCGGCGCTGGGGGCAGGCGAATTGCTCGTCACCTCGATGGACGGGGACGGCACGCAGCGCGGCTATGACCTCGACCTCACCCGCACCATCGCCGATGCGGTCAGCGTCCCGGTGATCGCCAGCGGCGGGGTGGGGAGCCTTGAACACCTCGTTGACGGCGTGACCAAGGGCCATGCCAGCGCGGTGCTGGCGGCGAGCATCTTCCATTTCGGCACCCACACCATCGCCGAGGCCCACGCGGCGCTGCGGGCGACTGGCTTGCCAGCACGCGGTTAATCTCCCTTCACCAAAGGGATGGGACTTCAATTGCGCGCGCGTGTCCACTATGGACATGCCAATGGACATCTTATCCCGCCTAGAAGCCGCTATCGCTGAGCGTCGCCATGCTTCGCCGGACGAAAGCTATGTGGCCAAGCTCCACGACAAAGGCCTCTCCAAAATCGCCCAGAAACTCGGTGAGGAAGCGACCGAGGCGGTAATCGCCGCGCTTGCGGGGGACGAGGTCGATCTGGTCGAGGAAGCGGCCGACCTGTTGTTCCACCTGCTTGTCATGCTTGGTGCGCGCGAGGTCAAGCTGGCCGCGGTGCTGGCCGAACTCGAACGCCGCGAAGGCACCTCTGGCATCACCGAAAAAGCATCACGGAGCGAATAATGCCGATTGATCCGACCCTGCCTTATGATGATGCCAATATCTTTGCGAAAATCCTGCGTGGGGACATCCCGTCAAACAAAGTCTACGAGGACGAGTGGGCTTTCGCGTTTGAGGATATCAACCCGCAGGCAGAGGTGCACACGCTGGTGGTGCCCAAGGGCCGCTATGTCAGCTGGGACGATTTTTCGACCACGGCCTCGGATGCTGAAATCGCCGGGTTTGTGCGCGCGGTGGGTGCAGTGGCGCGGGCCAAGGGGCTGGTCGAACCCGGTTACCGACTGCTCGCCAATATCGGCGCGCATGGCGGGCAGGAAGTGCCGCACCTGCATGTCCATATCTTTGGCGGCGAGCCATTGGGGCGTATGATTTGTGTTTAATGCAGCCCATCCGGGCTGCATTTTCTTCGCATTGCAACCGATGATTGCGCGGCGGCGAGTGCGGGCTAAGCCCCGTTCCACTGCCATTCATCGACAAATCGCAACACCCGGCTTTGCAGCGATTCCCGGCTGCGCTAATGCGAGCCGCGATGATCTCTCCCACTCCCCCCGGCGGCATCCTTGATGGTGCGCGGCATCTTTATGCGGTGCGCGTCTATTATGAGGATACGGATCTGTCGGGGATCACCTACCACGCCAATTACCTGCGCTGGTTCGAACGGGCGCGCTCTGACCTGTTGCGCGTGCTCGGCATAGATCAGCGCGCCGCGATTGAAGGTGGGGAGGGCGCCTATGCCCTGTCCGAGGTCAACCTGAAATATCTGCGCCCCGCAAAGCTGGACGATGATGTGGTGATCGAAACCCGCTGCACCGAACTTGGTGCGGCGTCGTGCCGGATGCACCAGATTGCAAGGCGGGGAGATGATACCTTGTGCGAAGCCCACCTGCGGGTCGGCTTTATTACCTTTGACGGTCGCCCGCGCCGTCAGCCTGCCGCTTGGCGCGCTGCCTTCCAGACATTCATGAACGAGGAAATCTGAACCCGTGACGCTTGCCCTGCTTAGCGCCGTTGCCGCTGCCCCTGCTGCCACCCGGCTTGATCCGGTCGAACTGTTTCTGCAGGCCGATATCATCGTGCAAGCGGTGATGGTGGGCCTGATCCTCGCCAGCATCTGGGTGTGGATGATCATCGTCTCGTTCAGCCTGCGGCTTGGCGGCCTGACCCGCAAATCGCGCGCATACGAAGCCGAGTTCTGGGAGCACCGCGACCGCGAAGGCCTGCTGACCAAACAGGCGCGCAGGGAAGTCCCCGCCGCGCGTGTGGCGGGCGCTGGGCTGGACGAATGGAAGCGGTCGACCGCCAAGCAGCCGTTTGATCGCGACGCCACCCGCCAGCGGGTCAGCGCAGTGATGGAAAGCCAGATCGCCGAGGAGGCCGATGAGCTCGCCGGACGGCTCAATTTCCTCGCCACGGTCGGATCGGTCGCGCCGTTTGTCGGCCTGTTCGGCACGGTGTGGGGGATCATGAACAGCTTTTTCCAGATCGGCGCGCAGCAAAGCGCCAGCCTCGCCGTGGTCGCCCCCGGCATTGCCGAAGCGCTGTTTGCTACCGCCATCGGGCTATTCGCGGCGATCCCGGCGGTGATTGCCTATAACCGCTTTGGCGCGTCGGTGAACCAGTATGAAGCGAAGCTGCAACGCTTTGCTGACAAGCTGCACACCGGGCTGAGCCGCGAGTTGGATCGGTTATGAAAAGATTGGTGTCAATCGGCGGCAGCGCCGCCGCAAGGGCGACTGCCCGCCCGCAGCGGGCGCAGCTTTGCTGCGCGTCTAGCGAGGATCGCGCGCCCGGAGGGGCGTGCGAAAAACAAAAATGGCCATAAATCTATCCTCTTCCCGCCGGGGCAAGCGCACGCGGCGCAGCGCGATGGCTGAAATCAACGTCACGCCGCTAGTGGACGTGATGCTGGTGCTGCTGATCATCTTCATGGTGACGGTCACGCTGCCCGCCGTCGGCGTGCCGGTGGAACTGCCGGAAAGTCGCGCCGTGCCGGTGGAGGAAACCCCCGATCAGATCACCATCTCGATCGACCGCGCAGGGGTCATCTATATAGAAGATACCGCCGTGCCGACCGGCGGGCTTCCCGCCGCGCTTGAGACGCTGGATCGGGGCGGGGAGCCGCCGCTGATTGTGCTGCGCGGGGATCGCAGCCTTGATTATGGCCGGGTGATGGCGGTGATGGGTGAATTGGGCCGCGCGGGCTTCACTTCGATCTCGCTGGTCACGGATGGTTCAGTTTCGGCCCCATAACTGCAGAACCATGGTGGGTGAAATGGCGTTCCGGAGCGAGGAGAAGGTCGGCCTTGCCGCAGCATTGGTGCTGCACGGCGTGCTGGTGGCCGTGCTGTTGATGCAGGCGGTGCGCAGCGAAGTGTCGGTGTTTCCCGAACGCATGATGGTGAGCCTTGCGACCGAAGTGGGGCTGGAGGCGAGTGCGCCCGATCCCGTGGCGGAAAGCCGCGCCGCGATTGCGCCGACGCTGTCCGATACCCCCGCGCCTGCGCCCGATCCTGTGCAGCCCGAACGCGCCGAGCGTGCCGCGGCTACTCCGCCGCCCCAGCCGAAACGCACCACCCGCACCCCCGCGCCCAAGCCCAGCGCTGCGCCCGCCAAACCGGCGGAAGCGGGGGGGGGGAGCCGGATTGGCGATGATTTCCTCGGCGGGGCCGGTTCGTCCACCACCACGACAGAAACCCGCATCCCCGCTTCGCAGATCGGGGCGAGCGCCAAGGCCTCTATCGGGCAGGCGCTGGCGCGTCAGGTCAAGCCGCATTGGACCGCGCCGCAGGGTTTGGAGGTTGACCAACTTGTAACTTTGGTCGACTTTGACCTGAACCCGGATGGTAGCCTGAAAGGCCGCCCGCGTGTGCGCAACCAGAGCGGGATCAACGATGCCAACCGCACACAGGCAGCGCGCCATGCGGAAAATGCCATTCGCGCAGTGCAACTGGCCGCGCCGTTTGACCTGCCGGAAGAATATTACGAGGCTTGGAAGGCTGTCCGGGGCGCTCGGTTTGATAGGAACACATCACGATGAAACCCGTATTGCTTGCCGCCCTTTTGCTGACCGCCGCGATGCCCGCTACGGGGATGGCGCAGGATCTTGGCGCGCCGATCAGCGAGGATGGCCGGGTGGAAACCACCGCCACCGATGCTTCTGCAGCGCAGGCGGAGGAAGGCATTTCCTTCACCGTCACCGATGAAAACGCATGGTCGGACATCGGCATCGCCATCCCGGCCTTCGCCACCGACCGCGAACGCCCCACCCCCGCCAACGAGGGCGGCACCGGCGCGCTGGGGCGCGAAGTTGCCCGCGTCATCACTGCCAACCTGCGCAATAACGGGCTGTTCAAGCCGGTCGGCCCCGACAGCCTGCCGCAGCCCGCCTTCAACCAGATCACCGCCCCGGCCTTCTCCACATGGAGCGGGCGCAGCGCGGAAATGCTGGTGCACGGCTATGTCCGCGCGCGCGATGATGGCAAGCTGGTGGTCGGCTGCTACCTCTATGATGTCGCCTTGCAGGATGAACTGGTGCGCGAAGGCTGGGTGGTCGGCCCGGCGGATTGGCGGCGCGCCGCGCACAAGTGCAGCGACCTGATCTTCTCGCGCCTGACCGGCGAAAGCCCGTTCTTTGACAGCCGCATCGCCTATATCGCGGAAACCGGGCCGAAAGATCGCCGGGTCAAGCGGTTGGCGATCATGGATAGCGACGGGGCCAACCACCGTTTTCTGACGCTTGGCAGCGCCACCGCGCTTACTCCGCGCTATTCACCCGACTATTCGAAGATTCTGTATCTGTCCTATGTCGACGGCAATCCGCGCATCTATGTCTATGACATCGGCAGCGGCAAGCAGACGCTGGTATCTGAAAACCGCAATCCCACCATCGCCCCGCGCTGGTCGCCCGATGGCCGCTTCATCCTCTATTCGATGGCGGTGGCGGGCAATACCGACATCTACCGCGTGCCTGCGACCGGCGGGGCGAGCGTCAAGCTGACTGATAATCCCGGCATCGACGTGGGCGGATCCTATTCGCCCGATGGCAGTAAAATCGTGTTTGAAAGCGACCGTTCGGGCAGCCAGCAATGCTATGTGATGAACGCGGATGGCACCAACCAGAAACGCATCAGCTTTTTCGGCGGACGCTGCGCCACGCCCGAATGGAGCCCGCGCGGCGACCAGATCGCCTTCACCCGGATCGCCGGGGACTTCAACATCGCGGTGATGAATACCGGCGGCGGCAATATGCGGGTGTTGACCCGCGGCTGGCAGGATGAAGCCCCGACCTGGGCACCCAATGGCCGCATCATCCAGTTCTTCCGCACCGAACGCAACACCGGGCGTTCGGGCATCTGGCAGGTCGATCTGACCGGCCAGAACGAACGCCGCCTGCCGACCCCGGTTGACGCCTCCGACCCCGCCTGGGGCCCGATCCGGCCTTGAATAAGCCTGTTACGATGAAAGGAACCAAGCGATGAACACGAAACTTGCCACGATCCTGCTGCTGGCATCCGCCACCAGCCTTGCCGCCTGCGCCAAGAAAGCGCCCGAACAACTGCCTCCGCCGCCCGAACCGGCGCCCACCGTGACCCAGCCTGCACCGGCAGTGCAGCCCAGTGGCCCGCAGGTCGGATCGCAGCAGCATTTCGCCGTTGCGGTTGGATCATCCACCACGATCTATTTCGATACGGATCGCTACAACGTCGATTCGCAAGATGCCGCCGCTTTGCAGGCACAGGCGCAGTATTTCGCGCAGTATCCGCAAGTGACCTTCACGATCGAAGGCCATGCCGACGAACGCGGCACGCGCGAATACAACCTTGCGCTGGGTGAACGCCGCGCGACTGCGGCGAAGAACTTCCTCGTCAGCCTTGGCGTCAATGCGAACCGCATTTCAGTGGTGAGTTACGGCAAGGAACGCCCGGTGGCGCTGGCATCGAATGAAGGTGCGTGGGCGCAGAACCGCCGCGCCGCCTCGGTCATCATTAACTGAGGATCAGAGTGAATGCAGGCCGGGTGCAAGCTCGGCCTGCACCGCATAGGGCGCAGCCGCAGCCGCAGCCGGGGCGTCGATCCCGGCAAGATCGCGCGCACTTGTCACCACGCAGAGGCCCGCCAGCGCAAGCACTGAAAACAGGCTGGAAAGGGTCAATTGCGGGCTCATCCTGAAGTCTTTCCTGATCGAATGGCGAACCATCGTATTGCAGCCTATTGCATTGCAGCATTTCACATTGCAACTGGTTTTTCTTGTCTCACCGCTTCCCAATCCCCGCCACCTCGCCTAGATTGACTGCCCAATGCCATCGACCAACAACATTTACCGCCGCCGCCCCGGTGCCCCGCGATGAGCCGCGCCAAGCGTTCGCTCGACTGGGGCTTTCCGCGCTGGCGGGCCTACGGCTCCTCGCAGGAAGCCACGCAGGTGCGCATCTGCGACCGCCACGGCTGCGCCGAGCCGGGCAATTGCCCTGCGCCCAAAGCCCCCAACAGCCGCGAACGGTGGTATTTCTGCCAGAAACACGCCGCAGAATATAATTCCGGCTGGGATTATTTCGAAGGGCTGGAGCAGGCCGAAAAGGACGAACGCACCCGTGCTGAACAGCGCGAAAACGCCGGTTACGCTGAAAGCGCGTATTACGGCTGGGCCGGATCGGGCGATGGTTCGCGCAGCACCGATGAAATGCGCGCGCTTGAATTGCTGGGGCTTGAAGCGGACGCCGATTTTACCGCGATCAAAAAAGCTTACCGCGCCTGCGCCAAGGAAGTTCACCCCGATGTAAAGCCCGGCGATGCCGAAGCGGCCAAGCAGTTTCAGGCGATACAGGTATCCTACGAAGTGCTGCGCGCCGCCGAAGAACGGCGTGAATGGCGGGGATAGCGCGTTGCTTCAGAATGTCAGCGTGGCACCCGCCAATGGCCCGCTGAGATAGCCTTCAAACCGTGTCCCGCCTGATGGCCGATCAAGGTAAAGGTGGCGGTAGCCTGCTGACAGGTAGAGCGATTTTCCCGCGCGGTAATTCAGGGTCGCAACGCCTTGCCATGTGAGGTCGGAGCCCACTGCGAACCCGCCGACATCACCATAGGCCAGCAATGACAGGCGCGGCGCGATCTGGCTGTTCAGCCGGATTGCGGTGACGGGATCGACGAAGGTATCGTCCGGCGCCAGCGCGATCCCGGCAAGCGGGACGTCCACCCTGCCATCAAGGCTCCACACACGCACGCCGCCGAGCACGTCGATGGTGGTCGTATCGCTCGCCTGAAACCGCTTGCCGCCGAGCAATGAGAGCGAGCGAATCGCAACTTTTCCTGCGGCGGGAATGCCCGGCGGCACAAGGCCGTCTTTGGAACTCTTGGTGTAACTGAAATCGGTCAGCAGCACCAAATCGCCTTTGCGCGCCAGTGCTGTGGCGAAGATTGCGGCATCGAGATCTTCCAGCACCTCACCCAGTGATTTGTTGAACTCCAATGCCGGCCCGCCGGAAAAGGGAGTGAAATCCCCGCCGATCCCGGCGCCCCAGCCATAAATGGTGACTTGCCCAGACCAGTCATCATCGGTCGATTGGGCGGCAGGCTCCTGCGCTGCCAGCGGAGCGGGCAGTATTGCCAACACGGCCAGCGCGGCGATTGATGCCCGGATCACGCCAAGTTCTCCTTGAACACCCGCCCGCCCTTCATCACCAGTTTCAGGTTGCTCGCCGGATCACCGATAAAATCGAGGCTGGCTGATGGATTGCCGTCCCACACCAGCAGATCTGCCAGCGCGCCCGGCTCGATCACCCCAAGCTTGCCCGGATAGGGCGCGCGCTCGCCCGACATTGCCAGTAACTCGCCCGCCGCGCCGGTTGCCATGCGCAGGGCCTCTAACGGGGCCATGAAGCGGGTCAGCTTGGCCAGTTGCCGCCCCTGACTGGCTGAACCACCGGGGTTCATCAGGATGTCGGTGCCAAACGCCATCTTCACCCCCTCGGCGCGGCCTTGCTCGAACGCCTGCACTGTGCCGCGCGCGACCTGTTCGCCCTTGGCCTGCTGGACCGGGTCGGCTCTGGGATTGGAATCTTCATCGGACAGGAAGGGCTGGATTGACCACCATGCCCCTTCAGCCTTCATCATGCGGATGGTGGCGATGTCGGCCAACTGGCCGTGCTCGATCGACCTGACCCCGGCCCGCAGCGCCCGCTGGATGCCTTCTGGCGTGTAGACGTGCGAACAGACATAGGTGCCCCAATCCGCCGCCGCGCGCACGGCGGCACGCATTTCCTCTTCAAGGAATTGCGCGGTGTCGAGCGGGTCATACAGCGAAGTGACCCCGCCGCCCGCCATGATCTTGATCTGCGATGCGCCCTTCATCAATTGTTCGCGCGTTCGGCGCAGCACCTCGGCTTCACCATCGGCAATCGCGGCAACCCCGGTGCGTTCAGTGTAATCTGCGGGATCGCCGTCCATGCGGGGCAGGGCGTTGAGCAGGCGGAAATCGCCATGGCCCGATGTTTGCGAAATCATCGCACCCGACGGGAAGATGCGCGGGCCAGCCAGCACGCCGCGATCCACCGCCTGTTTCAACCCGAATGCCGGTCCGCCGGTGTCGCGCACAGTCGTGAAGCCGCGCATCAGGGTTGCGCCTGCTTCCTGCCCGGCGATCAGGTGGATGAAGGCGATATCCTGCGTTAGAGCGGCCAGTTGGCTGACGCTGACAAGGGTGGCGTGCCAGTGGCTATCAATCAGCCCCGGCGTAACGCTGCGCCCGCCGCAGTCGATCCGGTCTGCGTCTTGCGGCCCGGTTCCGGCATTGACGATCGCGCTGATCTTGCCACCTTCGACCACGATTTCGCGGCCCTGTTGCATCCGCAAGGTGGTGCCATCAAAATAGCTGCAATTGGTCAGAACCGTGGGCCGCCCCGGCGTCTGCGCGCGAGCGAAGCTGGGGGCTAGCCCGAACCCGGCGAACATCCCCAGCACCGCCGCCGTGCCGCCCAATGCCTGCCGCCGCGAGAGATCAGCTTCAATCCGGTCAAAGGCCGCCTGCGTTTTGGGCGCGCCGCACAGGCAGGGGTTGATCCACGCCGCCTCCGGCGTGCCATCAGCGTGTTGGTGTCCGCAACATTCCAGCCCCATCGTCACATCCCCCGATATTTCGAACCAGACCAACCTACGGAATAAAAGCCTGTTTGCAAGCCTTCATGGCGTATCCTGCGGCCCCGCAAACCCCTTGCCCCGGCTGTCGATTTGCGGATCGGGGTTGTCGTTCCACCACGCCACATCACTCCACGGGCGCACGTCGATTTCGTGCGTCCAGCAATCGCGTGGCTGGTGGGCGAGGTGCCAGTACGTTTGCGCCAGGGATGCGGGATTGATGATGCCATCGGAACCTTTCGCCGCCTTGAAGCCAGCGAAATTGTCACCCAGCAGCTTGCCCAATGTGTCAGGGGCATCAACCGCGCCATCGACCACCACGTGCGCGACATGGACACCGTGCGGGGCAAATTCGGCGTTCAATGTCTGGCACAGCATCCGCCGCCCGCCCATTGCGGCGGCGTGGCTGTGTTGTCCGGCATTGCCGCGCACTGCCGCAGTTGATGACGTGACCAGCAGCGTGCCATGCGCGCCTGTTTTCGCCCGCTCGACCATCGCCGGCAGCAGCGCGTGGGCCAGCCGGAACACGCCATAGGTGCCCAGCCGCCAACCCAGTTCAAACGTGCGGTGCGGGGTATCGGGCAGGGCGCGGGTGCCAATCTGCGCGCCGAGATTGTAGAGCGCGCAGGCAATCGGGCCGATATCGGCTTCGGTGCGCGCCACCAGTTCCTCGATCGTGCCATCGTCCGCCGCGTTGAGCAGGGTGCCGTTGGCGCTGCCGCCCGCGGCTTCGATTGCGCCAACCAACCGCGCCAGCCCGGCCTCATCAGAACGCCGCGCCAATACCGCGTGGTATCCCCCGGCGGCAAAATGCGCAGCGGCATGGCCCCCGATCCCGGCCCCTGCGCCAAGGACCAGGAATACGGGCTTGCGTGTGTCGGTCATGGTGGTTTCTCCCTCGCCTCGCTTGCACTCTATCAAGCGGGGCGAGAAAGCTCACACATATTCCAGCGCCTGCGCAAAATCGGCGATCAGATCATCGGCATCCTCGATCCCCACGCTGATCCGCACGAGATTGTCGGTAATCCCCAGCATCGCCTTGCGCGCCGCCGGAACCGACAGGTGGGTCATCGACGCCGGGTGGCTCGCCAGCGTTTCCGTCCCGCCAAGGCTGACGGCAAGTTTGGCGATTGTCAGATGATCGAGGAAGGCGAAACTTTCCGCCTCTCCGCCCTTGATGAACACCGAGAACGTGGATCCGGCGCCAAGGCAGTGACGATCATAGATATCCTGCTGGCGCGCATCATTGATCAGGCCGAGATAGCCCAGCCCTTCGACCTTGGGGTGAGATTTCAGGAAATCGCACACTTTCGTCGCGTTTTCGCCCGCGCGCTGCATCCTCAGTTCAACCGTTTCAAGGCTGCGCATCAACATCCATGCGGTGTTGGGATCAACGATCCCGCCCATCGTGTTGCGCAGCGCGCGCACCGGGTCCATCCACCGTTTCGCGCCAGCTAAACTGCCCGCAACCAGATCCGAATGGCCGCCGACATATTTGGTCAGCGAATAGGCGACAATATCCGCGCCATGATCCAGCGGGCGCTGCCACAACGGGCCGAGGAAGGTGTTGTCGATCGCAATGGGCGTGCCTGTAAGTGCGTGGTCGCGCGCAGCGGCGACGGCTTCGATGTCGACGAGCGCGTTGGTGGGATTGGCGGGGCTTTCAAGGTAGATCATCGCCACCTTGCCGCCTTGCGCTTCGGCCTGCGCCTTGGCCTTGGCCAGCACCGTGTCCAGTTCAGCGCGGGTCGCCCCGGCGGGAAAATCAATATAGGTGACGCCAAACCGGCTCAGCACCTTGGCGACAAAGCCTTCGGATGCGGCATAGAGCGGCCCGGAATGCACGATCACGTCGTTCTGGCTGGCATAGGCCATCAACAGGATGCAGATCGCCGTCATCCCGCTGCTGAAGGCGAGCGCGTCTTCGGCCCCATCCCAAATGGCGAGCCGGCCTTCGAGGATTTCCTGATTGGGGCCGTTGAACCGCGAATAGACTAGGCCTTCCGCGCCGCCTTCACGCAGGCCGGTGATGCCTTCGAAATGGCGCTTGCCCGCAGCGGCGCTTTCAAACGCGAAGGTCGAGGTAAGGAAGATCGGGGCTTTCAGCGATCCTTCGGACAGCACCGGATCATAACCGTGGCCCATCATCAGGGTGGATGGCTTTAACGCGCGCCCGCCGATGGACTTGATGCCGGGTTTGGGTTTGCGGCGCGGGGTGGGGATATTGGTCGCATCGACAGCGTCGGTCATGTGCAGATTGCCCTTCCTAGACATACGCTCCCAGGAAGGCGGGAGCTGGTCGCAATGGGCAGGGCACCCGTTCCTAACCTCCGCAGGAACGCCTCTCCGCAGCCAGTGCTCAATCGCCAACCGAATATCGCGCGCCGACCAGCGTTGCAAGCGCAGCGGCGGTGGTTTCAGACAGGCGAATCAATATTCAGACAAGCGCTGCAATTCCCCACACCACACCCACGATCAGCACGATGCCTGCCAGATCCAGCAGTGCGCCCGCTGTCACCATCCGTTCGATCCTGATGCGTCCCGTGGCCCAGGCGATCGCGTTGGGGCCAGTGCCTGCGGGCAGCATGAAGCCCCAGCTGGCCGCCAGCGCGGCGGGCAGGGCGAGCAGCACCGGATCAGCCCCCAACGCTACCACCAGCGCGGCGACCACTGGCACGATCCCGGTGGCGGTCGCGACATTGCTGGCAAATTCGGTCACCACGATCACCAATGCAACCACCGCCAGCGCGACCAGCAACAGCGGCCAATGTTCGAGCGGCAGCAGCGCCTGCCCGACCCAATCAGCCAGCCCCGATGCCTGCATTCCGCCCGCCAACGCCAACCCGCCGCCGAACATGAAGATCACGCTCCACGGCGCGCGGTCGGCCTCTTTCCACACCAGCAGCGGGCGGCCCGTGCCATCGGGGATCAGGAACAGCGCAAGGCTGGCGATCACCGCGATGGTGCCATCGGTCCATGATCCGGCGGGCAGCAGCGGCGCGACCAACGGCTGCGTGACCCACCCGATGAAGGTGACAAACACCAGCGGCACCAGCCGTTTTTCCGGCGCGGCCCATGCGGCGTGACTGTCAATCGCGGCGCGGGCGGCGGCGATGTCGAACGGGTGGTCGGCCACGCGCTGCACCCGGCCGATGATCCACGCGGCCAGCGGAATGCCCAGCACAACCACCGGCACGCCGTACATCGACCATTCGATAAAGCTGATCCGCACCCCAGCAATGCTATCCAGCAGGCCCACCGCAATCGCATTGGTGGGCGATCCGACGATCGTGCCAAGCCCGCCGATGCTGGCCGCAAAAGCAATGCCCATCGGCAGTGCGCCCGCGATGCCGTCCTGCGGCGGCGGCGCATCGTTAGAGGCGACGCTCCCGCCCCCCTGCAACACCGCCAGCGCCATCGGCATCATGATCAGCGCGGTCGAGGTGTTGGAAATCAGCATCGACAGCAGCGCTGCGGAAATCATGAAGGCCAGCAGCAATGTCCCCGCGCCGCCGCGCCCGCCTACCGCGCGCAGGATCGCAAGGCTCAACCGGCGGTGCAGCCCGGTGCGTTCAATCGCCAGCGCGATGAACGCCCCGCCCAACAGCAGGAACAGGATCGGCGAATAATAGGTGCTGGCCGTGGCCTGAGCATCGGCGACGCCCGACAAGGGCAACACCACGAACGGCAGCAGCGCGGTGACAGCCAGCGGCACCGCCTCGGTCATCCACCAGGCAGCCATCCACACCACCAGACCGGCAACCAGCCACGCCCCCGGCGCCATCCCCGCAGGCGGCAGCAGCAGCGCGGTGAGCGCGAATGCAGCAGGCCCGAGCAAAAGGCCGATCCGGCGTGCGGTCATGGCTTGGCGTTCCGATCCACGCGCTCCAGCTAGCACCGAGTATGGTAAGCGCACCAGAGCGGACTGCGTTAAATCTTACACACGCAGCCTGCCCTGACCCTAGTAGGGAGAGACAACTTTAAACCCGCTCTCGCCTACGGCGTCATCATCAGGACGCGGCGATCGTGGTGCTGAACTATCCATCGCACCGTCCGCTTTACCCATGGTATTCGACACCTGCTGAAACGTGTCCTCGCGGGCGGCCATGTCGCAGCCCTGTTCCTTGAGGTGCCCGTCAATCGAAAAGATGCCCAAGGGGTTCTCAATAAAGCCGCCGTCTTCGGCCAGCATGTCAGCGTGAACCGCATCGCAATGGTCGCCCCACCCTGGGGAGCCAATCAAATCAAGCGTGTCCCCAATCGCGTTCTTGAACAGTCCAAGCGTAATGCCTTCAGAGCGGAATGCGGGGGACGTACGTGAATCCGGTGCGTCTCCGCGCGCGACCTCAGCCTTGACCCATGACCCCCGGAGCCAGCCCGGTTCGACCCGCGCGGTCATGGTCATGGTCACGAGGTCGCCACTCATCACCTTCCATTCCACGAAGTCGCGCGAACGTACCATCCGGAATTCCGGCAATATGCCCCCTGCGGCCTCAGCCGTGGTTCCCGGCTCGCCAGGCTGTTTGCGGATGTCGAGCGTGGCCAGTGCTTCCAGCACGTCGTCTGGCGAATGGTCGCTCGACACAGGGGCATTCACGAACTTGTGCAAGGCGACATAGGCGAGCGCGATAAAGAGCAAGGCATAGCCAATGCGCTGGATAATTTTCACGATCCCATCCCCTTTCAAACCTTACCCCTTAATCATTGAGTTTCATTAAGATTTGGTTCGAATTTGCGGGATGTCATTTGCTTTGGGGGCATTGCCTCAGTGACCACGGAGGGTCGCCAAACAAGAAGGGCGCGGAACTTTTCGGTTCCGCGCCCTTGCTGTGTTGTCGTAACTTGCTGCGGCCTATTTCGGCGCCAGCACCATCAGCATCTGGCGACCTTCCAGTCGCGGGAAGGCTTCGACCTTGGCGACTTCGGCCACGTCTTCCTGCACCTTTTTCAGCAGATCCATGCCAAGATGCTGGTGCGCCATTTCACGCCCGCGAAACCGCAGGGTGATCTTCACCTTGTCGCCGTTTTCGATGAACTTGGTGACGTTGCGCATCTTCACGTCATAATCATGCGTGTCGATGTTCGGGCGCATCTTCACTTCCTTGATATCCTGCGTCTTCTGCGTCTTGCGCGCCAGATTGGCTTTCTTCTGCGCTTCATAGCGGAATTTACCGACATCAAGGTATTTGCACACCGGCGGGTCCGCGTTGGGGGACACTTCGACGAGGTTCAGACCTTTCTCGTTGGCCTGCTCAATCGCTTCGCGGGTGAACATCACGCCAAGGTTTTCGCCTTCGTCATCGATGACGCGGACCTTGGGGACATTGATCATGGTATCAAACCGAGGGCCGCTTTTTACGGGCGGGGCCATCGAGCGCCGGGGTGGACGTGATATGGGGTGTTCTCCTGTGGTTGCTTACGTATCAGCGCGCTCCTTAGTGCGAAACGAAGGCGAGCGCTAGGTGGAGTCTTGCGGTGCCTAAAGCTGCACGCCCCACGAGAGCTTGGGGAAGGCGAACAGGCCGAAGCCTGCTGCCCGCGGCATCACATAATGCGCGATGCAGACGAACAAGGTGAGAAGCGCCGAGAACATTACAACAGAGAAAAGGCTTAACCCGGCGAGTTCCAACGTTAACGGCTTGCCGTCGCTGACCAGTACGAAAGTGAAAAAGCCAACCGCCATCATGCACCCGAGCACCAGCGCTGACGGCCAGACCATCGCAAACGGGTACTTGTCGCCATAGATTTGACCGACAGTTGGCGCAGCAAGGAAGTACATCCAGACAGTCATGAAGCTGGCCAGCATCAGCCCGGGCACTGATGCTTCGAGCGTCGATTCCCCGGCGGTGCCGCTGACACGCGCGATGATAACGGGGCTCAATATCGCAACGAAGATGACCCCATGCCAAATGGTGAGCGTGCCGAGGCCGTAGCGGAGCGGTGCGAACTCTATCATGCCCCCGCCTGCCACAGCGCAAACCGCGCAATCCGGCCCTTGGCGGGCATCAGCGCCTCGATCCGGTTCGCGGGTTGCAGCGCGGCGCGGATTTCGGGTGCGGCGGCGTCCATCCCTCCGGTGAGCGTGCCGAAGGCAGGGAGGATCATCCGCTCGGCCCCGGTGGTGCTGCGGCCCACGACCGCGCAAGGGCGGGCAATATGGCGATTGCGGACATTCACCCGCAGTTTGGGGTGGTAGTGGCCGGACAATTCAGGCGCAGTCTCGCCCGCGCGGGCTTCGTGGCGCAGCTTGATCCCGCCAACCTCCAGTTCGTCCACAATCGTCCCGCCAAAGCCTTTGGGCAACTGTTCGTCATGGTTGCCGGTGATCCAGACCCATTCGAGCGCGCGGGTCAGCGCCTCCAGCATTCCGGTGCAATGCGCGTCCAGCCGCAATGCGCCCGCATCATCGTGGAAATTGTCCCCCAGCGTTATCACCCGCCGCGCGCCCGTTATCCGCACCGCGTCCGCCAGCCGTTCGAGCGTATCGCGGCTGTCATAGGGGGGCAGCATCTGTCCGGTTTTCGCAAACCAGCTCGCCTTTTCCAGATGCAGGTCAGCCACCAGCAGCGTGCGCTCGGCTGGCCAGTATAGAGCGCGCGCGGGGCCGAGCAACATTTCGTGACCGGCGAACGGGAAGGGCGCGAACATAGCGGGAACCATGGATTTCCTTTGCTGACTTTCTTTCGGCCCGCAACAAAAACCGTTCATGCTACGCTTGTCGAAGCAATGTCTTTTTGTCTAACCCGCCCTCTCGGGAGAAGGACGGCCCTTCGACACGCTCTGGGTGAACGGGATTTATGGATTGGTCTGACAAGACAGCGCGCGCGCGGGCGTGGTTCGAAAGCTTGCGCGATTCGATCTGCGCCGAGTTCGAGGCGATCGAACGCGAGGCCGGATCGGACGCCAGCTTCACCTACACGCCCTGGAGCCGCGAAGAAGACGGCAACCCCGATCCCGGCGGCGGGGTGCAGGGGTTGATGAAAGGCCGCGTGTTCGAAAAGGTCGGGGTCAATGTCTCGACCGTGCGCGGCAGCTTTGCCAAAGAGTTTGCCGGTTCAATCAACGGCGCGAGTGCGGAAGAACCGGGGTTTGTCGCCACCGGCATCAGTCTGGTGGCGCACATGGCCAACCCGCACGTGCCTGCCGTCCACATGAACACCCGGTTCCTGACTACAACCAAGGCATGGTTCGGCGGCGGCGCGGATTTGAACCCGCCGATCCCTTACGCAGCAGACACGGCGGAATTCCACGCCGCGATGCAGGCCGCCTGCGATCCGCATAACCCGACCTATTACGAACGGTATAAAAAGTGGGCGGACGAATATTTCTTCATCCCCCATCGGCAGGTGCATCGCGGGGTCGGCGGGATTTTCTACGACCACCTCGAATGCGCCGATGATGCGGCGTTCGATCGCAATTTTGCCTTCACACAGGATGTTGGCAAGGCGTTCCTCGCCATCTTCCCGGCGCTGGTGCGCAAACGCATGGGGAGCAAGTTCACGCCGGAGGATGAGGCCCGTCAGCTCGAATACCGGGGCCGCTATGCCGAATTCAATCTGGTCTATGATCGCGGCACGATCTTCGGCCTGAAAACCGGCGGCAACATCGACGCAATCCTGATGAGCCTGCCGCCCAGAGCCACGTGGTCATAACGCGCGACGTGGAGTTAGGCGGAGCCGCGCAAACGCTCCAGACCATCCCAGCGCGTCGGCACCGGCGGCCTTTGTCGCGGATCGGCAATGTCGAGTTGCTTGAGGGTATAGTTCAGCTTGCCGAAGTTGCAGAGCGCACAGCAGATGACGACATTATTCTCGTCCGAGCGCCCGCCGTGACTGTGTGGGATCACATGATCGTACTGGAGCCAAAAGCATGAGAATGCCGCGTGTTGTTGCTCCGGCGCGCTGCTCGTCCACGGGACAGCCTCGGGATAAAGTCCGTTAACGAGCTTGCGGATGTCGGCATCGATTACCGGGATGCCGCAGTATCGGCAACGATACCCGTCACGCGCAAGCACTGCCTGTTTGGTCGCTTTTTTCGGCGCACGGACGGGATCGAGTTCTGACTTCGGCAACTTGCTGATGTCATTTTCCGGCTTCGGAATGCGAATGTTCAGGCTGGGCCTCTGCCAGTCCGCCCAAGCCCAGTCGTAAACAGCGGGCATATCGGCCTTGGCAAACAGCGTCGCTGCGGCGACCACATCACCGTTAAGATGCGCGTCGGCTGCGGCAGATAGCAGATACCAAGCCTCGAAAATCTCCGGGATCGGCTCCCTGATCGACAAGCGGGAGGGTTCGCTGCTGACTATATTCACGGTCTGTCTCGCTCCAACTGAAGAGTGCTTGGCTTCATAGCATCATCTCACCCAACCACCACCACCCGCTGCCGGAACCAATCGGCGAGTTCGTCTTCGCTGAGTTCCCCTGCAGCAAGGGCGATCACTGTGTTGGTCGCTTCGACCTTGTCGAATGTGATTTCGACCGCGTTAGCGAGCAGGAACAGGCGCGCCATGATCCATGCCGTGCGTTTGTTGCCGTCAACGAAAGGATGGTTGCGGGCAATGCCGAAAGCGTAGGCTGCGGCAAGCTGGGCCAGTTCATCCTCACCATAATTCCAGCGATTGATCGGTCGGGCCAGCGCCGATTCCAGCGCGCCAGCATCGCGCAGGCCTACGCCGCCGCCATGCTCGGCAAGCTGGCGGTCGTGGACGGCATAGGCAATGCGGCTGTCTAGCCAAACCGGCTCGGCGCGGGGGTCAGTCATCAGGCGGGGCGCTTACTTTGCCAGCACCTTGAGGATATCGCGATCCTCGCGCATGATCTGTTCGGCAAGGCCCATCTGCCGCTCGAAATCGGGATCATAGGGCGTCAGATGCCAGCCTTCGGGCGACTGGGTCAGGTGGATCGTATCGCCCACCTCGGCGCGCAGCTGCGCCAGCACCTCTTTGGTGAGGATCACGGCAGCCGAGTTGCCGATCTTCGTAATCTTGAGCGTCGTGTTCATACGTGCGTTATAACACTTCTCGCATTGCACTGCAATATCGCGCTTGCTCCGTTTGGCCCCCGCGCCCATATCCGTCCGCTATGCTGCGCCAATACGAACTCGTTGAGAAGGTCCTCGATTACGACCCTGACGCCGATGAGGCGATGCTCAACCGCGCCTATGTCTATACCGTGCAGAAACACGGCACCCAGAAACGCGCGAGCGGCGATCCCTATTTCAGCCACCCGGTCGAAGTGGCGGGGTTAATGACTGACCTCAAGCTCGATCAGGCGACCATCATCACCGCGCTGCTGCATGATACGGTGGAAGACACGCTCGCCACGATTGAGGATATCGAGGCGCATTTCGGGCCCGAAGTCGCGCGGCTGGTCGACGGAGTGACCAAACTCTCCAAGATCGAGGCGATGCCCGAGAATGAACGCGCGGCGGAAAACCTGCGCAAGTTCCTGCTCGCCATGTCCGAAGATATCCGCGTGCTGCTGGTCAAGCTGGCTGACCGGCTGCACAATATGCGCACACTGCATTTCATCAAATCGCCCGAAAAGCGCCAGCGCATCGCGCGTGAGACGATGGATATCTACGCCCCGCTGGCCGAGCGCGTGGGGATGTATGAATATATGCGCGAAATGCAGGCGCTGGCGTTTCGCGAACTGGAGCCCGAAGGCTACGCCACCATCAACACCCGGCTGGAACAATTGCGCAGTCAGGACGGCGGGCAGGTTGATGCGATCGCGCTCAAGATCAAGCAACGCCTTGCCGAAGCCGGGTTGAAGGTTGAGGTTTCGGGCCGCGAAAAGCACCCCTTTTCAATCTGGCACAAAATGGCCGAACGCCATGTCAGCTTTGAACAGGTCACGGACATCATGGCCTTCCGCGTGCTGACCGAAACCGAGGAGGACTGTTACTGCGCATTGGGGGTGCTGCACACCACCTGGCAGGCCTTGCCGGGCAAGTTCAAGGATTACATCTCGACCCCGAAAACCAATGGCTATCGCAGCATCCACACCGCGTTGATGTACGAAAATTCGATGCGGGTCGAAGTGCAGATCCGCACCCGCGAAATGCACCGCCGCAACGAATTCGGGCTGGCGGCGCACTGGGCCTATAAACAGGATGGCAAGGCCGATGGGCAGGTTGCCTGGCTGCGCGATCTGATCGAGATTGTCGAACAAAGCCATGATGCCGAAGAACTGCTCGAACACACGCGGCTGGCGGTTTATCAGGATCGTATCTTTGCCTTCACCCCTAAAGGCGCGCTGTTCCAGCTGCCCAAGGGCGCGACCGCGGTGGATTTTGCCTTCGCCGTCCACACCAATCTGGGGCTGGCGACGGCGGGGGTGAAGATCAACGGGCGGCATATGCCGCTGCGCACTGCGCTCAATAATGGCGATGTGGTGGAGATCATCAAGAACCCGCACGCCGCGCCGCAACTGTCATGGCTGGGGTTTGTCGTAACCGGCAAGGCGCGCGCGTCTATTCGTCGTTCGGTGCGGCTGAAGGAACGCGCCGAGGTGGCGGCGATCGGATCGAAACTGTTCGATGAAATCGCGATCCGCGTTCCGGCCCGGATCGGCAAAAAAGCCATCCGCGCCGCGATTGAACGGCTCGGCATGGATGAGCCTGATGACCTGATGTATGCGATCGGTGCGGCCAAGCTGTCCGACCGCGAGGTGATGGAAGCGCTGGTGCCCGGCTGCACCGCCGGGATCGAGGCAGATGAACACTGGACGCGGCGCGAACGCGCGATCTCGATCCGCGGCCTGACCCCCGGTGTCGCGTTTGAACTGGCGGATTGCTGTCATCCGGTGCCGGGGGACCGCATCGTCGGTATCCGCCGCAAGGGTGAAACCGTGCTGGTCCACGCCATCGACTGCCTTGAGCTGGCCAGCGGGGTGGATAGCGACTGGATCGATCTGGCGTGGGGCAGCCGTTCGGTCGGCGCGTTGGGGCAATTGTCAGTGACACTGTACGACCGGCCCGGAACGCTGGCGGAAATGGCGGGGATTTTCGCGCAGAACAAGGCCAACGTGACTAGTCTGGCGCAAAGCCAGCTGGATCATCCCTTCACCACCTATGACATTGAAATCGAGGTGCAGGACGTGGCGCATTTAAACCGCATCCTCTCCGCCCTCAGGGCAAGCGATGCGGTGGCGCAGGCGGAACGGCAGTGATGGCGATCATCGGGCTGGATCACGTACAACTCGCGATCCCGCAAGGGGGCGAGCCGCAGGCGCGCGCGTTTTATTCCGGGCTGCTGGGCATGGCCGAAGTGCCCAAGCCAGCCAACCTTTCGGCGAGCGGCTGCTGGTTCACGAGCGGCGCGGTGCAAGTGCATATCGGCGTCGACCCCGATTTTCGCCCAGCCAAAAAGGCGCACCCCGCGCTGCTGGTGGATGACCTTGCGGGTTTGCGCGCGCGGCTGACGGCGGCGGGCTGCGTGACCCGCGATGACAAGCCGGTGGCAGGCTATCTGCGGTTCTTTACCGAAGACCCCTTCGGCAACCGGATCGAGTTGATGCAGCGGGTGTAATTGGTTGTCTGCCCCCCTCCCTTGAGGGAGGGGTTGGGGGTGGGTGCACCACGCCAGCGACAACCGCCGTACACCCCCACCCGGCCTCCCCCTCAAGGGGGGAGGAGAAGAAGGGCTCAGCCGCCGTCAACCATCCGCCGCACCGGCACGCGGATGTTGCAGATGTCCGCGCCGCCAGCAGGCACGATAAAGAACGGATCGCGGCGGTTGGCGATGGCTTTGGCGTAGGTCGCGAAGGTGCCGCTATCCGTCGAGAGGTATTCGAAGCTTGGTTGCTCGGACGGGGCGAGATCACTCGCCACCCGCACCGTCAGGATCGGCGTGCGCTTGGCGGCTTCCTCGGCGGTGTAGAACCCCAGCGCCCCCGACCCGCGCGGCAGGCTGGAGAGGTGCTGCATCCCCTCGATCACCCGGCCCACCAGCGCGATGTTGCGATCAAGGTGGCGCGGCGCATGGCCGATCACGGTATAAAGCTCTGCGCCAGAGCCCGTGTCCGGCGAGTAGTTCCGCCCCACGCCGACCATGCCGTAGCAGTGGACGGGCCAAGCAGTTCCTTGAAGGCCATGTCTGCCATTGTCGACGGCGTCCACAGAAATTGGCCAACCCTTCCAGATCGCGGTCATCTGCCCATATGGATCAGCATCATATGAGATGGCCTTCGCAACAAATGGAAACGGCATCGCTTCGGGTGCAGGTGCATAGAGGTCAAAATTTGTTGGGGAACCTCGCAAGAAGAACCAGCCAAGATCGGCCGCATAATCGCTCTCCCCCATCACCTTCAGCCCCTTCGGCAAGGGCTTCGCCTCACCCGTCGCTTCGGGGTTGTCGTAATTGGGATCGCCCCATTGGGTGACGTAATTGTCCTGGACCCGGTTGACCGAGATCCCGTCATACCACCCGGCGCGCGCGAACAGGCGGATATTATGCACCCAGCCCTGGCTGAATGGCGCAGGCATCAACTGGATCACCACCTGCCGTGGCTTGCCCTCGCTATCTGGCGAGAGGGTCATCACCAGCAGATCCTCCGCCGCAATCGCCACCCAGTCGGCGGCTGGCGCAGCGGCGACGATCTCGGACGGGGCACGAGCTCCCTTCGGCTCTTCCTGAGCGGAAGCGGGCAGGGCAAGGGCGAAGGCTGCGGTCGCAGCAAGAAGCAATGTTCGCATAAGCATAGTGGTGCCACTACGCGCCTTGCGAAGCAATCCATTCGCGGCTAGTGGCGCGTGCTCTTGTCCTAGTGGGCAATCGGAGCGGTGGCCGAGTGGTCGAAGGCGCACGCCTGGAAAGTGTGTATAGGTCAAAAGCCTATCGTGGGTTCGAATCCCACCCGCTCCGCCACCGGGCTTTCCAATCCGGTCCAATCCCCGCCAAGTTCCATCGCAAGCCCTTTACAATACATGGTTTTGGCGTCCAAGCTTTTCCAGCCCAATCCCCCTCTAGCCAGATACATGTCGGGGTAAATTGGGGGTAACAACTTTAGCAATTGGGGGTATTGGATGCTTACGGACAAGGCGGTTCGCGCTGCAGCACCAAAGGACAAGGCCTATAAGGTATCCGACAGAGGCGGGCTCTTTCTGCACATTTCGCCAAAGAATCACAAGTCATGGCGCTTCAAGTACCGACAGGAGGGCAAGGAACAGCTGCTTACCATCGGTGTCTATCCTGAGGTTTCGCTCGCCGAGGCTCGGGAAAAGCGCAACGATGCCCGCAAGCTGCTGCGGGAAGGCCGTGATCCTCGCATTGCTGCCAAGCGTGCGAAGCTTGTGGGCGGCAGCGGGACCTTTCAGACCTTTGAGCAGGCCGCCCGTGAATGGCACACAGTCCAGAAGCCAAAGTGGAAACCGGTTCACGCCAATGACGTGATCACCAGCCTTGAACGGGACATTTTCCCGCACTTGGGCACGATGCCGATGGACGTTATCGATAAACCACTGCTGCTTTCGGTGTTGAAGAAGATCGAGGGGCGGGGCTCAATCGAGACGGCTCGGCGGGTGAAACAGCGGGTCGCTTCCATCTATCGCTATGTGAATGCGCATGGGGCTGGCCTCGAGAACCCGGCCAACGACATCAATGACGCGCTAGCACCCCTGCCGCCCTCCAAGCGCTATCCGGCGCTGCTGGACGTGGACGCCATCAAACGAATGCTCGGAGATGTCGACCGGGCGGGCGCTTCCCCTGTCACTAGGCTTGCAGGTCGGTTCCTCGCGCTTACAGCCCAGCGCCCCGGCATGGTGCGACACTTGGAATGGGGCGAGGTCAGGGGCGTTGATTGGGGGAACCCGTCAGCCGATATCAGTGAGGCGCTTTGGACGGTTCCTGCCGACAAGATCAAACAGGAGCTGCACCTGCGCAGCGACGAGGCGTTCGACCACAAAATCCCACTATCGTCGCAAGCTGTCCAAACACTGCGTGTCGTTCGCCTGCTTACTGGCCGTGCACCCTACGTCTTTCCCAATGCCCGTGCAGGCACCTCGGCGATGACGGAGAATGCGATCGGTTACCTCTACAACCGCGAAGGCTACAAGGGTAAGCATGTTCCGCATGGCTGGCGCTCTAGCTTTTCGACCATCATGAATGAACAGGCCGAACGCGAACTGGGCGCTGACGTGCGGTTGCTTGCCGATCGCCTGATCATCGATTTGATGCTGGCGCATACGCCCGCTGGCATGAGCGCCACCGAACTGCGTTACAACCGGGCGCGATACATGGAACGTCGGCGCGAGCTGGCACAACGATGGGCGAACATGATCATGGAGGATGCGCTGCCCGCCAATGAGATACTCGACAGCCCCCGCCGCAAACCGCGCTAGCTTCTCGATCTCCGGCCCTGGGCAGCTTTCTCTTCGACCCACGCCATCACTTCGCTTTTGCGCCAGACGGCCTTACCGCCAAGCATGATGTTGTCCGGAAAGCCGTCATCTCTGATTTTGGCGTAAATCGAACTTCGTCCAAGCTTCACCAGTGCTTCAACCTCAGGGCGTGTAAGCAGCTCATCGCTGATCGAGAGGGACTGCGATAAGCTGACGCCCGCATCGTTTTCGATGCTTCGCCCCTTAGGTTCAAGAGCATCCTTCACCCGGCGAGCAGCCACCGCCCGTGCGGCGCGTAGCTGTGGATCAAGGGCCGCTTCCAGGTCGCGATCGCTCAGGCGGCCGGGCGGGTCCAAACCAGCGAGCCAATCGTCAAAATCAGCGCTGTCGACCAAGATGCGGTGTGTAAGCGGCGCCTCGTGATTGGCCCAATCGTGAAGGTTGAAAGCACCGGTGGCCATCCTCGGCAAAGGATCGTCGATCTCCCACATGCTTGCCATGATCGGGACAACTTCGCCGCCGCCTAACGGCCGCGCGAAGGTAGCGACCCTTTCCCGTAAGAACTGCGCCGTCAAAAATGCGGCATCCATAGTTACCAGATGGCGGCAGGCGTCGTTCTCGCCCTCGTCTTCAGGCGCCGCAAAAATCTCAGGAAGCTCGTGCGGATTGAACCCTTGTTCGACACGGACCAGGTCGCCGAAGGCTTTGGCCAAGGCTATGCGACCCGCTGATGCGGTCAAGGCTTGTTCAAGGTAGGGCGACCACGGCGCGATTACTGTCATTCTAACCTTTGGCGATGTTGAGGCGATGAGTCGCTTATCGTCACAGATGGCGTCCGCATTCAAGAGGTTGCCATAATTGCCCTGCTAGTGGACGGCGGCTTTGATTTTTTCAGCGCGGCGGCCTTGCGAGCAAGATTCCCTCACGCTGCGGAGCCGCAGGCGCGCAAAGCACACTATTAACGACTGCCTCTTGGGTCTATCCTGATCAGCAGCGAGGCCTCCGATTACATCGTACCCGACTTGCTCGTGCAGACCCTTTTCGCCGCGCCCATGGCACCGCTGGCGGACAAAGGGAATGATGCCGATCGCCCTCTGAGAGGGCCTGCTCATACGTGGCGTCCTGCCCGATTATCCAACCACGCTCGAACTGAAAGGTGCCAGAGCGTCCCGACTATCGCCATTTCCGTCGATTGCATGATCAGTAAGCTCAAGCAACAGCGTCAGCTCGACTCATGCTACGGCAAGATCATTCTCTTTCGAGAGCTTTCTTATCCTTGCAGCCCCTCGCTATGGCTGAAGACTTTTGTCAGAACGGCCCAGTAACAGCGAATATTAATCAAACTTTTCAGCGATGGGTTGGTCGTGCCGTTTGAGGCCAACTCCAACTACCGACGCCTCGCTAAACCGCGGACCCATGTTCTCCCGCACAAGCGGATATTCGCCAGAAAAAGGTATGTCGCCGCATCGAGACTATCGCTGCCTTCAGTCAGGCCCCCATTGTGCAGGAATGAAGGCTTCGTCACGCCCCTCTTCGATAGCCTCTATTACGACTTCCATGAGCTTGCGACCAAAGGCGAGTTGAGCGTCGGCAATGGCGTTCATCTTTTCCGCCATCACGTTCTTGCCTTCGAGAAGCCCTATGAGGCAAAGGCCGAGGTGCTTTCCGGGATCGACTCGGTCCCACCATTGCAGAAAACCTGTCTGCAACTGCGCAGATCCAAATGTATGCTTGATTAAACGGACCCGCCTCGTTGGGGCTAGGTGTACAGACAAAATCACAGCATTCTTTTGGCTCGGATGCTTAACGGCGGCCACGTCAACTACACTTTCAAGATAAGCAGCAGGCCCAAGAGAAGCGATAATTCTATCAAGAGCTTCATGTTCGCCCTGCTCGGCTAACGCCCGCCAATCTCCCCATAAGTGTTGCTGCTCGCCGATCACGACGGCGGCGGAGAGAAATTTCTCCAATTCAAACGTCCGGATTGTGTAGAATAATTCTTCACTTCCATCATCGCATCTTCCGACGAAGTAAATTCGATACTCATCTGCTTCATCATATCGCCAGAAGCAATTACCCGTGGCCTGTTTGATCATAAGATTCTCCAGTTGATGTTCGACAAATTCACATATCACCGCTAGAAATAATAGATTATAATAGACCTCATAAAAAATTTATCAAGTGGTCAATCAAAGTTCCGAAAGTAGTAACTCTATTTGGATCAGGATCATAAGGAATCACCATGTAATGGCACAAGGGTCTCAGCTCGAAGGTAAAGCAATCAGAAAATGATCTGTTCGCTTCTCTTACTGGCGCCTGAAGCATCAATGGAATTATGTTAAGAGAATATCGAATCCCTGCATGCCGATATCTGGCCTCCCGCAGCCCAAGGGCGCTACCATTGCATGCCCGACGCGAGGGCGGCGGTGTACAAACGTACAATTTCTGATTTCGCTATGCTTGGGTTTCCGGCCGTCATCTTCGCCGTGCTGGCAAGATCCAGCGAATGCATTGTCACTTCAACGCCTGAGACCTTGGGCCTGATAAACAGGTGAGATTGTGAGCTCATCCCAAAGTCGCGGTGGATTTTGCCAGCGTCGCCTCCAACGCGCTGAATTACGAAGTCGGCATCGGAGGGGTTCTTGACGAAATCGAAGTCCGGGTGGCGCGTAGGCGGGCGCTGCGTATTTCGCTTTACGTCCCTTCTGGCCCATATCTGGAAAACCGTCGGGACGTGTTTGCGTTTCCCGCAAAACCAGAACGCATTATGCGGAACGGGCGCTTCGGCCACGAGATGTAAGTGAGGGTCCAGGCGCCGCTGGACAGACATCTTCTGGAAGGTTGCAGGCACGATGAATGCAATCAGCTCTGCTTTCAGCGCAGCATGATTAAAGAATCGGATCGCCAGGCTGCTGTTTTTACCAAAAGGCGGGTTTCCAACGACTCCGAGCTTTCCGGTCTCAGGAAGTTCCGCCTTCAAAAAATCTGCCTCGATAATTCCGGGCGCTTTTGGATCAAGATCGTAGGCAAGGCTGCCCGGTGGAAGCAACCTCGAGAAAGACCCCGTCCCAGCGCTCGGCTCGATGAACTGAAACTCATTGAGGTCGAATTTACTCCTTAGAAAATCATATAGAACGCCTGCTACGTTAGAGTCAGTATAGAACTGATCAAGCAGGCGTTCTTTTGGTGGCTGTTTGAGATGTTGGTCCATCTACCAGCTTGTAGGTAGGCTGTCGAAAAATCCCAAATCTCTTCAAAAAAGAACTTTTCATTTTTAAAAATATGAGTTCAAATCTAATGTGACATCGTGAGGGAATAGAAGGGACTGCGTATTGCCGATCTAGATCAATTCGATGCAATACACTCATGCCGAAAAAAATGCCATACCGTCTGGTCAACGAGCAAACCTACTCAAAGAAGTTTGCACCTAAAATCCATCATTGCATTGATATTCGAATCAATAAACAACGATACCGCGTGTACAGTGATTTTTACAGACGAGTTTTCGGTGCGTTCACTTAATGTTCAGGCAAGTTTGTGATCTACCTATTCCTGAAAGAATAGGAGCATAGTTTATGAGTGATGATGTAAACGCCAGCCAAAACTCCGATAATAGTCCGGTTGCAGTAGTCACTGAAAACATTAGTCGCTATAACAAGCGCAAGTCACGTCGCCCACTTACTGCTCGAGGGCGCGAGGCCAGATACGATAAGTATCTGGCTGATAGAAACGGCAACAGCCGAATTGACCCTTGCGAGCCCAGTCTGGTCGGCTTGACTTGCGGCGCGATTGACACTGCCGTTAGGTTGATGAAACGAAGTCAACGGAGCGGGCAAAGGCCATCGCTAAGGCGCATCGTCGGTAAGGTTTCAAAATTTTGTAACCTCACGTCAGCCCAAGAAGAGTTGCTCCGGAAATGGCTGTTCTGGCTTATCGATCGACCTTGGGTTCTTCATGAGCGTGGCCGCTCGCCGGTGGTCGAGTGGGTACAATCGCAGCCACTAGTCAGTGATGTCTGGACCAGCGATCTCGCTGCATCTTGGTGCTCCAAAATCGATGGAGAAGTCAGGGCGGCCAAGAACGGTCAGAAGGCAAGTCAGCCGGTTTCATCATCATCGGGCCAGTCAGACGTCCGGGCTGCTAAGGCCGAAAGTCAGCCTCGCAGGGCCGAGCCAGGGGCGCCGTCGCCGGCCGGTTCTGCGTTCCCGCCGGCTCATCCCCGCCCAATCGGCGATCAATCGGCGCGCCTGGGTTCCTCGTTACAGACTGACGGCTCACCGACATTGCCAGCAGCGCCAGCTCAAGGCGGCGGCGAGCCTGTTCAATCTGTCAAACCGGACCCGGCTGCAGTTTCAGCAGCGCCAGGCCATCCGCCTTCAGTGCGTCCGCCTGCGTCGCCGACGATAGCGCATGGCTCTCTACGTTCAGGTGGCAGACGAGAAATGTTTGAAGGGAAGACAATAATAATCCCAGAGTTGGATGCCTTCCTTTTCAAGTCAGGTGCCTACAAAGCCAATGCATTTCTCAATGCGTTAAAACCGAATGGCTTCAACGAACAGACCCTTAGCGCTGCTATAAAGGCTCTCCTTCATAATAAAGAAGAACTAAATGAATTTCGTGGGCGCGGCGCGAAGCAAAGAGAATTTATCGATTATATCTTCACCCAGATTGGAGTGAAGATACCATGAAACTTTCCATAAAAGTGGGCCTAGTGGATTGACCGGAACGAAAGAGTCCATTTAGGGATTCCCAGAGGCTTGCCGACGTGCGATTCAGGGAGGATGCGCGATGGTATCACTTTCT
>NZ_JBRJGU010000011.1:0-95122 GCF_053628655.1 Porphyrobacter sp. MBR-49
GAAAGTGATACCATCGCGCATCCTCCCTGAATCGCACGTCGGCAAGCCTCTGGGAATCCCTAAATGGACTCTTTCGTTCCGGTCAATCCACTAGAATACCCCCAGCACCGTCATTCTCTCCAGCGGCAGCAATGCCCGCAGCAACTGACGCTTGGAGATTGGCATTCCCACGCACGCCAGTTAGAGCATCTGCGCGCTGCACAATCTTGAGCAACTCTCTGGTGCTCTCGTCGTATTCGATGCCAAGAATGGCTACTTTCGAGATTGCCAGCCCGCGAGAGCTCTTCCACTGGTAAGCGGCCTCAACTGCATCCGACAGAGACGAGGCAAAGCCCACTGAGTCTTGTTGGATCTTGGTGATCCGGTTCCCTTTGGCCGCGTCATTTGTGTACAAGCTGAAAGCAGCAGCAAGTGAGCCCACGACCTCTGAGAATAACTGGTTTGCGGCTGCGTTCCCCCGATCGGTGAAGTCAAAATAATCTTGACCTTGCAAATATGTTGCCGGAACAAAATTCTTTGCGAAAACAATAGGATCAACGATAACTAAACTGTATGATCCTCGCGTAGTAGCGCCGACTTGAGCATTGAGATACGAATCATCCCAGTATATTTCGGACTGAGTTCCGAATTTATTATTAGATAGTTCTTTCAAGCTAACAAACAGGGCTAACTGTTGAGCATTTGGACGTCCGCCCAATTTAAACCGCTCCCACGACTGATTCACGAGTGATGTAATGACTTTGTCACCGGCGAATATCGACTTCGAGTCCAGATCGTCGGAATTCCAAATGTAACCACCGGGTTCGGCGGCAAAACCTGTGAGCTCTCCGTCTTGAAATAGAAGAAGTCCGTAGCCCTCTGGCACTACGATCTTTGAACCATTCGTAACTATCGACTGAGAGGCGCTGATATTGGAACCTCGTCCAGCATTTGTGCCATTTTTGACTGCCGGGAAGAGCGCAGCCGTTGGTTCAATGTTTGCCGGAACGGTCAGAAAATCTTTCCACTGATCCGCCAGAGAGCCTCCAAGCGCTCCGATTGCAGCCTTTATAAGTCCCACGCTCCATCTCCACTTGAACTGAATCGGCGAATGTATTGAGGTATGCCAGTAGTGGAGAGCAAGGGGAGGGTCACGTCTTTTTGGAGAATCAATGCCCTTTTCCGCTTGCTTTCACGGAACACACTTCTGGTCGTATGGCTACCTCAACCCCGCTCCCAGAGCCTTGACTGCTGATGGCACCGGCAACGCCATGGCAGTTTGCACCTGACCGGCCCGTTCGCTGATGGCGGATACCAGCTTGGCACGGTCATTGGTGTAAACTGCGACCGAATCCTTCGCGCGGGATATGCCAACATAGAACGACTTTTGGTCGATCAGGTTGGTGGCCTTGCTGTCGGCATGGATCATGACGTGATCGGCTGTGCGGCCTTGGGCGGCAAAGGCGGTTTCGACATACGCATGGGCAATGTGCTGGTCGCGGGCAGCATCAAGGCTGAGCGTCTGGGTCTGGCCGCGCGGGTTTCGAACCTCCGCCGTGCGGGTCTGCTGGTCAATCGCGGTCACTTCGCCGCGCGCGCCATTGATGCGCCCCGCCTCGCGGTCATTGCGGGTGAACCGGATGCTGTCGCCGGTTCTGAGTTCGAGCGATTGCGGCGAGAATGTCTTGCTGTTGCCCGCCCCCCATTGCCGCAAGCGCCAATCCACCTCGCGGCCCTGTTCTGATTTGAGGGTGATGGCGGCTTTTGCCGGGTCAATGCTCTCGACGCGGTAGGCCTCCCCGCGCGCAACGCCCTTGTCGGCATAGTCGCGGGTGAACCGCACAACATCTCCCTTGTCGTAACTCAATGGGTCTCTGGCCTCGGCTCGGGTCAACCCCTTGTTGGCAAGGCTTTGCATGGCCACGCTGGGTCCTGTCAGCGCGCCGGATTTGGTAAGCGCGGCCCGAATGTCGGCGGTCAGCGTGTCACGCCCTTCGCGCGATGGCTCAATGACAAGGGTTCTGGCGCGGCTGGCCTTGTCCAGCTTGGCATATTGTTCGGCGATAGCTGCAAAGCGTGTCGAGCGGTCGGCATTCTCGATGATCTGGCCTCCGCCCCGGTCCAGCGCGGCAAGGGCCTTTCGAGCGTCCCCTTCGATAGATGCCAGCACGGCGTCCTTGGTTGCCGTATTGGTCTGCCGCACGATCTCACCCAGCTTCGCGGTTTCCATTCCCGCGCCCTGCAATTGCGCAAAGGCCGCGCCTGCCTCGACCGATCCAAGCTGCTTCACGTCGCCCACAAGAATGACGCGGGCGTTATGCTTCTCCGCCAGGTCGAACAGTCTGGCCGTATCGCGCGCCGACAACAGTGACGCCTCGTCTACAATCCATGCAGCGGGTTGGCCCTGACTTGGACGCTCGGGTGATAGCAGATACCGTGCGACGGTATCGCTGCGCGCGCCCAGCGCCTCGCCCAGCACCATCGCCGCTGATGCGGTCGGTGCGAGTGCCACGACAGGGACGCCCCGCGCCTCTGCTTCTCGGGCAAAGGTCGCCAGAACGGTGGTGGTCTTGGCTGTGCCAGCGTAGCCTTGCAACGCGGTGATGCGGTTGCGGCTGGTCAAAAGCTGCTCGGTGGCGGTGCGCTGGTCGGTATTCCAGCCAAAGCCGCTCCGCTCGGCCTTCGCCGATGCACTGGCGACAGCCTTGGCAGCGGCCAATGGCGATGCGATGGCCGATAGCGCGCCGCGCCCTTCCGCCTCGATCCGCAATAACTTGGCCTCGGTCTCGACATTGGCGCGAGTGGCGAATCCGGCAAATTCCGCGCCTCGCCGGTCGATGTGGGTGCGGTCGATCAGTTCGCCCTGCTTTGTCGCCGCCGCAATGGCCTCCCCGATCTGAGCATAGCTGACTTTGCCAAGCCCTACGCGCCCAGCCTCCTCGTGCAAGGCGGCAACAGAAAACACCGATTGCCGTTCGCCCAACTTGTCGGCGGCATGTGCAACGGCGCGGCTTGCGGCGCTGTCTCCCTGCAATTCCATGGTTGCGCGATGGTCTCTGCTCTCGGCCATAGCCTCGGCCTCGTTGACCATTGCCAGCCTCGCCTCCGAGGCGAATCCAGCTTTGCTCGCGGTATCACGCCATTCCGCTACAAGAGCCGCAGGATCGGCGGCAACCTTGGCTTGCCGGGTATCGAGAGCGGCAACTTGCTTTTCGGCGGCGGTGGCATCGTCGCGGGAGGTGCCGCGTTCGGTAAGTGCGGCTTCGATCTCGGCGCTGCGGGTGCTGAACGCGGCCATGACCTCAGGGGAAACGCCCTTGATCTCGAACATAGAGCCTTTGCCCACTTCGATCTCATAGCCCAGCTCGCGCACCTTCAAGGCCAGCTCCTGCCGGTAGATCGCACCAATTTGCTTTTGCAGTTGGTAGATCGCGCGCGGTTCAAGGCTGCGCCATGTGCCGTCCTCGTGCCTAGTGGCATTGAGAATGACATTGTGGGTGTGAAGCTGCGGGTCTTGGGCGCGGCTCGTGCCGTGCTGAAAGCTGGCGACTACAAGATTGCCGGTGGCCTCACGGTTCACTGCGCCACCGTCGCGGATGCGGGTTGCGGCCATGTGCTGCTCGACATGGGCAAGCGCGGTCTTCACCGCTGCGCCATGTGCTGCAACCAATCGCCGGTCGCCCGCAACTTCGGCCATGATCGATACGGACTTGGGCGCGCTCAAGGTCACGTCCCATCCGGGGCGATGTTCCAGCTTGCCGTCGCGCGTGGTGCCAAGCTGCTGGTCGGCAACCTTGCCGTCCAGCAATTCGCGAAACTGGTCGCGGTCAACATCGCCGGACAGGCCAAGCTCCTGCGCGCCTTTGCCCTGCCATTCCGATGGGGACTCGCCACCGTCTGCATAATATTCGCCAGCGGATTCGTAATAGCTCGCAGCCTGACCTGAACTTGTCAGCGCGGAAACGGATGCGACCATCAGACCGGCCCCTCGCTGGTGGGCGATGGCTTCGGCGGCGGCACAGCCTTTGGCTCGGTGGCCGATGGCTGCTTCCAATGGGTGGCCCTGACATCGCCCGGCACAAATCCCGGCTGACGGGCGGTCCCGCGCCGCGCGATATGATCGGCGGTCAACCTGATCCGCGCCACCGGCAAGCCGTCCGGGAACAGCAGATAGCCCTCGAACTTGGGCAGCCGCAATTCGCTCTCCAATATGGCAGGCCGCATTTTGCGAATTTTGCCAAGTGTGGTTCTGGGCTTGTCGTCTCCATCTGGCAGCGCGTCGGTCATGGTCTGGATTTCGACCTCGCATTCGCCAATGGTCTGACTGGTCCAGACACGGGTTTCGCTGTCGATGGTTTGCAGGAACAGCTTGGTGTTGCAGCAGCCCAGCATGGCTTCGGCGATCTTCGGGCCATAGCGGTGCTGCATCTGGCCCAGCGCCTGAAACGTCAGAATAACCGCCGCGCCAAACTTGCGGCCTTCAGGGAGCAACCGCGCCAGATTATCGACGCGCGGCAAGTCGGCCAGCTCGTCGAGCACAAACCAGATGCGCCGGTCGGGCGATGGGGGAAGGCCCATCACTGCGCTGGCCGCGCATTCCAGCCAACAGGCGAGCAAGGGCTTTGATGCCTCGAAATAATCCTCTTTGCGCGGGACGAATATCCAAGGCTTTGCGCCGTTCCGCTTGTCCAGCTCGTGGATGAAATCTCGGAAAGCAAAGGGCGTGCCGCCGCTGCCATCAACCCGCAGAAACTGGACAAGGTCAGCGGCCTTGGCGAGCATGAACAGCACGCTGGCAGTGGCCCGGTCGGCGTCGTCGGCAAAGGTGCGCGCCGAAGAACTGCCTGCCAGCCACGTTTTCAGATCGTCCTTGGTCCGGTCCTGCAAGGCGTGGAGCAAAGCGGGCAAGGTGGCGTTGCCTTCGCGCCAGAGCGCCCGGATCATGTTGGCGACAAGGATGCGGCTGGTGTCGAGCCACACGTCGCTGTCATGTTGCCCCGTCTCGGTGATGAGCTGACGGGCGATCCGGTCGGCGTCGGCGGGGTGCGCGATCTCGGCGAAGGGCGACCAATAGGCGCACCGGGCATCAAACGGGTTCAGGATCACGTCGCCGCGTTCGGGCCGGTAGTAATGCGCGACGAACTCGCCGCTGGTGTCATAGACCAAGGCGGCTTCGCCGCGCGACGCGATCCCGTCGAGCAACTGGCGCAGCGCCGTGGTCTTGCCGCTGCCGGTCGTGCCGATCATCGCCATGTGCCGGGTTTCCAGCCTTCCCGGTATGGGCACGGTGCCAATGGTGAGCGCGCGGGCATCGGCCTCGGTGCTGGTCAGCTTCGCCAGCGCCGCCTCGCTCGTCACCAGCGTTCCGGCGATAACGCGGTCACGCAACGCGCGCTCGCGCCGCTGGGCGATGGCTCCGCGCAACAGGAACAAGCTCGCCAGCCATCCGCCAAAACCCAGCGAACTGCCCCATACCCCATAAGCAAAGACGGCGCGCGCCGCGTTGCCGTAATAGGGATGCGCAGCAACTGCGCGGGCCGGAACGGCATAGGCTTGGCCATCCTGGCTGATCGTGATTGCCGGATCGACCGCCGTGCCAGCGGCAAACCACAGTTTTGCCTCGGCGACGGCGTATGTGCCCGCTGCCTGCATCGCCTTCTGGTCCAACGTCACATAGGGCGCTGCGACCGCGCCCATGGCGATGGATGCCAGCATGATACCGGCCTGCCGCCGAAAGCGCGCGGCCTGATTGTTGCGGTTGTGGCGGCGCAAGGCATCGGCATGAGCGCGCCGGTCGTGGGACTGGTTCATTCCCGCCCCTCTTGCGCACGCCGCCTCTGGCGATCATAGGCCGCGTTGATCTCGGCGGTGACCGCCTCATCGGTCGTGCGCGCGCCCAGCGCCGCATGGCGGGCATAGCAATAGGCGGCGCAAGCGGTGAACAATGCACGGTCCAGAATCCGCTCAACATCCACCATGCGCGTGCTAACCGATGCCAGCTCAGTGACGATTTCGCGATTGCCGGTGTCGCGCACGGGCGGGTTTGCCTGCGCCGCGATCCCGGCTTTGACGCTGCGTTGGAGCATCGCATAGACGCTTACGCCCTGTCGTTGGGCCAGCGCGTTCAGCGCCTTGTCGAGCGATACGGGCAGGCGGACGGTGTGCTGAACGGGTTTCATGCCACTGCCTCCTTGAGAGTGCGCGGCGCACTCTCGAAAAACGGCGCAATTGGGCGGTCTATGATTGCGGTGATGCCCGCGCACTCTCGATGCACTCTCGAAAACTGGCGGAAATGCGCCATGCACCCGTGCGTGAGGTGTGTATCTGAATTGTTGGCTCGATGCGTAGCATCGCAGCCCCACAACTTTGCCTTTTGGTGGTTCGGTTCAAGCATGACCCAGCCCCTTCCTGCATACGGCGCAAAGCGCAGGAACGGGTTCGCCAGATTCGGGCATGACGGGAACGGCGGGCTGCATCGCTGGCACCTCCGCCCGCCTGTCGCCCAATGCCCAAGTCGCGATCAGTGCCTTGGCGGCGGGGTCGGCAACTGCCCGGTCGATCTGGTCCGGGACATGGCGAAGGGCATAGAGGTCATGCTCGCAAGCCCACGCGAAAACCGTATCCTCGATAGCCTTCTGCATCCGCTTGTGCAGCGCCTCGGCGTCGAACGGGCTGAGATGCGCCGTCACGCCGCTGGTGAGGATCAAGCCGCCCAGCGGAAACCAATGATCGTCAGCCACCTGCCACGGGCCGTCAATCCGGCATGTGGAAATATCGCCGCGATAGATAGCGATGGGCGGGCGTTGCGCCCGCCGCCACGGGATCAGGGAATTGCGGAACGTGTCGCCGTCCTCGTCATCGGCAACGATCTTGTCGAGCAACGGAACGACATAGGCCGCGGTGCGGGCGTCGATACACGCGCGGTAAGTGATCCTGCGATCACGGCGCAGCAAGTCGGCAAGCCGGTCAACGGCCTTGCGTAAAACAGGCATAGGTCATCCTTTCGTGAAACCACGATTGCGGCAGTTCATTTTTATTGGGGGAACAGGTGCAGAACGGCCCGCCCATCCATCAGGCTGGGGCCGTGCAGCGCCTGCGGGTCAGATGTCAGTTCGCGATTGCGCCAGCCGTTTGATGGATTCAGTGGTCAGCAAGGTTCGCCTGCCGATCTTGATCGCATCAAGCCTGCCGGATTTGAGCAAGCTGTAAACCGACGAACGCCCGACGCCGAGCGCCTTGGCTGTGTCATTGATTGAGATTGCCAGTAGTTCCATGTGCGTCTCCTTGGATGCCGACTCGCGACGAGAGACATGTCAGGTTGCACAGGGTTGCCAGCGGGTCGTCCAGCAATGGTAAGGCCGCAGAAATCTGCCGTTGGTTGCTGGAAACAGAAATGCGCGGCATTGGTCCGGAATGCTGATGCTGCTCTCGAAAAACAAATTGGCCGTTCAGCCTTGCCTTGCGGCGGGCAAATTTTTCAGGTGGTCGAAAATTTTCTCCGCGTAGGGTGCCAATTGGTCCCCTCGCGGCACGTCGCCAGATGCATCGGCGTTGTCGGCGAACCAATCAGCTAGCCCCTCTTTGATCATACGCATTGAGGCGGTCCGGTCATTCAGGTCCAGAGTGCCTAACCGTGGATCGCCGATCAGGGCGATGATTGCCTCGGCATAGCGGTATTTGCTGTTTCGGCACGGCCCGCCTTTACGCTTAGGCTTGGCCATAGCGAGAATTCTGTCCACGTCATCGCGGTGCAGGAAAATGTCGCCGGGAAGCGAATGGCCGGTGCGAAAGCGCATGACCAAGGCCCGGTCGGCGCTGTGTTCGGAGAACAGGAAATAGCGTAGCCTGCCGAAAAACTGCCTACGATTGAGGAACACCCGCCGTTTGCCAAAGCGGGATATGTAGTAAGCGCGTGGGCCGGAGGCCTTTTGAAGATAGCCCAGAAACTCGTCAAAATGCCGGTCCGGCGAGTGTGGCAAACCAAGTGGGGCGTCCGGGGACTTCACGCCGTACTGATAAATCTGCCGCCAGACGTGGGGAGCTGCCGATGCGGCAAGGGTGGCTAGCGTAAGAAAGGAAAAGAGGTTTGCCGATTTGGACGGGGCTGAAATCAGCAGGGCAAACAGGAATATGACAAAAAGGAAGCCGAAGGCCATGCTCACAATGAACGCTGCATTGTAGTATCGCGCGAATGGCGGTTTTGCCTGACTGATAGTCGCGGCATTGGCCTTCAAGCCGTCGTCAAGATCATCCGAAGTGAATTGCGCCAATGCCCGCCAAAGCGGCACGTTTTCGGAATCATCCCCGTCTGCGAAGACTTTCCATCCTTCACCGGGGATGCTTGTCATCTGTTTCCGCCCTCCCGCAACTCGTCGAGATAATCGCTCCACCATTGCGCCATTGCAACACGCTCGGACCAATAGGCGGACTGATTATAAATGCGCCTTATCTCACCGGACACCATGTGTGCCAATGCCCGCTCAATGGCATCGGGATTCCACTTGCCAGATTCGTTCAACAGCGATGATGCGGACGTGCGGAAGCCGTGAGCAGTCATCTGCTCCTTGGTGAAGCCCATGCGACGCAATGCGGCGGTGACCGTATTTTCAGAGATTGGCCGTGAGCGCGTTCGGACCGATGGGAAAACATATTTCCCCTTGCCGGTCAGGCCCTGCATGCTTTTCAAAATCGCGACTGCCTGAGTGGACAGCGGCACGGCATGGGGTTGCCGCATTTTCATTTTATCAGCCGGAAGCGTCCAGACGGCTTTTTCGAAGTTGACCTCGGCCCACTCCGTTTGGCGCAGCTCGCCCGGACGCTGGAACACATGAGGCGTCAGTTTGAGCGCATGCATCACCGCCGGGTCGCCGGAATAGTCCACAATAGCGCGAAGCAGTCCCCCAAATTGCGCTGGCTCTGTGATGGCAGCGAAGTGCTTGACCCTCGGCTGGATGAGCGCGCCCAAAAGCAACTGCGCCGGGTCACGTTCGGCTCTTGTCGTTGCGGCGGCATATCTGAATACGCGACTGGCAAACGAACGCATCCGCTTGGCCGTTTCAAGCCGCCCCCTGCGCTCTTGATACTTCAACTCATGCAACAACTCTGCCGGGGTGATCTCTGCGACCGGCCTGCGGCCAAATTCCGGGCCAAGCAATTTAAGCAGCCAAGTATATTTTTCGAGCGTTCGCGGGGACACGCCTTCCTGCTCCCGCTTCGCAATCAATTCCTCGGCAACGCTGGCGAAGCTGTTGCCCGCCCGCAAGGTCGCTTCAATCCGGGCCTGTCGCTTGGCAACATTTGGATCAACCGCATGGGCAAGTTGCCTGCGGGCAACGTCTCGCGCGGCGCGGGCTTCGGCAAGCGTGATCTCCGGGTAGGCCCCAAGCGCCAGTTTCCGTTCCGCGCCGTTTATGCGGTATTTAACCCGCCACAGCTTGCTGCCCCTTGGATTGACCAACAGATACAGGCCCTGCGAGTCTGCGACTTTGTAGGGCTTTTCCTTGGGTTTGGCGTTTCGGATGGCCGTATCAGTCAGCGCCATTGGGGGCCTCGATTCTGCGGGGGCCTCGCAAGGCCCCCAAATTAGGCCCCCATCTTCCGCGATTGCAGGCGGACAAGAGCAATCACTGACAGCCAGCGACTGCACTTAAACTAGCGGAAATCAGGGGTTTTTTCAACTGTTCGCACGCTTCGGCAAACAGGAAATTGGTAGCGGAGGAGGAACATATAGCGAACATATAACGTTCTGACATTGCTCGTTTTTTCCGCCCAACTCTTGGAAAGTACCCCCACCGATACCCCCAGAATCCCGAATTTGCGCCAAACCGTTACAAGGGTGCGATCGGCCGACTAATTTTCGAAAATTGGCAGCTCAACCGCCTCATTGAACGGCGGAAGTTGGGCCGGAAGCGGAAAGGCAGCTTTTATATCTTTGAGCGGATTATGCGGACAGCGACTGCTGACCGAATCGCAAGCCGGTGCATTAGAGAATGGTCTGGAGAAACCCCTCTTGGCATAGACTTTTGCCGTCGTTGAAACGCCCCTGCAGGACAGCCAACACGGAGCCGAGAGCCACAAACTAAATCGGTTTACTATTTAGCGCGCCTTTCCTACCATCCAGAGATGGCGAGAGAAACCTTTACGATTGAGGGCGCAGGCGCGATTTCTCTTACAGCCGAGGCTGAGGGGGATGCCTACGCCATACCCGTCCTTCTTGCGCACGGCGGCGGGCAGACACGGCGCGCGTGGAGAAGGGTGGTCAGCGAGCTGGCTCAAGCCGGCTTTCGCGCAATCGCCTTCGACATGCGCGGTCACGGAGACAGCGATTGGTCGCCATGCGGAGCTTATGAAATGCGCGACTTCGCGGCGGATCTGGTCGCTGCAGCGTCGCGCCTGAACCAGAAGCCAGCGCTGGTCGGCGCTTCACTGGGCGGGCTCGCTGGACTGATTGCCGCAGGGGAGCTTGCTCCAGGTAGCTTTGCTTCACTCACATTGGTCGACATTGCCCCGCGCATGGCGCCCAGCGGTGTAATGCGCGTGGTTGGTTTTATGGAAGAGCATGTCGATAGCGGCTTCGCCTCACCAGAGGAGGCGGCCGACGTGATCGCTCGCTACATGCCGCATCGTCCCAGGCGGGGCGCGAGCGATGGTCTGAAAAGCTATCTGCGGCAGAAGCCGGATGGGCGCTTCTATTGGCACTGGGACCCTGTGCTTATCCGTAATATAATGTCAGCCAGACAAGGCGACCCAGACAGCCAAGAACGTCAATCGGCAATGCTCAGCCAAGCTGCGGCGAATCTCACGCTTCCGCTTCACCTCATCCGAGGCGCCTCTAGCGATCTTGTTTCCGAAGAGGCCGTATTGCATCTGCGACAACTCGCCCCCCATGCAGAATACACCGATATTGCCGATGCCACGCACATGGTCGTGGGCGATGCGAACGATGCCTTTTCCGCCGCTATCGTCGATTTCCTACGGCGCCATCACTCATCCGATACGGCTCAGCCACAGGGGACGAGGGAGCTATGATCGATCGAGAGCGCTTGCAGGAAATGCTGAATATCGCGCCGTTTCATCGATGGCTTGGGCTGGAGATTGCAACATGCTCCGACCAGGGAATCGCGATCACCATGCCATGGCGCGAAGAGATCGTGTCGAACCCGATGATTGGGTCGGCGCATGGAGGGGTCCTGGCTTCACTGGTCGACCTCACCGGGCTTTATACTCTGCTTGCCGGGGGCGTCGCGGCGAGAGCGACGGCCGATCTGCATGTCGATTACCACCGTCCTGCAACCTCAGGACCTCTCACTGCTCACGGACAGATCGTGAAGATCGGGCGACAGATTTCGGTGGCGGAAACCCGGGTTCTCGAGCCCGACGGCAAGTTGGTCGCCAGCGGCAGGGGCGCCTACTTCTCGTCAACCGGATCACTTGATCATCGCGGCGGGACTATTGATCTCGAACAGGCTCTTGCCACCCAAGGCCCAGCGACTTCTGCAGCGCGATCCACGCCAGCGTAAGGGCGCCTTTTGCCCGGACGAGGTCTGCTGAGGCCTGCTGCTGTTCTCGCAGGGCCCGGTTGAGGTCAGCCTTCGAGATCGCTCCTGCGGCAAAACGTTGGCGGTTCAGATCGGCGGCGCTATCCGCCTGGCTCTTGATCTGCGCGCTGGCTGCCAGCGCGACGCGTTGTTGGCCAAATCGTGCCAGAGCGCGCTCGGCATCCCGTAGCGCCGCGAGGACGGTTTGACGATAGTTGGCGACAGCTTCGTCGCGGACCGCCCCGGCGCGATCGACCGACGCGTCGACCCTTCCAAAATCGAGGAAGTTCCATTCCAGGCGGGGTATCGCCAATGCCGAAAATTCGCCTACATCGAAGATATCGTCGGGGGAAGATCCGCCAAGGCCCAGAATCCCCATAAAGGACAGCTTCGGGAACCTTGCCGCTTCGGCCACCCCGATCCTGGCCGTTGCAGCGGCGAGAGTGCGCTCAGCCGCCCTGATGTCGGGCCGACGCGCGATCAGACTCGCCGGATCGCCGACAGTAACCTCATCCGGGGGCAAAGGGATATCTCGCGGCGTCGAAAGGTCTTCGGCCGTCGATCCAGGAATCCGTCCCGACAGGATCGCAAGCGCGTCTAGCAGGACGGCTTTATCGGCCTCCGCCTCGGCGAATTGGGATTTGAGCACCTCCAGCTCCGCGTTCGCATTGCCCACCGGGAACAGCGGCAGCGCGCCTTGCTGATACCGCTGATAAGTTAGGGCCAGGACTTCTTCCTGCAGCTTGATCTGCGTCCGGTATTGGTCGGCGCGGAACTGGGCCTCCCGCAAGTTGACGTAGTTATTGGCAACTTCGGCGGTCAGCTGAACCTTTGCGTCCTCCGCATTGGCGACCGTTGCCGCAGCCTGCGCGTTGCCGGCCTCGATACGCCTCCGGGAGCCGCCCGCGAACTCCAGCTCCCAGTTGGCATTGAGACCAACATTGTAAAAGCTGAGGGCATCGTCGCTTCCCGCCTCCGGATCGGGTTGCTGTGAGGACGGGGGTGCCCCCTCCTGAATTTCAAGGCCGGGAAGCTGACCCTGAATAGTGGTGGCCTGGGTTCCGAGTGTCGGCATTCTGCCGGCCCGATCCTGCCTGACCGATGCCCGGGCCTGCGCGATGCGCGCCTGCGCTGCCTGGAGCGACGGATTTTCGGACAACGCAGTTTCGACCAGCCGGGTCAGTTCAGGATCGTCGAGCAGCACCCACCATTCGGCAAGGGCCGGGTCCATGACGCCCACATCCTCGCCAGCGCGGACAAACCGATGGCCGGTATCCGCCGACAATATTTCCGGAGGGCCTGCGTAGTCCGGCCCAGCCGTACAGCCAGCCAGCAAGGCGATGAGGAGAAGCGATGGTATCGAACGGCGCATCATATAGGGCTCAGTGCATCGAAAGGGAGACATTTTTTGGAAGCGGCCTCAGGAAGAGGACCAGCGGAACCGTCGCGAGGGTCAGAATCCCCATAACCAGGAACACGTCATTGTAGGTCATTATGAACGCCTCGCGTTGCAGGGTGCGGCTCAAGACGGCCATCGCCCCCTCCATGCCGCCGAAGTTTCGCGCCAGCCCGTCGAGATAGTCCTGTAGCGAAACGCTGTTCGCATTCAGGGTCTCTTCCATCCGCCGGCTATGATGCCAGATCCGCTGGTCTTGGAACGATGCCAGAGCCGAAAGAGCGAAAGAGCCACCGAGATTGCGCGCCGCGTTGAAAATTCCCGAGGCGTCGCCGGCATCCTCCTTGGCGACCGAAGCCACCGTCGCCTGATTCAGGAACATCATCGACAAGATCATGCCGACACCGCGCAAGAGCTGGCTCTCGGTAAAAACGGCACCACCGGATTCTGCTGTAAGGCTGGTGCTGACAAAGCAGCTGACCGCCATCAGCAACATGCCGGCGCCGACGGCGATGCGAATGTCGATCTTCCGGATCATCAAGGGAAGCACAGGCATCAACAGGAAGGCCGGGACGCCCATCCAGAAGATCACCAGCCCGGTCTGAAGCGCGTTATAATCAGAAATGATCGCGAGGAACTGCGGGATGACGTAGGTCGAACCATACATCACCATACCCAGGGCGAGCGCCATGATCGCGACGCTGGCGAACTGTCGATTGAACAAGAGCTGCAACTTCAAGACTGGCTTGCGTGCCTTCACCTGTCCGTAGATCAGCGAGGCAAATCCGACGACTGTGATGATTGTGAGCCAGCGAATGAGAGAGGATTCAAACCATTCCTCGCGGTGGCCCTCCTCAAGGACGACCGTAAGTCCGCCCAGCCCCAAGATGAGCCCGACAATGCCCGCCCAATCCGCGTCAGTGAGATAATCCCACTTTGGCTTTTCGTGGGGCAAGCCAACGAACAGCAGGAGCAGCAGCAGGCCGCAGACCGGCACATTGACAAAGAAGGCATAGTGCCAGCTCAGATTCTCGGTCAGCCAACCCCCGATCAAAGGCCCCATCACGGGGCCGAGGATCACTGTCATGCCGAACAGGGCCATTCCGATGGGCTGCTGATGTGGCGGCAGCCTTTTGGCCACGATGGTCATTGCCGTCGGAATGAGCACGCCGCCCGTGAAGCCCTGACCCGTGCGGCCGATGATCATTGTCGTAAGGTCGGTTGCAATCCCGCACAGCACCGAAAAGGCGGTGAACGCGCTGACCGCGATGATGAGGAGGGTTCGCAGACCGAACAGCCGTTCCAGCCAAGCGCTCAGCGGAATGACGACAATCTCAGCAACGAGAAATGACGTAGCAATCCAGGTGCCTTCGGCGCCTGTGGCACCGATCTCGCCCTGAATGACGGGGAGTGCGGAATTGACGATTGATATGTCCAGCGTCGCGAGCATGGCGCCAAGCGCGCCCGCGGCCACAGCGACCCAGGCAGTAACGTCTGCGTTCTTTCGGCTCCCGGCCGGCCCGATCGAAGTGTCCTGCGCTGCCAGTATCTCGGTCATTGAGTCCGACTCGAGATCTCTTCCAATTCGCCGGCAGCATTCCGAGTGTCGACCGTAGCCACTACCGACATGCCGGGAACGAGCAGACGCCGCACTTCAGGGGGAGCATCGATAGCGATGCGGACGGGTATCCGTTGAACGATCTTGGTAAAGTTGCCGGTGGCATTTTCGGGGGGGAGGATGGAAAATTCCGCGCCCGTTCCCGGCGATATGCTGTCCACTCGTCCCGCGATCTCAAGGTCTGGCAGGGCGTCAACTTCGAGCCTGACGCTCTGGCCGGCCCGGATGAGGCCGACCTGCGTTTCTTTGAAGTTCGCGGTCACGTAGATCGCGCTCACCGGAACCACCGTCATCAAACGTTGACCCGGTTGCACGAACTGGCCCACCCTGACCGAGAGATCGCCGACGCGGCCGGCCTTGCTGGCGCGCAGCAAGGTCGATTCAACCGTAAGGTCGGCTGTTTCCAGCTGAGCGCGAGCAGCGTCCGCCTGCGCCTGGGTCTGGCTGATCTGCTCGAACAGGGTCCCCCGGCGAGCGGTCGCGGCAGCCACCGCCGCCTGCGCAGCGGCGAATTCGGCCCGCGCCTGCCGCGCCTGCGCCTCATACTGGTCTAGCTTTTCCCGCGGTTCGGCTCCTGTCGCTGCAAGGGGCCGATATCGCGCCACCTGGTCGTTCGCGAGGTCCAGTGCCGCGCTCGCGGCGGCGAGTTGGGCCCGCGCCTGGCGAATGGCTGCATCCTGTTCGGATACCTGAGAACGGATTGTGTCGGCACCGGCCAGGGTCGCAGCGATCTGTGCGCGCGCCTGCTGCGCTTGCGCCTGATAATCCCGCAGATCCAGTTGTACGAGGGCTCCGCCGCGAGCTACTTGCTCGTTCTCCCCTACGAAGACCTCTTCGACGTATCCCGCTACCTTGGAAGAGATAACGACGCTGTCGGCAGCGACATAGGCGTTATCGGTCGACTGCATGTACTGTCCGTAGGTTACGTGCCGGTAGTACCACCAGATCCCGCCAAGCAGCACGGCAAGACCAACGATGATTAGCACGATGCGCAAGCTACGCCGCGATTGCGGTTTCGTTGGGGTTGTGCCCTCCTGCTCCGGTTGGTTGGAGTTATCGGTCATCTGACTCTTTCGGCAGCCTCAGTAAAAGGTGAACGCGTCTCGCGCCCTATGAGCCGTGAGACAGATAGTAAAGGCATTTAGCAGTTTGCATTTGGGCATCCGAGGCTATCCGACTACACAGCGCTATGGATGAAAAACCAGATACCATGTCACGGTCTCAGCGTCGGCAGAAGGTCATCACCGATGATGACCGCATTCTCTATCTTATGGACGAGATCAGTCGCGGCGCGCGCAGAGTGTACGATGCGAGGGTCGCCAGGATCGGTCTCAATCAGACACAGTGGAGGATCATCGGACAACTTCTTCGCGATCCTGCCCTTACGCAGGCTGAAATCGCCAAGAAACTGGAACTGGAATCGGCGACCATCGGCCAGGCGGTTGCAGGTCTTTGCGCACGCGGGCTGATGAAAAGGCTTCGAGCTGAGACGGATCGGCGAGCGTGGCAGCTCATCCTCACGGAGCAGCTTGACGATCTGCTGCCCGAACTGAGAGGCTCCGCGGATAGGCTTCATGATCTGCTTTGGCGCGACATTGCCGCCGACGAGAAGCAAACGTTGCAGCAGATTCTTGCAAGGGTATCGGAAAATCTGGACCAACTCCGGGCCGAGGCTGAGTAATATCATGGCATCGCCCCCGGAAAAGCCTATCAGCAGCATCGCTCGCGCCGCGGAGATTGGCCGAATCTTAATGAGGCACGGTGCGAAGACTCTCGCCGGAGCCCTCGGATTTATTCCCTCTTCGAGCAATGTCATCGATCCTCGCGAATTTCGTCCGGCCGCAGTTGTCGCGTTCCTCCGTGACATCGGGCCAGTCGGCATAAAGCTGGGGCAGCTCCTCGCCACCCGAAGCGATCTGTTTACCGAACACTGGATCACTGCATTCTCAACCCTGCACGATCAGGTGTCGCCGGTGCGCTTCGCAGATATCGAGCCCGTACTTGCTTCAAGCTGGGGTGAGGACTGGCGGAACGACTTTGCGCAGTTCGACGAACAGCCTCTGGCGTCCGCCTCGATTGCACAGACCTATTCCGCCAAGCTACGGGACGGTAGCGAGGTCATCGTGAAAGTTCGCCGCCCGGGCACCGCCGCGCGCATGGAAGCCGATGTGCGCCTGCTTGTGCGTCTTGCCGAGATCGCGGAAGCACGCTCGCCTGACATCGCGCGTTACCGGCCAGTCGAGTTTCTGCGGACCTTCGGCCGCAATCTTGCCTGGGAGATGGACCTCGCTGCGGAATCCCGAGCCTGCGAGCGGATCGGCGCATATCTCGAAACCATCGGCGTCAGGACCCCGGCCATCCATTGGGAACTGACCGGGCTGCGGGTGAACGTTCAGGAACGCCTGTACGGCAGGCCCGCGTCTTCGCTGGGCGCCTCATCGGGCGATCCGGAGGTGGCGGCGTTCGCCAAGTGCTATGCCAACGCAGTCCTGCGCATGATCATTCTGAACGGCGAATTCCACGGCGACCCTCATCCCGGCAATGTTTTCCTGATCGGCGAGCAGGATGTCGGCTTCATCGACTTCGGATCGGTCGGGACGCTCACCAAGGCCAGGCGCGACGAGATCGTCCGCCTCGTGCTTGCGATTGCTGGTGAGGAAACCAGCGATGTCGCGGATGTCCTGCTCGCATGGGCGGGGGAGCCGAAGGTGGATCGCGATGCGCTCGCGGTGGATCTGGATCAGTTGATTGGAGAGTTCAGGGGGACCGTGCTATCTGGCATCGAGTTCTCGCAGATTTTTTCCCGCGTTTTCGATCTGTTGCGGGATTATCGACTGGTTCTGCCACCTGATCTGGCCATTCTTCTGCGTACCTTGTTGACTGCAGAGGGCTTCGTCCGATCGCTGGCACCGGACTACAACATCGCCGAAGAGACCCGGCCGATCATGACGGAGCTTCTCGCCGAGCGGTTCTCGCTCGGCAGCGCTCGGTCGGGTTTGAAGAGACTTCGCGGTCAGCTGCTGGGGTTGTCGGCGTCCTTGCCCGACATACTTGCCACTGCGAACTCGATCGCAAAGTCAGGATATGTGCCGGTTCAGCTCGATCCGCTCAGTATCGAGCAGCTCGCTGGACTTCGCAATGAGCGTCAGTCCTTGAAAGGCCCTCTAGCTGCCGCATTGATCATAGCTAGCGCGTTGCTTGTCGATCAATCCTGGCTTCTGGCTGGCGGCGCGCTTGTGATTGCTGGGGTGGTGCTCATCCGAAAGTCATAATGAAGGAGCAACTTAATTCGTGCACGGTCACGATACGGCAAAGCCGAACTTAACGAGGATTTCATGCGCCTCACTTCAGCGACCAAGACGCATCGCGAAGAAAATTTTTCGACCTATTGCGATTGAAGGCTTATTTTCCTCAATCAGACGAAACTTTGGAACGGCAGCTTTCAGGCGTGTCCTCGCCTGACTTTATGGCCGCTATGAGGGCGCAAAGCGGTCATCTCAGGAGTGAAAAGGTAGTGCCTCCCCTGCCCCACGTCGGTCATTTCCGTTCGAATCCTCACGCGGGACTCGAACTCCACCGTTTGACCGGGACCTCTGCGATGTATTTCGCCATGAAATGTCTTGAACAAGCCGTTGTCCTAGCGTCAAAATCTATCCTTCGGCTCGCATTCGCGGGTGGGGGTATCACCTAACTCACCCACAGCGGGAAATACCCCCAAAATACCCCCACAAAGCCTCCGGCTTCAAGCGAACACATGCGGACGCATACGGACACAAGCGGACTGGCGTGGTAGCACATCAGCTATCGAAATCAGGGATTTGGGTCGAAAATCCGGACGCATACGGACACAAGCGAACCTATACGGACGCTATTTCCCGGTAGCGGAGGAGGGATCCATGGATGCCAGTTATCCAATTGATAATTTAGGATACATTTAGAGGAGACCCCAGAAATACCCCCTTCACTACCCCCAATATGGGGTTTTACGATAAGACAATTCAGGGATCGGACGAGCTGAGTTCAGACACCATTTGACCAAGTGATTTTTGTCTCTTCAAAGGTCAGAAACGAGTCAGAGTCGCTGCTCTTCGCACAGCGTCGGATCATTAGGCCGTAGATCTGTAATTTGCAGTAGCTCGGCGGCGTGGCCCTTGAGGGTTTCAAGGATCTGTCCGCACTCGTCGATCATGGGACCGGCGGTGCTGTATCGGGTCTCACAAGGTCGGGCGTTGCCTTGACTCGAAGCGGGCTTTTGCGGCCCATCCGTTTACCTTCGCAGATCGTCCGGCCCTGCGTTCCCTCGCGGGTACGCCGCCACCGGGTCAGCTCGAGAGCGTCACCGCTGGCTTAATGGGTCTATCTCATCTTAAGCCTCGAACAAAGTGCCGTCTCGCAGCATGGCGTGCATGATGACCGCGAGACGGCGGGCGAGCGCGACACGCGCCTTTCGCAGGCCGCGTCGCTTGGCGATCTTGAGCGCCCAGGTTTTCAGTGCAAAGCTCTGCTTGGTGCGCGTCAGGATCGAGTTCGCCGCCTCGTAAAGCAGCTTGCGGACGGTGCTGTCGCCCTGTTTGGTGATCCTGCCCGTCCAGTCGAGTTCGCCCGACTGGTGCCGGCGCGGGACCAGGCCGAAGTAGGCGGCCGCAGTTCGTGATCGCTTAAACCGGCTTGCGTCATCGACCGCTGCGGCGAACGCGGCGGAGGTCTGCACGCCCACGCCCGGGATGCTCATCAGAGCCTGGCAGGCCGGTGACGCTACACTGATCGCCTTGAGCTGACGATCGAGTCGCTTGATCTCGTCGACAAGGCGCTCGCGCACGTCGAGCAGCGATGCCACCGCTTCGCCGAGGCCGGGGATCGCAGCGGCCTCCCGCATCCGCGCGAGGAACCGCTTACCCTGTCCAATGCCCAGCCTGATTCCGAAGGTGGCGCAGAGCCCGCGGAGAGTGTTGTCGAGGCGGACGCGCGCTTCTACCAGATGCCCCCGGGCGGTGATAACCGAGCGCACGCCATGCGCTGCGGGCGACTTGACATGCACCTCCTTGTAGAAGCCGGTGCGCGCCAGCTGCGCGAGCCCGGCAGCATCATGTGGATCGGTCTTGTTGGCCTTCATCGCCTTCAAGCTCTGATGCGCCTGGCGTGCGTCGATGCACACGATGGGGATGTCCAGTTCGCGTAAGCCCAGGCAGATCGCCGGGCTCATCCGGCCCGTCTCGATTACCGCTCGCTCGATCGGTCCGTAGCGCGCCAGCGCAGCGGCGATCGCCGCGGGCGTGCTGTCGACGGACAGCGCGCCGAGCTTGCGCCCCTCCGCGTCAACAACACATACCTGCGACGTTTCCATCGACAGATCGATTCCGGCATAATGGTTCATGGCTGCTTCCTTCCTTCAGCTTTCGACAACCAGAAGTGTGCGCCGTACAGCCGGCCCAGGGAAGCAGCTACAAATTACACGATGACTCATTAGTTGCGATCCATAACCGTGCTGAGAAGAGCTTAATGGCAGCGAGGAAGTTATCGGCGCGTTTGTCGTAGCGTGTCGCCAAGCCTCTGGCGTGTTTGAGTTTTCCGAAGAAGCGCTCGATCAGGTTGCGATAGCGGTAGAGGAAGGCGCTGAAGGCGAAGCCCTTTCGTCGATTACGCTTTGCCGGGATGTTGGCGAAGCCGCCGTTGCTTTCGATCCGTGCGCGGATAGCATCGCTGTCATAGGCCTTGTCAGCCAGGAAAGTGCTGCCGGGTGGTACGACATCAAGCAGCGCTACAGCCTCGCGGCAATCGCTGGCTTGTCCTTCCGACAGATGCAGGCCGACCGGTAAACCCCGGCCATCAACCAGCGCATGGATCTTGGTAGTCAGGCCGCCCCGGGAACGTCCCATGCAGCGATTGGGGGCCCCCTTTTTAGGGTCGCACCATGCTGGTGGACCCGGATCGAGGAACTGTCGATCATGACCAGTTCGCCATCGAAAGCGTTAGTGTCCGCGCTCGTGGTGTAATTTCCGGTGTAGATTGAGGTTGTCGCATGGGGTGGGGCATGCCCCACCCCATGCGATTTCGATCTCGGTGGCCACCGGGCTCATCGGTAAGGTGGAGTTACCACACTTCACACGCCCACCGAGGAGTTGATCCCGATGACCGACGACAGACTACCGCTTGCCGAACTGATGACGAAGACCGGAGACACAGATTTCCTGCGCACAATCGCCGAGAGCGTGCTGCAAATCATCATGGAGGCCGATGTCGATGGCCTGGTCGGCGCAGGCCGCCATGAACGATCGGGCGAACGCACGACCTGGCGCAATGGCTACCGCGACCGCAGTCTCGATACCCGGCTTGGCACGCTCAATCTGAAGATCCCCAAGCTGCGGACCGGCGCCTATTTTCCCGGCTTCCTGGAGCCGCGCAAAACTGTCGAGAAGGCGCTGGTCGCAGTGATCCAGGAGGCGTGGATCGCCGGGGTCAGCACCCGTCGCGTCGACGAGCTGGTGCAGGCGATGGGCATGACCGGCATCTCCAAGTCCTCGGTGTCAAAGCTGTGCAAGGACATCGACGAACGCGTTCATGCCTTCCTCAAGCGACCGCTTGCCGGCGACTGGCCCTACCTCTGGCTCGATGCCACCTATCTGAAGGTGCGCGAGGGCGGACGGATCGTCAGTGTCGCCGCGATAATCGCCGTCGCGGTCAACACCGAGGGCAAGCGCGAGATCGTCGGCCTGCACATCGGCCCTTCCGAAGCCGAGCCGTTCTGGTCGACCTTCCTCAAGGACCTGACCCGCCGCGGTCTGACCGGCGTGAAGCTGGTCATCTCCGATGCCCACGAGGGCCTCAAGGCGGCGATCACCCGCGTCCTCAGCGCCACCTGGCAGCGCTGCCGCGTCCACTTCATGCGTAATGCCCTGGCCTACGTGCCCAAGGGCCAGAACACGGTCGTCGCTGCCGCCATCCGTCAGGTCTTCCTCCAGCCCGATCATGCGGCCGCGACACAGATCTGGCGTCAGGTCGCCGATCAATTGCGGGCCCGCTGGCCCAAGCTCGGCGCCTGCATGGACGATGCCGAGCACGACGTGCTCGCCTACATGACCTTCCCCGAGCAGCATCGGGTCAAGCTGCACTCTACCAACCCACTGGAACGCCTGAACAAGGAAGTGAAACGCCGCGCCGATGTCGTCGGCATCTTCCCGAACGAGGACAGCATCATACGCCTCGTCGGCGCCGTCCTGCTCGAGCAGAACGACGAATACCAGCTCCAGCACCGCTACATGCAGATCGAGGGCATGGCCGCCCTGGCCACACCCATAAACGAGGAGGTTCAGCCGCTACAGATTACACCCAAGGCCGCCTGAAAATGCAGCCCGATGGCCAGCACCGAAATTACACCACATTGACGGACGTGACCTCGAAAGCGGCGCTGACGGAGGACAGAAGCCGGTCCCATACGCCAGCTTTGCGCCAACGCACGAAACGGTTGTAGCACGTCGTGTATGGCCCATAGCGCTCCGGGATATCCGCCCAGGGGCTGCCTGTGCGAAACCGCCACAATATCCCATTGATCACCCGACGATCATCAACACGCGGAACACCGCGCACCTTGTTCGGCAACAACGGCTCGATCACCGACCACTCGAAATCCGTAAGCTCAAATCTGCGACGGCTCATCCAAGGCTCCTTCAAATGCCTTGAATCAATCCAATCTACATCTCGCAAGCCAGTTTATGAGTTTACCACCTAGGAGACCTGTGCGCGGGTGGACGTAGACCATTGGAGTAGAGCGTTTTTTGATCCTACGGCGGTGGAATAGAGGAACCACGCGCCGCGTTGCTTGAGGATCGCGTTGGCCTTCTCGCTCTTGTGGCTGGAGAGGTTGTCGAGGATCACCATGTCGCCCGGCTTGAGCGTGGGAGCGAGTTGGGTCTCGACCCAGGCCTCGAAGATTTGACGGTTCATCGGACGGTCGATCACCCAGGGCGCGGTCAGGCCATCGTGGCGCAGCGCGGCGATGAAGGTCTGGGTGCCCCAGTGACCGAACGGAGCCTTCATCCTCAGCCGCTGGCCTCGGCGCGCGCGACCCCGCAGGCGGGTCATCTTGGTGGTGGTGCCGGTCTCGTCGACGAACACCAGCCGTTCCGGGCGGCGGCGCATCCACGGCTGGCGATGGTCACGCCAGACCCGCCGCGCACGCACGATGTCAGCGCGATCGGTCTCGCAGGCCAGCAGAGTTTTTTTTGACAGTAAAACCTGCCGCCTTGAGCAGGCGCAGCACCGAGGTGTGATGCACGCTCACCCCATGTTCGCTCGCCAGCCGCTCGGTCAGTTCGCACAGGGTCAGCTCACCATCCGCCTCGACCCAGCCGATCACCATCTCGCGGTAGGCGCCCAGCTTGCCGCTGCCCGCAGGTCAACCCTGTTTGGCAGGCGCCACCGACCCGGTCTGCGCCTGGCGCTGCGCCAGCCTGACCGCCGTCGCCGCGCTCGCCCCAAAACGCCGCGCCGCTGCCCGTCGCGAACCACCCTCAGCAATCGCCGCATAAATACGGACACGAAGATCAGAAGAATGCGCTCTGCCCATGTGAGGTGGTCCCGTCTTCTTGGACAGGTTGGCGGCGAAGTTAAGCTAATCCCGGATGTGATTATGCCGCCAGTCTGGTCATCAGATCATGGGGGGCATGCCCCCCATGATCTGAAGCGTCGATCCGTCCATAGGCCTCTGCCGGGGTCTGCCCCGCTAGACCCGAGTGCGGTCGCTGCGTGTTGTAGTAGGTGATCCAACGAGCAAGGCCAGTGCGCAGCTCCGAACCGGTCTCGAAGGCGTGGAGATAAACGCATTCATATTTGAGAGATCGCCACAGCCGCTCGATGAACACGTTGTCCATCCAGCGGGGGCCTGTCAGTAATTTTGTGCGCGAGGTCGTTTTTGTTCATCAGACCGTGAACCTGTCGCCGAAGATGATAGCGAACTGGGTTTTGGCCTCGAACCACTCGCGCGGGGGCCGTTTCCATTCTTCGGCCGCGTGATTGAGAACGAGGTATAGCAGTTTCATCGCCGCCTCGTCACCGGGGAAGTGGCCGCGCGTGCGCACTGCCCGCCTGAGCTTCGAGTTCAGGGCCTCGATGGCGTTGGTGGTATAGATCATCCGCCGGATCGGCGCACTGAAGGCAAAGAATGGGATCACTTGCTCCCAGTGCCGACGCCAGCTCTGGGGGATGGCTGGATATTTCTGGCCCCAGGGCCCTGCCTCGAAGGCTTCCAGCGCGGCCAGGCCGGTCTCGGCATTCTCGGCGCGATAGATGCTGCGCAGGGAAGCTGCGATGGCCTTCCGGTCCTTCCACGACGCAAAGCCCATCGAGTTACGGATCAGATGCACAATGCAGGTCTGGACCACCGTTTGCGGGAACACGGCGTTGATGGCATCGGGGAAGCCCTTCAATCCGTCGACGACGGCAATGAGGATGTCGGCCACCCCCCGGTTCTTGAGCTCGTTCATGACGCGCATCCAGAACTTGGCCCCCTCGGTCTGCTCGATCCACATCCCGAGGATTTCCTTGGTCCCGTCGGGCAGGATACCGAGCGCGATGTACACCGCCTTGTTACGGACAAAGCCCTCATCCCGGATTTTGACCCGGATCGCGTCGAAGAAGACCAGCGGGTAGCAGGCATCAAGCGGCCGTCCTTGCCATTCAGCGACGGTTTCCAGCACGGCGTCGGTCACCGTCGAGATCAGGTCCGGCGACACATCGATGCCGTAAAGCTCCTCCAGATGTCCCCGGATCTCACGCACCGTCATGCCGCGCGCATACATCGAGATGATTTTGTCGTCGAAGTCCGGGAAGCGGCGCTGGTATTTGGCGATCAACTTGGGATCGAATGTGCCCTGCCGGTCACGCGGAATGTCCAGCGTCAGCTTCGAAGAACCGGTCAGCATCGTCTTCTTCGAGGTGCCGTTGCGGCGATTGCCGATCCCAACCTCGGCTTCCGATTCGAGATGATCATCCAGTTCGGCGGCAAGCATCCGCTCCGAAAGCGCCTTCTTCAGTTCAGCAATCAAGCCGTCCTTGGCAAACAAATCCTGCGGATCACGCCCTGACAGCAACTGATCCAGTAACTCCTTGTCGATCGCCATATCGATGGTCCTTTCCATTCCATCTATATGACCTCGCGCACAAAATTACTGACAGGCCCTCCAGCGGCCTCGGCCGTCCATGCTGATCCGCACCTCGGCATCCCGCAGCACGCTGGTGAAGGCTAGCGAAGTGAACTGACTACCCTGATCCGTATTGAAGATCTCGGGACGACCGAAGCGCGCCAGCGCTTCCTCCAAAGCCGCCACGCAGAAGCCCGCATCCATCGTGTTCGACAGGCGCCAGGCCAAGACCTTGCGGGTCGCCCAGTCCATCACCGCGACCAGGTACAGGAACCCTCGGCGCATCGGGATGTAGGTCACATCCGCACACCACACATGGTTCGGTCGCACTATCTCCAGCTTGCGCAGCAGATACGGATAAATCCGATGCTGCGGATGCGGATCACTCGTGCGCGGTCGCTGGTAGATCGGCGACAGGCCCATCTTGCCCATCAGCCGCCGCACACGTCGTCGGCCAACATCATAGCCGCCTCGGCGCAGGTGCCGGACCATCTGTCGACTGCCATACCACGGCATGTCGAGGAACGCCGCGTCGATCACCCGCATCAGCGCCAGCGTCTCCTCACTCTCCGGCACCGGTGCATAGTAGTAGGACGACCGGCTGATCGAGAGCAGCCGGCATTGCGCCGCGATAGACAGGCGTTGGTGAGCTGGTTCGATCATCGCCCGCCTCCGTGCCACGCTCATCGACCGGAGGCTCTGGCTAAAAAATCGCGCTCCACGACCAACTGACCGATCTTCGCGTGAAGCTTCTCGACTTCGGCCTCGCTGGCCGCCCGGGCCGCATCACTTGCCCCCGAGAACGTGCCTGCCATCCCTTCGACCGCCTGCCGCTTCCACGCCGCGATCATCGTATGGTGAATGCCGTGCTTCGCGGCCAGCTCCGCCAGCGTCAGGTCACCCCGGATCGCTTCCAGCGCCACCTTCGCCTTGAACTCCGCGCTGTAGCGCTTCCTCGTCTTCCTCATTTCCCGTCCATTCCTCAGGTCGGGATTAGCTTAGCACCCTGTCCAAATTTCCGGGACCACCTCACCCTTTGACAGCGAGGTGCCGCCCTTGAGCTCGAAGCCAAAACCCAACTGCTGCAAACCCCAGATACCATGCATGATCCAATAGTCTTTTTCGACTAGGCTTGGGTCGATTGCGTGGTTTCGGGCAGTCACGGCAATCAGATCGCCGAAATCAGGCAAGTTGTGCAGCAGCGTCATGTGCTGTGCAGCACAGGCGACAATAACCGCTCCGCTCGAGCCGAGCCAAAGTCGCGGACGGCCCGTGCCAGGCGTTTGCGATCCATTCCTCGCGCGCGCGCTAAGGCTTTAGGCAAGATGCTGGATGCATCTTCAGGCAGCCGCTCGAGGTTATGAAGCAGGTCTACGAGCAAGACCTCCTCGGTCAGATGAGCCGGTAAGGTGGCGCGCATACGAAAATCATACTCGCGACCATCGAGCTTGAAGCGCCCATGCCGCTTGTGGTTGTAGACGACCGGCACGTTGTGAAGCTGCGTGGTGCCCACACCTAGGCCATTGTAGGCATTGGGCGACAACATGAGAAAACGTTCATCCCCAAGGAACCTCCCCACCAGTTTCTCCGGCTTTGCCGGAGCATTACCAAAGCGGGTCCGGCGCGGCGCCATGTACAGACCGTTCGCCACCTTCTCAAGGCGTCCTTTCGCGACAAGCTGACGCAGATGCCGGTCAACGGCAGTTGACCAGCGTGCAAGATCTTTACGCCGGTAAACTTGCCCTGGTCGCAATTTTCGCGCGAGTTCCGTCACTGCCGACACTGAATGCTCCTTTGGTTTCCAGATAGGATCATTCAGACAAAAATGCAATTTTCTCATTAAAAATTCATGCACACGTTGACGGCGATGGCACCAAAACACCCAGTTCTCCTGAAGCAAATCTTGCCTACCTGCACGCGAATCACGCCATCGATGCGATCGTCTTACGGAAGCGCGAGAGCGCAATTGCAAAGAACACCACACCGATCGCTGCCGCCGCAGCAAACTGCGGCCAGACCACATCGATTCCGGCTCCGCGAAACAGAATCGCCTGCCCCAGTTCAACGAAATGAGTGGTTGGCGCAGCGAGCATGACGGTGCGCACCACCTCAGGCATGCTTTCGCGAGGTGTCGTACCCCCTGAAAGCATCTGCAGCGGCAGAAGCACAAGCACCGCCAACATCCCAAACTGCGGCATATTGCGCGCAATGGTTGCCATGAATATGCCCATTGATGTCGTCGCGAACAGCACCAGCGCCGCGCCAGAAAAAAACAGTGTTAACGATCCTGCGACCGGGATGTCGAGCGCTCCGCGTACCACCAGGTTGAGTGAGGCAAACGACGCCACCAGCACGACAAGGCCCATCGACCAGATCTTGCTCGCCATGATCTCGAAAGGCGTCACTGGCATGACCAGCAAATGCTCGATAGTGCCGTGTTCGCGCTCTCGGATCAACGCGGCCCCGGTCAGAATAATCGAGAGCAACGCGATGTAGTTGATGATCTGAGACAGGCCACCGAACCATTTTTTGTTCAGCGTCGGATTGAACCGTGCGCGCACTTCAAGGTCTACCGGGAGGCTTGTCTTGCTGCGGTATCGCTGCATGAAAGCAGTCACTTCACCCAGCGCAATTTGCTGGATGTAGCCGCTCCCGCTAAACGCCTGAGTCATGCGCGTCGCGTCAGTGTTAAGCTGGATTTCCGCCTTACGCCCTGCGAGAATATCCTGCTGGAAACCCGAAGGGATGTGCAGCACGAACGTATAGATTCCTGCATCCAGGCCGGGGTCGATCTGCGACGGAGCGATGCGATCGGGTGTCTTGAATTGGGGCGGATAGAATGCCGAAACGATCCGCTGCGACAGCGGCGAATTGTCCTCGTCGACGACGGCGATTGCCGCCTTGTTGAGGGTTTCCGGCATTGAAGAGGCGGACGTGTAGACCGACGCCGTGAACAGGAACAGGATCAGCACCAGCATTGTCGGGTCACGCCAAAGACTCCACAGCTCCTTGACGCCAAGCCGGTAGATGTTGGAGAGCTTCTGGCGCATGCTACTGCTCCTGCTTGCGCAACAGCGCAATCGCGACACCGATGATGACCGGGATTGCCAGCATCAGCGGCCAGAATGATCCCGCCAGATCGCCGAAACCCAGTGCCTTGTTGAATACCCCTCGGCTGATCGTGAACATATGGCTGGCCGGATAGAATTCACCGATGATACGGCCCGTACCCTCCAATGAGGAGACTGGATCGAGCATGCCCCCGTAGGTAACCGTGGGAATCAGCGTGCCGATCATCGCCAGGAACATCGCGGCGATCTGGCTTTTCGTGACGGCCGAAGCCAACAGCCCCATACCCGTGGCGATAACGCAGAAAAGCAATGCGGCCACCACCAGAGTCAACACGCTACCTGTGATGGGCACGTCGAACAGAAACACACCCAACAGCACCATGACCGTGAAATTCAGCATCGCAAGTCCGACATAAGGCAATTGCTTGCCCAGCAGGAATTCCGTTCGCGTGACCGGCGTAACATAAAGATTGATGATCGAGCCCGTTTCCTTTTCGCGCACCACGGCAAGCGCTGCGAGCATCGCGGGCAACATCAGAAGCAGCATTGGAATGACGACCGGCACCATCGCTGGCAGGCTCTTGACGTCGGGATTGTAACGGAAGCGGTTCTCGACCGATACCGACGAAGCGGTCGTCATGCCGGCCATGCGCATTTGCTCGGAGAGCCAGAGCTGATGCATGCCCTGGATATAACCCTGCACGGTTTCCGCACGAGACGGCATCGCGCCATCGAACCAGGCGCCAATGGCTACCGGCGCGCCACGCATTACATCCCGCCCGAAGCCGGGTGGAATCTCGATTGCAAGCGCTAGTTCGCCGCTGCGCATCCGCTTGTCGAGGTCGTCATAATCGGTGATCGGGCGTCGTTCGATGAAATACGGAGACCCGGAAATGTCAAGCTGATAGCTTTGACTCATCGCACTCTGGTCGCGGTCGAGCACGGCGTACCGTAAATCGTTTACGTCCATGCTGATGCCGTATCCCATCACGAGCAGCAGGATGACAGAACCTGCAATCGCCAGTGTACCACGGACGGGGTCGCGTCGCAGTTCAAGCGTTTCACGCCAGACGTAACTGAACAGCCTTTGAAGGCTGAACCGGCGTCTCGCAGGAGGTTGATCGTGAACTGGCTCGGCCTGTGCCTGGAGTTCAGGGATGTCCTCCGCTGGCGCCCCGCCTTCTCCGGCAGCCTCGAGCAGATAACCGATGAAGGCATCCTCGAGCGACTTCGCGCCCCGCTTTTCGACAAGCTTTGCGGGCGCGTCGCTGTCGAGTACCTTGCCTGCGTGCATCATCGACATGCGATCGCAGCGTTCGGCCTCGTTCATGAAGTGGGTGGAGATGAATATTGTCACCCGGTCGCGCCGCGACAGTTCGACAAGCAGGCGCCAGAATGAATCGCGCGCGACCGGATCCACGCCCGACGTTGGCTCATCGAGGATCAGTAGCTCCGGGTTGTGAACCATAGCCACGGCAAGACTAAGTCGTTGGCGAATGCCCAGCGGCAGACGCTCGGGCAATTCCTCCATCTCTGACTCAAGGCCAAAGCGGCCGGCGATCTCGACAACACGTCTGGCGATCTCTTCAGCCGGAACGTGGAACAAGCGCGCATGGAGTTCCAGATTCTGCCGCACCGTCAACTCGCCATAAAGCGAGAAGGACTGGCTCATATAGCCCACCCGGCGGCGTGTAGCGATGTCGCGCGGGTCCACCTCGTGGCCAAACAGCCAGGCCTGCCCTTCCGTTGCGGGGAGCAGGCCTGTCAGCATCTTCATCGTCGTCGACTTGCCGCAGCCATTGGATCCGAGAAAACCGAAAATCTCGCCGCGGCGGATGCGGAACGAAACATGGTCGACCGCAACGAAGTCCCCGAAACGCATGGTCAGCCCTTGCGCCTCGATGGCAATGTCATTCTCCTCGACATCGAGCGGCGGAATGACCACCGGTGCGTGGCCATCTTTGCGCTCTTCGGGCAGAAGTTCGGCGAAAGCGGCGTCAAGATCGTTGCAGCCCGTGCGCTCGAGCAGCTGGGCAGGTGTGCCGGTGGCTAGGATCGCGCCATCGTCCATCGCTACCAGCCAATCGAAGCGTTGCGCCTCGTCCATATAGGCGGTGGCGACGATTACGCTCATGCCGGGGCGCTGTTTGCGGATGCGCGCGATGAGATCCCAGAATTGCGCGCGCGCCAACGGATCGACGCCGGTCGTGGGTTCGTCGAGGATGAGCAGGTCCGGATCGTGGATCAGCGCACAGCATAGACCCAGCTTCTGCTTCATTCCGCCCGAAAGCTTACCCGCCGGACGCGACAGGAAGGTTTTAAGGCCGGTACTGCGCGTCAGGTCATCGATGCGCCGGCGTCGCTCGCCCGCGTCGTGACCGAACAGGCGAGCGAAGAACTGGAGGTTCTCTTCGACCGAAAGCGTTGGATACAGGTTCTTGCCCAAGCCCTGCGGCATATAGGCGATGCGCGGACAGACATTCTCACGATGGCGTCTGTCGGCCATATCGCCGCCCAGCACTTCCACCGCCCCGCCCTGCACGGCCCGCGCGCCGGCGACGAGAGAGAGAAGACTCGACTTGCCGACCCCGTCAGGGCCGATCAGGCCGATCATCCGTCCTGAAGCGATCTCGAAATCGATGCCGCGCAGGGCTTCCGCCTTGCCGTAGTGCAGATGCACTCCGGCAAGGCGGACGACCGGCGGTCCGCTCGGGGGCTGGGCTGTCGCCACCGGTCTTATTCCTTAACGAGGTTGCTGAGATTTGCGGGCCAGTCGGCTTTCGGATCAATTCTGACATAGGCCATGCCCGGAAGGCCAGTCTTTACGATATCGAGATGGCGCTGCAACAGGGCCGGATCGATCCGCGCGCGCACGCGGAACATCAGCTTCTGACGCTCACTTTCCGTCTCCACCGTCTTGGGCGTGAACTGGGCGACATCGGCAACGAAGCTGATCTTCGCAGGGATCACGATATTGGACGCTGCATCGAGAACGAGGCGCACCTCGCTGCCGATACGCACCTTGCCCGCCGCCGTCTCAGGCAGGAAAAAAGTCATGTAAACGTCCGTCAGGTCGACAAGGTTCATGACGCGTCCACCGCTTGCCACCACCTCGCCCGGTTGTGCAACACGGTACTGGATGCGACCAGAACGGGGCGCGCGAAGATCACTGTCCGCGATATCCGCCTTGATACGCACGATCGTAGCCCTGACGGCATCGACATTTGAGCGTGCGCCGATGACCTGGCTGCGTGATGCGGCGATGCTGGCGTCGACCGCCGCCAGCTGAGCTCGAGCCGCTTCGACGGTGGCCGCTGCGCCCTCAACCGAAGCCAGATTGTCATCCCGCTCCTGAACCGCCGTAGCGCCTTCGCGCGCCAGAGTTTCAGACCGTCCATAACGCTTGCGCGCGGCATTGAGTTCAGCCTCTCGCTGGCGGACTGTCGCCATGGCGGAGGCGCGCTCGCTTTGACGCTGGCTGACCTGGGTTTCGGCTATCTGGACATTGTTGATAGCCTGGGCGAGCTGGGCTTCGGCTTCGGCCAACTGGGCGCGCATGGTCTCGGTATCCATATGGGCGACAACATCACCCGCTTTGACCAGTTGTCCCTCTTCGGCGACGATGTCGCGGATACGCCCAGCGGTCTTGGCGGCAATGTCGATCTCGACCGCCTCGATGCGCCCGTTGCCGCTGGCGATACCTTCCGGAAGTTCCGCCGGCTTGAGCAGCAGATAGAGTGCTATGCCTGCCGCGATAATGGCCACGGCGATCCCGCCCAGGACAAGCCTGCTTTTGCTCTTGGCCTGCGTCATTGCGTCTGTCCCCTATCGCTTTCTGTCGAGTTCGTCTGGAAGGTCTGATCGGCTACGAAGCCGCCGCCAAGCGCCGAATAGAGCGCGACGATGCTGGAAATTTCAGCGCGCCGCAGCTGGACCAGCGCCTGTTCGGCATCGAACAGATCGCGCTGGGCATCGAGCACTTCGAGATAGGCGGAGCGACCGTTGTCAAAACGTAGCTGAGCAAGGCGCGCGCGCTCGCGCTGCGCGCCCAGCATGTCACGGGTAGTTTCGATCTGCTTTTGCAGCTGGCGCCGCTGAACCAGCGCATCGGACACATCCCGAAAACCGGTCTGGATCGCCTGCTCATATTCGGCAACGGCGCGCACCTCGCGCGCTTTTGCGACGTCAAGGTTGCCCTTCAAGCGCCCGGCATTGAATAGTGGTAGCCTCAAGCTGGGCGTAAAGCTCCATGCTTCACTGCCGCTTGAGAACAGACCATCCAGTTGATCGCTCATGGTGCCATAGGCGCCAGTCAATGAGATATTTGGCAGAAACGCTGCGCGTGCGGCACCGATATTGGCGTTGGCGGCACGAAGCCCATATTCCGCGGCCAGGATATCAGGGCGATAGAGCAGCAATTCCGATGGTAGCCCAGGCGGAAGGACCAGGCCTTCAGGCGCCTCGGCGAGAGATAGGTGTCCGGGCGCGATGCCAATCGAATGACCGACAAGAAGCGCCAAGGCGTTACGGTTGACCGCGCGATCCTGCTCCAGTCCATAGAGGGTCGTGCGGGCCTGGGCGAGCAGGGTCTGCGCCTGCATCATGTCAAGTTTCGAGCCGGAGCCCACTTCATAACGTCGCCGCATGATCCGCAGCGATTCCTCACGCGTGGAGATCGAGTTGCGGGCAAGGGCTATGCGTTCTTCATATTCGCGCTCCAGGAGGTAACCGTTCGCCACCTGTGCCACCAGTCCGGAGGCAACCGACCTGCGCGCCTCCTCTGTTGCCAGATACTGCCAGCGCGCGGCATCGCGCAAATTGCGCAAACGGCCCCAAAAATCGATTTCCCAGCTTGCGCTCAACTGCGCGCTGATCTGCTCGGAACTGACCATTGTCGCCCCAGCTCCGGGAATATTGGCTAAAGTGCGCCCACGGCTATAGCCACTCACGGCGTCAAGCTGCGGATAGAGCGCAGCCCCTTCGATCCGCCAGGCGGCCCGCGCTTCGGACACACGGCTTGCCGCAATACGAATATCCCGATTATTTTCGAGCGCTTCGCCAATCAGCCGCTGAAGTTCAGGCTCGCGAAAAAATTCGCGCCAGCTCGTTCTGGCGATCGATCCGCCCGACGCATCAGGCGCATCATATGCAGTAGGTACCGGCATGGCCGGCGCGACATAATCGGGCGTGAACGAGCAGGCCGACGTACCGAGGAGCAAAAACGCGGCGAGCAAAAGCCGCCGCCTTTTCACGGCGATGCCCGGCCCTTTCCCATAGGGCCATTCCCGAGATTGCAACATTGGTACACCGTCCCTCGTCAACCCAACCAGGCAAGCAGTCCGCGTTACCACAACGCTGGCCACTTGCGACGACTGGTCGTCAAATTTTAGTTTGCCGCCGGAGCCTTGGCTTTGGAGCCCGGACGGCATCCGCAGGAGCGGCAACGGCATCGCCCCCCTGGAAGTCACCGCGTCCAGACATCGAAAACTCTACGAGCCCGCTGCTGCGCTTCCTCTATCGAGAATGCGGCCCCGACGGCATCTCGCCATTCCGCAACCGCAGCGCTTACATCCGCCAGCGACGCCTGTCGGTTTTGCTCTACCTCCATAACAATTTCCGGCCATTGCGACAGCAATGGGAATTGAAACGGGGACACCTGCGGTGCGGCACCTGCCTGCGTAAATACCGCAAGACCTTGGGACGCAATTTTCGCCTGTCGCTGCGCGGCTACGCGGGCGACCTCGAACAAGGCCTGCCCCAGTTTTTGATTGGCACTTACAAGCGAAGTCATTTGATCAAATGGATAGCTCATCCGAAAACTTTCCTGACTGAAACGATAGGCATATCTGGAGAATGATCGCCCAAGGAAGAAATCAAAGTCACCCGTTAACCATATACTACCCGCTATTCATGGTAGGAACGGATCCTGCAAAAAAAGCAGCTAGCGCCGAAGTAAGGCAGACCACGGCCTGAGCAATTTCTTCGGGCCCTCCTCGCCGGCCAACCGGAATGGAAGATATTATCTTCGCGCGCACAGCGTCAGGCACAGTAGCCACCATGGCAAACCGAGACCACATCGCAGCCGACTGCCTTCAAAGCTTTTGCAATTGCGGTGCCAATGCCGCGCGTAGCGCCAGTGACGAGTGCCAAACTAGACATAAAAATCCATATTCTCAGCTCGACTTTAACTCCGGAACAGATTTTTCTGTTCGCGAAGAATCATATGTATACGCACGAGTATACCTTCGCTTATGATTGAGGTCCAGCGGATGCGAATCGCATTCCTAAAAAAGGAGATTTTGCGATCATGCCTGACCGCACTCCCAATGCTGCGCCCCATGCCCGTACCGGTCGACCAACAGTGACGGCCGGCAAGCGGCTTGGCGCTCATATTCTGGAGGTCGCCAGCAAGAATTTCCTTCAGCATGGGTACGAAGGCGCGAACATGGATGAAATCGCAACAGACGCTCAAGTTACGAAGCGGACACTATATCGGCGATACGGATCGAAGATCGGCCTATTCGGGGCTGTCATTGACCATGAACGGACCTGCTTTATCGAAGCGCTGGTTGTCCAGACGGAAGGAACCAGCGTTCGTGAGCGCATTTCGGTTGCTGCCCAAAACATCCTAGATGGATTTTTAACGCCGAAAGTGATCGGCTTTGACAGGCTTAAGGCGGAAATTGAAAGACTTGTCCCCGATTATTCGGACAATGCACTGCAGATTGTAACAAGCCATTGGGTCGATATCATACGCGAGACGCTCTTGGCCGATCCGGAAACTGCAAAATACGATAACGATGAGATCGAAGACATTGCTTCGTTACTGCTGGACACGCTCGTGCTCGCGCCACGTATGCGTATTCGTATGCTTAAAGTTCTCGATAACACGCCTGCAGCCAAGTCAGCCCATATTGACCAAGCACTGGACTTGCTTGCGGCAGGGATACCCTCCCTGCGCCGGTAGTCGGGACCTGCGCGCCCGCCCCTCTCGATTTAAGATACACGATCAGGATGCAAGAATCTCATGGTAGATAGAGACCCGCAGCATAGCGATCCCCTGGACGGTTTCGCCCAGACTTTGGACCGTATGGCCGCTTCTTCAATCGCTCAAGCAACCAGCGGATTGTCACCTGCTACCCTCTTCATGGCAATATCCGATTGGGCCATTCACATGGCGAGTTCTCCGGGCAAACAGCTTCAGCTTTCTGCAAAAGCAGCGCGCAAATCTGCCCGGCTGCTCGACTACGCGGTACGAAAAGCCCGTGATCCTGACGCCGCGCCCGCAATCGAGCCTTTGCCGCAGGATCATCGCTTCGTCGATCAAGCCTGGCAGAAGCCCCCCTTCAACCTTATCGCCCAGTCTTTCCTGCTTAATCAGCAGTGGTGGCATGCGGCGACGAGCGGTATCGATGGCGTCTCACGCCATCATGAGGATATTGTGAATTTTGTGGCGCGCCAGTTTCTCGACTATTTTTCGCCCAGCAATTTTATCGCTACCAATCCCGTTCTTCTCAAGCGCATCGCCGATACCGGAGGGCAATGCCTGGCGGACGGCGCCGCCCATTGGCTCGAAGATATGCAGCGCCAGTTCCGCGGCGAACCGCCAGTCGGCACCGAGGCTTTCAAACCCGGTGAAACCGTGGCGACCGCCAAGGGCAAAGTCGTCTTCCGCAACCAGCTGGTCGAACTTATCCAGTATGAACCGACAACAGACAAGGTGCGACCGGAGCCCGTGCTGATCGTACCTGCATGGATCATGAAATATTATATTCTGGATCTGTCGCCGGGAAATTCGATGGTCAAATGGCTGACTGCGCAGGGTTATACCGTCTTCATCCTGTCCTGGCACAATCCCGGAACGCAAGATCGCGACCTTGATCTCGATGCCTATCGCCGCCTTGGTCCAATGGCGGCGCTCGACGCCATCACTACCATTACCGGTGCGAGCAAGATTCACGCGGCTGGCTACTGCCTGGGCGGTACGTTGCTCTCAATCACTGCAGCCGCAATGGCGCGCGATCATGACGAACGCCTGGCCAGCGTCACCCTTTTGGCGGCACAGACGGAGTTCAGTGAACCGGGCGAGCTTGGTCTCTTTATCGATGAAGCGCAGTTGCACATCCTCAAGAACATGATGTGGAGCAAGGGCTTTCTCGACAGCAGCCAAATGGGCGGCGCCTTCCAGATATTACGGTCGAACGATCTGGTCTGGTCGCATGTACTTGGAACCTATCTGATGGGCGAGCGCGACGAGATGATCGACCTGATGGCGTGGAATGCCGACGGGACCCGCATGCCCTATGCGATGCATAGTGAATATCTGACACGGCTTTTCCTCAACGACGAGCTTGCCGAGGGGAAATATACGGTCGAAGGGCGCAATATCACCTTGTCCGCTATCCGCGCGCCGTTCTTTGTAGTCGGTACCGAACGCGACCATGTCGCGCCATGGAAATCGGTACACAAGATTCATATGCTGACAGGCGCGGAAGTGACGTTTGTTTTGACGAGTGGTGGCCACAATGCGGGCATAGTTTCTGAACCCGGCCACAAGAACCGGCGCTATGAAGTACTGACCCGCCCGGCTGATGGCCCCGCCTATGACGCGGACGAATGGCGCGATGGCGCCCAGAAGAAGCAGGGTAGTTGGTGGACCGAATGGGACGCATGGCTGGATGCGCGTTCCGGAGAGCCGATCACGCCCCCCGCCATGGGTGCCGCAGATAAGGGGTATGCCCCCATTGCCGACGCTCCCGGTCATTATGTGCTGGAGAAATAAGACGTGTCCGGCACTGACATGATCGAAAATCGTACCTTCGACGAGATTACTGTCGGCGAAACCGCCAGTATGACCCGCACTCTCTCGCAAAAGGATATTCAGCTATTCGCATTGGTTTCCGGTGATGTGAATCCGGCCCATCTGGATGCAGACTTTGCCGAGGGCGACTTTTTTCGCCGGATCATAGCTCATGGCATGTGGGGTGGCGGTCTGATTTCAGCAGTATTGGGAACCGAACTGCCGGGGCCTGGAACCATCTACCTGGGTCAGTCGCTGCGCTTCAAACGTCCGGTCGGCATTGGTGATATCATCACGGCATCCGTGACAGTCACGGAAAAGCGGCCCGACAAACATATCCTCCTGCTCGACTGCCGCTGCGAGAACCAGGCCGGCGAGACCGTTATCACGGGCCAGGCCGAAGTTATGGCGCCGACGACGAAGATCAGCCGGCAGCGCGTGGCTTTGCCGGAAATCCGGCTGTCGGATCATGGCGCCTATCACCGGCTGATTGAAACGGCTTCGAATGCTTTCGTTCCCACTGCCATCGCCCATCCCTGCACTGCGGCTGCACTTCTTGCGGCAGTGGAAGCGGCTGAGGCCGGACTGATCGAGCCAATACTGGTCGGCCCGGAAACCCGCATTCGCAACGCGGCAGAAGAAGCCGGCAAGGACATCTCCGCATTCCGCATCGTTCCGACTGCTCATAGCCACGATTCCGCCGCCAAAGCGGTCGAACTTGTGCGGTCGGGCGAAGCGGCACTGCTGATGAAGGGATCACTTCACACAGACGAACTGATGGCTGCCGTGGTCAGTCGCAGTTCGGGGTTGAGGACCGAGCGGCGCATCAGCCACGCCTATATCATGGATGTCTCTGGCCATCCCGAACCGCTCATCATCACGGATGCGGCGATCAACATCGCGCCCACACTGATCGAGAAAGCCGACATCATCCGCAACGCGATCGACCTTGCCCATGTCATCGGGCTGGCAGAACCGCGCGTCGCAATTCTTTCCGCGGTGGAAACGGTCAACCCCGCCATGCCGACCACGCTTGACGCAGCCGCATTGTGCAAGATGGCCGACCGGGGACAGATTACGGGCGCCCTGCTCGACGGCCCGCTGGCCTTCGACAATGCGATCAGCGAAGCGGCGGCGCGGGAAAAGGGCATCGTATCCTCCGTCGCCGGAAAGGCGCAGATTCTCGTCGTGCCCGATCTGGAAGCTGGCAACATGCTGGCCAAGCAGCTCACCTTCCTTGGCGGAGCGGATGCGGCAGGCGTGGTTCTGGGTGCGCGCGTTCCCATCATCCTCACCAGCCGGGCTGACAGTCTGCGGACGCGGCTCGCCTCCTGCGCGGTCGCGACCCTGCTTGCGCGCGCAGCGACCAACGCAGCCCCGGGCCTTCCACAAGGCTCCGCCGCATGAAGGCGATTGTCAGCCTCAATTCCGGCTCGTCCAGCATCAAGTTCGCCCTCTACGTCCTCGACGCGGATCGTGCCCCCTCCCTCTCGGCTGCCGGTAAAATCGAGCGCATTGGCATTTCCCCGCACCTCACGATCCGGGATACGTCGGGCGAGACGCTGGTCGTACAGGACTGGCGGGACCAACATGGCCTTACGCATGCCGACCTGCTCGCCTGGCTGTTCGACTGGGCAATCTCCCATCTGGACGGGCGCGAGGTGATCGCCATAGGCCATCGCATCGTTCATGGCGGTGTCGATTTCGCCGTCCCCTGCCTGATCGACGATCTTGTGCTGGACGAACTTGAAAGGCTCTGTCCGCTGGCGCCGCTGCACCAGCCCCACAATCTGGCCGCAGTCCGGGCGATTACCGCGCTCGCACCAGACCTGCCGCAGGTCGCCTGCTTCGACACGGCCTTTCACCATGACCGGCCAGAACTCGCCACGCGCTTCGCCATCCCGCGCGCATTCCACGATCAGGGGATCAGACGCTATGGCTTCCATGGCCTGTCCTATGAATATATTTCCCGTCGCCTCGCAACGATCGATCCGGCGCTTGCGGCCGGTCGCGTGATCGTCGCGCATCTGGGCAACGGCGCATCGCTGTGCGCCATGGCCGATGGCAGGAGCGTGGACACCAGCATGGGCTTTACCGCGCTGGACGGCCTGATGATGGGCACACGCTGCGGCACGATCGATCCAGGCGTGGTACTGCACCTTCAAACACAGATGCGAATGAGCCCGCAGGAAGTTGAAACTCTTCTGTACAACAAGTCGGGCCTGCTGGGCGTATCGGGCATTTCGAGCGATATGCGCGCCCTGTCCGAGAGTGGCGCACCCGAAGCGCAGGATGCGATCGACCTGTTTACCTGGCGGGTAGCGCGGGAGGCAGGCGCTCTCGTCAGCATCCTCGGCGGGGTGGATGGAATCGTCTTCACGGCCGGGATTGGCGAAAACCATGCCGATGTGCGATCGCGCATCTGCCGCAGACTCGAATGGCTGGGCATCAGGCTGCAGGCGCATGGCAATATGTCCAATGACACCATCATTAGCCATCCCGACAGCAAGGTAAAGGCATTGGTCATTCCGACCGATGAAGAGCGCATGATTGCCCTTCACACCCTCTCGGTTCTATTTGGAGTAGCGCAATGAACCCTCTGGTAGACCTGCGCGGCAAGCGCGGCCTCGTCATCGGCGTCGCAAACGAACATAGCATCGCTACTGGCTGCGCCGACGCCTTCGCCCAATGCGGCGCGCGCCTGGCCGTGACCTATGTGAACGAGAAGGCTAGGAGCTGGGTCGCGCCTGTTGCCGAAAAGCTTGGCGCCGAGTGGAGCGCGCCTTGCGACGTGCGTGAACCGGGGCAACTGGAAGCCCTGTTCGAAGAGGTGCGGGAGCGCTGGGGCGGGCTCGACTTTCTGCTTCACTCCATCGCCTTCGCGCCAAAGGAAGACCTGCACGGCCGCGTAGTCGACAGCTCGGCAGAAGGTTTTGCCATGGCGATGGACGTGTCCTGCCACAGCTTCCTGCGCATGGCAAAACTGGCCGAGCCGTTGATGAATGAGGGCGGCTGCCTGCTGTGCGTCACCTTCTATGGCTCGGAGCGGGTAATCGAACATTACAACCTGATGGGGCCGGTCAAGGCAGCGTTGGAAAGTGCGACCCGCTATGTGGCGGCTGAACTCGGTCCCAAGGGCATCCGCGCCCATGCGATCTCGCCCGGCCCGATCGCCACACGCGCGGCCAGCGGGATCGATCGGTTCGACGAACTGCTCGATCGGGCAGCCGCGCAGGCTTCGCAAGGGCAACTGGTGGATATTGGCGACGTGGGTTCCCTTGCCGCCTTCCTTGTCAGCGATGCGGCCAGACGCATAACCGGCACCGTCATTCCCGTCGACAATGGACTGCATCTCCACGCATGAAACACCTGCCCAACTTTCCCGCCGCCCTGCTGGCTGCATCCGTCCTCCTGCCCTTTCAGGCGCAGGCCAGGGAAGATGTCGAAATATTGATCAGGAATGTTGATGAGCGTGATGCCAATGGCTTTGCCCTTGTTGATATCCGCCTTCTGAATTCCGATGATGCAGCGCAAACGGTCCCCCTGCCCGACCGGATCGAGGCGCGAGTGACGCTGCCTGGCGGCACACACAGCGTCTGGCTCGACCGTGGGCCGACCGTTCCCGCACAAGTGATCGTGGCCGCCCATGGCTTTGCCTGCGCGCAGTACCGAGTTTCCGATGCATCGGTAAACCAGGGCGCGTTGCTCTCTGTTCCGGCATGGGGTCGCCAGCAGATCGCTCTTTCCGCACGTCATGGGCTTATGCCAGACCAGCCCGGCGAACAGGCGCAAGCAACCGTGCCGGTGCCGCCCCCTACGCCATCCGCCGCCGATCGTTCAGTCGGCAATGCCTTTATAGACAATCTCTCGCCTTATGAGCCGATCTATGCCGTCTATGGCCCTGGAACCAACAGCGAGGCCCGTATCCAGCTGAGTTTCAAGTATCAGCTTTTCGGCAGCCGGCTGCGGGAAGACCAGCCTGCCTCCCTCAAGGATGGCCTCTATTTCGCTTATACCCAGCGTATGTTCTGGGATCTGGGCGCGGACTCCTCACCCTTTCGCAATATCGATTTCCAGCCCGAAATCTTCTACCTTGCACAGCCCAAGGCCCTATCCGATACAGCGACTCTCAGTGGGCAGGTGGGCCTGCGTCATGAATCCAATGGCCGAGATGGCGATGCATCGCGCAGCATCAACATGGTCTATGTGACGCCCATGGCGGCATTTTCGCTAGGCGGTGATTGGCGGCTGACTGCCGCACCACGTTTCTGGCTCTATGTCGGCGACCGCTCCGATAATCGCGATATCCGCCGATATCGGGGCAATAGCGGCTTCTTTATGGAAGTTGCGGAAGTTAATGGACTGCGCCTCTCCACCTCCACCCGGTTCAACTTCGGGAGTGGCAAGGGAGCAGTGTCAGCCGATATTTCCTATCCATTGCGCCGCATTCTGGGCGACGGCCCCGACTTTTATCTCTTTGGCCAAAGCTTCCACGGCTATGGCGAAAATCTTCTCGATTATAACAAACGCGCCACGCGCCTACGCATCGGTGTGGCCCTTGTTCGATAAAAAACGTGATTTAGCCCTCTGGATGCCGAAGTCGTCCTCGAATTAAAATCCCATTATCTCGGAAGCGACCTGCAGGTGAGACGGGTGGCCAGGGCACGTCAGCGCGAAGAGTGAGATTCGGCAACCCGGTACCACTGCTGGGACCGACAGCCCAACTTGCCGAGCAGGCATCCCTTGGCTTCCAACCGGTTGGCATCGACGACACGAATAGTACCGGTAAAAGTCCGGCCAATGTCCGGTACAAAGACTTGGCCGCGCCAGACACCTGGCCGCTCCTCTACAAAATCACGAAACAACTGCGATCCCACCAGCGGATTCTGACTGCCTTTGCGTGCATCTGCTTTCGCCTTCTCACTGGCCCAGACAACAACGCCGCACATTCGGTCCCCACAACGTTCTGCACGGATATGTACGCTGTTCTTTGGATTTCTCCACACATCGAATGACGATTCCTGGGCCGTGGCTGCCACATGCCCGGACCCCGCCATCACGACCGCGATAGCGAAAACCTTGAGCCACATACGGTTCATCCGCAGACCGACTATAGCGTGTTCAGTTGGCGGCCCGGGGGACTTAATAGCGCAAGATGCTAGTCCACAGATAAGGCGTAATACGCTGAACATGGCTTCCCTCGAGTTTTACCTGCGCCCGATCGACTGCTTCGAAATGGCGATCGGGATTGTCGGTATAATTCGCGCTGAGACTACCGGGTACTGACCTGATCCGGTACCCGCGTCTCTACCGCATGTACTTGGTCGTGGGCCTGCGGTCATCGTCGCACCGTATCCGCCACCAGAACCCCATCCACCATCGCAAACTGCATCACCGCAGCAAAGCCCCCGGAGTTTCGGCAGTCAATCGCCGCGATCTGCGTGTTTTGTAGTGCGAACCGGATCACCGCGAAAGTCGCAGCGTCGGCGTCCACGACAAATGACGCGAACAACGCCTCGGGGGTTGGAAGGTTACATTCGCTTCCTGAATGCCCGCCATCAACCGAACGCTCAGCCAAGTCCCCATGCAATTTCGTCTGTTTCCCGTTCCATTGCAGGCTAGAATAGGCAAGCCTCATTGACAAGCACGGCAAGACAATCTCGCATCGGCAGACTAATAAGGACCAATCCACCTCATTGCACCTGCTTGCCCAAAGCGATAGATACATGCGTTGGATAGGCAGACAGATAGGACCGATTGCATGACCGAGAATGACAACGGCGCCGTTCGTCCCACGACAGGCTGGGGCTGGGTTCTAGCTTATGGCATAGTTGTCATTCTGGTCGGGCTTCTGGCCCTTTCCAATCCGCTCGCCACTGGCGTGGCGACCGGTTTTCTGATCGGCACACTGCTGATTGTTTACGGCGCTTTCGCAACATTTGCCAGCCTATCGTATTTGTCCGGCCGCGCGCGCTGGATCGAACTCATTTTGGGCATTATGGGCCTTCTGGCCGGGGCAGTCACAATCTTCAACCCGTTTGCCGGCGCTCTCTCACTGGTGATGCTGATAGGCGCCTGGCTGCTCATCAGCGGAATCCTTGAGGCCATCAGTGCATTCCGGAGCGAGCATGACTGGGGCTGGCGGCTGCTGCTCGGCATTTTGGATCTTGTGCTGGGCGGACTGATTCTGTTCAGCGGCCCTGCGACTGGCCTGATCTTCCTCGCCTTTTGCGTCGGAATCAGCTTTCTGATCCGGGGCGTCTTTCTCTTTATCCTGGCTTTGGGATTGCGGCGACTTGCGCGCATTTGAGCTCGATACCCCGTCTCCACAAATATATGCTGCTGGTCTTCCAAGGGCTTTGCGGGCTAGGTGGTAAACTCATAAACTGGCTTGCGAGATGTAGATTGGATTGATTCAAGGCATTTGAAGGAGCCTTGGATGAGCCGTCGCAGATTTGAGCTTACGGATTTCGAGTGGTCGGTGATCGAGCCGTTGTTGCCGAACAAGGTGCGCGGTGTTCCGCGTGTTGATGATCGTCGGGTGATCAATGGGATATTGTGGCGGTTTCGCACAGGCAGCCCCTGGGCGGATATCCCGGAGCGCTATGGGCCATACACGACGTGCTACAACCGTTTCGTGCGTTGGCGCAAAGCTGGCGTATGGGACCGGCTTCTGTCCTCCGTCAGCGCCGCTTTCGATGGCGAACTGGTCATGATCGACAGTTCCTCGATCCGGGTCCACCAGCATGGTGCGACCCTAAAAAGGGGGCCCCAATCGCTGCATGGGACGTTCCCGGGGCGGCCTGACTACCAAGATCCATGCGCTGGTTGATGGCCGGGGTTTACCGGTCGGCCTGCATCTGTCGGAAGGACAAGCCAGCGATTGCCGCAAGGCTATCCGCGCACGGATCGAAAGCAACGGCGGCTTCGCCAACATCCCGGCAAAGCGTAATCGACGAAAGGGCTTCGCCTTCAGCGCCTTCCTCTACCGCTATCGCAACCTGATCGAGCGCTTCTTCGGAAAACTCAAACACACCAGAGGCTTGGCGACACGCTACGACAAACGCGCCGATAACTTCCTCGCTGCCATTAAGCTCTTCTCAGCACGGTTATGGATCGCAACTAATGAGTCTACGGCCTAGAATGGGCCTATGAACATTCAAGCTTAATCTTTTTAGGGCGAATTATGAGCGAGAAGCATCCATACGACGTTGAAGTTCTTGAAATATTCAAAGATCCAAAGAACAGGCTAGAAGGCAAGAAACATGTTCTGATTGAGCACGTGATGTCGACGGGGGAATACTACCTTGGTGCACATAAAGATGAAGTGCTCATTATTTTTGCCGGATATGATGAAAAGAACAAAGTCATACGTGCTTCGGAGAGATCGCGTACACAATATCCACCCCAATATTTTGTCAAACACATCCAAGATGCCAAGGGGCGTTGGGAAGGATGGAGTGACACGAAAAAATATACAGTCTTTGTAGGCACTGTTGACAAGATCATTAAACCTGAGGATAGGAAAAATACAGCAATTGTCTTTAAAGATGTTTCTCTTGTCTCAGGCTCGCTTGAAGGAGAATCAACAGATCATTTGAACGTAAGCTTTCAATATGACACCCGCTGTGCAGATTTGTACAATGAACAAAATCGATATGTTGTACTTGTATCAAAACAGTATAAACCGCTGGACGGGTGGGAAAATGGAAAACAAAAAAGCGCATTCAAGAATTTTTATAATCCTGGATGCAATTATTTTCAGCCATATGATTTCGATATCATAGAAAAAATGCGTAACACACGAGACAAATAATCACCGCGTTTTGATCTAAGCCGTTGATTTTAAAAGAAAAACTTGGTAGCGGAGGAGGGACGCATAAATTTCTCTTATAATGTTGATATAGATATATCATTTTTTACTTTTCGAGAAAAATACCCCCACCGATACCCCCGCAGAAGCGATGCGATGAACCGTTACGATTGCACGACGAATCGGCGAAAAGCCTACAGTCTCTCATCGGACAATTCGCGGAGCACCTGAATGGATAGAGCCGCCAAAGGACTGGATCGCACGAAACCTGGCGCGGTTTGGGGCGGCACGTCATGGATTATGTCGGATCGCTCTTCGTCGTGCGAGAACTCGTCGCCGCGTTTCTGTTCGAACGTCGCGAGCCTTGCCTCACCGTCGATCGCGACCAGTTTGGATCGAAAGTTCAGATGCGCACCGTAGCGTTCGACGTGTTCCATCAGCGCGCGCACATAAATCGGCACGCCGAGCAGCACAGCACCGACCGTGTGGAACCGCACGTCGATGTCCTTGAGGACCCAAACCTGATCCTGCCATGGATCAACGGTTGCATTGTCATCCTGAATGAGACGCCCACTGGTCAGGATGATAGCCCGCACGAGCCTGGTTTCAGGCGTTCGAAACCCCGCCGGTAGCGCATTTCGGCTTGCGGTCACAGACTGATGCCCTGCAATCACATGTGGCCGGTGGCGATAAAGTTCTGATGCCAAGCCAGCGCCTCGCTTAGCAACGAAGGGGAATGCTTGCCGAAGGAATCGCGCAGTGCGCGCTCGTAATAGTCGGCCAGCCTGTCGCGATAGCGCGGGTGGACACAGGTCTCGATGATCAGGCAGGCGCGCTGCCTGGGCGCCAGTCCGCGCAGATCGGCAAGCCCCTGTTCGGTCACGATCACCTGCACGTCCTGGTTGATGTGATCGACGTGGCTGACCTGCGGCACGATCGTCGATATCGCCCCTCCCTTGGCCGTCGAAGGAGCCATGAAGATCGAGATATAGGCATTGCGGGCAAAGTCGCCCGAACCGCCGATGCCGTTCTGGATCGCCGAGCCCATGACGTGGGTGGAATTGACGTTGCCGTAGATGTCCGCCTCGATCATCCCGTTCATCGCGATGCAGCCCAGACGGCGGATCAGTTCGGGGTGATTGCTGATTTCCTGGGGGCGCAGGATAATCCGCTCGCGGTAGCGGTCCATGTCGGCATTCAGCGCATGCGCCGCCTCGGGGCTCAGCGAGAATGCCGTCGAGGATGCCATGCGCAGCTTACCCGAGGTGAGCAGGTCCAGCATTCCGTCCTGTAAGACCTCTGTATAGGCGGTCATGTTCTCGAACGGACTGTCGATCAGGCCGGTCAGCACGGCGTTGGCGATATTGCCGACGCCCGATTGTAGCGGTAGCAGATTTTCCGGCAGCCGCCCCTGCGCGACTTCATGCGCGAAGAATTCCATCAGGTGGCCAGCGATCCGCTGGGCGCAATCGTCGGCTGGCTTGAACGGCAGGTTGCGATCGGGCGTGTCGGTTTCGACAATAGCGACAACCCTGGCCGGATCGCAGCGGAAGGTGGGCTGGCCGATCCGGTCATCGGCGCGAACCAGAGGGATCGGCATGCGGTGCGGCGGCAGGGCCGTACCGTAATAGATGTCGTGCATCCCCTCCAGCGCCGGGTTCTGCCAGCGATTGACCTCGAGGATGACCTGCCCCGCCCGGTCCAGCCAGGTCTTGTTGTTCCCTACCGACGAGGCGGGGACCAGCGAGCCATCAGGCAGGATCGCCGTCACTTCGACAAGCGCCGTGTCCAGCGGACCGAAGAATCCCTGCCAGGCCATTGGCGCCACCTGGCTCAGATGCATGTCGAAATAGTTCATCTCGCCGCGATTGATCTGCTCGCGAGCAATCGGATCGGAATTGTAGGGCAAACGAAAATCGATGCCCTTGGCCTTGGCGAGTGCGCCGTCCAGTTCAGGCCCGGTCGAGGCGCCGGTCCACACGCTGATCGCGAACGGATCGCCGGCCGCGTGTGCCGCCTCGATCCGCCGCGCCAGCGCCTGCGGCACCGCCTTGGGATAGCCCGCGCCGGTAAAACCGCTCATTCCCACGGTCGTGCCCGGCGCGATCAGCGCCGCGGCCGCCTCGGCGTCCATCACCCGGGACTGGAGCAATGGATGGGCAATTCGTGAGGTCATCAATCTTGGGTCTCCATCGGGCCTGTCGGATTTAAGGGTGCCAATAGGGCCAACTTGGCATGGATCTGTGTAGACCTTGAATTGGAGCTCAGAGCGCGCTCTTCAATCGCTCATAGGAGGCGCGCAGTTCCTCGGCCAGCACCTCGATCGCCGACTTGATGTTCTGCCCGCTGTCATGAAGGCGCGCTTCGGCCACGAAATGGTTCCATTTGGTTTCGGCTTCCTGCCATTCCTGCTGGGCTTCCATGCTGCCCAGATGGGCCTGCACCTTGGCCTCATCGCGCAACGTGGCGAGTTCCGGCTTCAGATTTTCCAATGCGCTCATCATCTTCCTCCTGTGCTGATTTTCGCTGGTCTAAATTTCAGATTGCCGCAGCCGGTCGATCGCGCGCGCGAGCTTTTCCCGAACCGTGCTGGCGGCTTTGACCAGTTCAGGATTGCTGATCGCCTGCATCGACGCCACCGGGTCAATTGCCGCGACTTCAACTTCGTCCGAACCTGACTGCTGCACGATGACATTGCAGGGCAGCATCAGGCCGACCTTGTCTTCCAGCTGCAGCGCCTCGTGTGCCAATGTCGGATTGCAGGCGCCAAGGATCGTATAGGGGCGGAAGTCGACGTCGATCTTGGATTTGAGGGTCTGCTGGATATCGATCCAGCTGATCACGCCGAACCCCTCCGTCTTCAGCGCAGCCTCTGCGCGCGCTGGCGTCATCGAAGGGGACCTTCAACCTGGCGGAAATATAGTAGCTCATCGCCTGCCTTCTCCTGTCGGGGTGCGGGTTTCGTCAGCTTGCCGCAACCGTAGTGATCACCGGCGTGCCCTCCAGCGTGCGCTGCACCGGGCAGCGGGACGCCACCGAGATCAACTTTTCCCGCTGCTCATCGGACAGGTCCTCGCCAATGACACGGATCGTCTTGGCGAAATGGTCCGTCTTCGCCGACTTCCCCTCGACCGTGCCCTTGGCATGCGTAAGGGTGACTTCCACGCGTTCGAGCGGCCAGTTCTGCTGACGGGCATACCAACGCACCGTCATGGCCGTGCATTCGCCCAGTGCTGCCAGCAACAGGTCGTAGGGCGCCGGTCCCAGGTCCCCGCCACCCTGTTCGACGGGCTCATCGCCGATGAGGTGATGGCCGGACACGTCGATGCTGACGGCAAAAGCACTTTCACCGGTCTCGACGATGTGCGCTGTTGTCGTGCCTGTACTCAAAGAACGTCTCCCCTCATGCCGTGGCCATGCTGGGACCATAACAGGTCATTTCTCGACCTGTCTGACAAAATGCCACTTGCTTGGCGTGAGGGTTGCCGGGGTCGAGAACAGTGCGGGCCTGCCGTCACAGGCGTTCTGGTTGAAATGCGCGCAGGTGCGGAAAATCCCCCTTTTGCAGGTATGCCTTTTCCGCAGGCGTCGATTGCCTATCGAGGATTTGATTGCGGTGCGGGTGGCGGCCAAACGCAGCAATCACCTGGCGCACGTCTTCTGCCTGTTTCACCAGGGAACGATAAATCGGCTGCAAATGATCCGGGGCGCTTGACGCAATTTCTACCCGCAGGCGGATCAGAAGGTCGATCCGCTCGAGGTGGTCGTGGCCTTCGCAGTGACCGAGTGGCTGGGTGAAGGCGATCTTGAACCACGGCGTATCGAGAGCTTCATAGTGGTCAGTTGCCAACCCCGTCAGCGCCAGTTTCAGGGCGGCGGCATCCTGCGCGAATGCCCGCGTCGTGCCCCGCCAGAGTGACCGTGAAAACTGATCCAGCAGGATAATGAGCGAAAGTCGTCCCTCCGGATCGCCTGCCCAGTGATCGAGCCCGCCTTTCGCCCCACGGGTCGTCAGTTCTGGAAACCGGGCGACGATCGACTCGTCGGCGCCTCCCTGCATGCGCCAGAACCAATGCTTGCGATGAGTCTCTGCGTCCACATCCTTGCTGCGCCCTTCCGGAAACCAGAAGTCCAGAACGTCGTGCCACGGCTGAGCAGGGGTTTCGATCATGCGCTTTCAATCGGACGATATCATTGCTCGCTGCTTGCGCAGGAAATGCAGAGTGCGGCTTCCGGGCGCGCCTCAAGACGCTTGGGAGCGATGGCATCGCCGCAGCGAACACATTCGCCGTAGGTGCCATTTTCGATGCGTAACAAGGCGCGGTTGACCGACGCGATTTCGCGCGCGACCAGCGCGGCCTGCGCTTCGAGAGAGGCGTCATCCTCCATCTCGACCGCCTGTTCGGACGAGTCGGGGTTCAAGGGTTCCGCCAGATCCTGAGCGAGGCGCTGCTGCCGGCCTGCGAGTTCGGTGAGTTGTTGCGAAAGGCGTGCTCGGGCGGCGTCGGCATTCGGCATGGACAATAATCCTTTCAAGTCTCCAGCCCTTTGGTAGCAAGTGCCGCCGCTGCCTGACAACGAGAAGTCCTTCGGCGCAAAGCCGGCAGGCAAAGATTGGTTGTTTTATGCCGGCCTGCAGGATTTCTTCCGGCCTTCAAGCGACGTCGACAGTTGTGCTCGCCATCCCTAGGGTTAAAGAACGGCCAGTTCCGGCGCGGCGCGAGGGAATCTTCCAGCCGCATTTGAGACTGGGCCGTGATTGCGATTGGAGAATGTGAATGTCGAATACCCCCCACACTCTGGGCGATGAATTTCCTGACCAGATGGACCAGATCCACGCTCTGAAGGTGTCGAACACCCGGTTCGCCAAGCTCCTGGTGGACTATGACGCAGTTAACGACGAGATCCATCGCGCGGAAACCAACATCGCGCCGGTGTCGCAGGATCGCGAAACCGAACTGCGCAAACAGCGCCTCGCGCTCAAGGACCAGATTGCCCAGGCTCTTACCGAAAACGCCTGACCGGGATCGCGTGTTTGCCTCCTGCTCCCTCTAATTCAGCGTTGTGGGAGGCAATACCGATCAGAGCATAGCAGTACCGTGCCGGCAACCAATTGGACATGGTTCCTGCCCGTAACCACTGCGGTCTATCCCATGTCAGATCGGTGGTACGTAATCGCTTCGCTGCAATGATATCATGTAGGCAGCAAGGTTATCGATCTGGTCGGGATCGATGGCAAAGTTCATCACATCGGGAAAATTGTGTGATTTCTGCAGCCAGGGCTTGATCGTCGCGCCGGTCAGGCCTGGCGTGTTGACGACAGATTCAAAGGTCGGGGCATCAACGTTCGGGGAGTATCGTCGTCCGGCGCTCACAGCATGGCAACCGGAACAATGCTGTTGCGCAAATGCCAGCCCCCTGGCCTCAGCAGATTCTCGGATTGAGCCGGCACCTTCCGCAGTCGTGGCGGGGTTTGGTGCCCCTGCCTTGGGTATCATCTCGGGCGTGCACGCCGTTGTGAACAGCAAAAGAATGGTGAGACCTGGAAATTTACACATGGTCGCGACCTACCCCGATCACCATGCGGGGTCCAACTTCGAATGCGTGAAAGTCCCCCGACCACTCGCCCGCGGATATTCCGCAAGCGAGCAGTCGGGGATCAGGCTCGAGCGGTCGCCCGATGACTCGGGTAGCGATCGCTTAGCGGCGATCGCTCTCCATCACTTTCGTCCAGACCCTCACGAAATGATCCGCGAACATCTGCTTTGCGTCATCCGAAGCATAGACCTCGGCGACAGCCCGCAACTCTGAATTGGAACCGAAAACGAGATCAACCGGCGTTGCTGTCCACTTGGCAGCGCCCGTACCTGCGCACGGTCAAAATCGATTGAGCGCGAACCTCATTTGAATTTTTTTAACAGCGGGATCGGTTCGCGCCGGTCCCGCTTTTTGCTATGTAGGGAGACAATATGCTGCTCGAAAAAATCAAGACGCCCGGTCTGTCCCACTTGTCCTACCTCATCGGCTCTGGCGGCAAGGCCGCGGTGATCGATCCACGTCGCGACTGCGAATGCTACCTTGAACTGGCGCGCGCGGAGGGGCTGGAAATCACGCACATATGCTCGGAGGATGCCGAAGGCATGGATGAGAGGCAGCGGCGGTGGCAAGCATTCTTGAATGCTGCCAATGTGGTCTCGGTCAACCAACCTTCCCTGCTACAACCGACTAAACCTTGCCGACCTTCGCGGCTTGAGTCCCAGGCAGCGCGCACCGGTCATCATCGCGAACTGCGCCCATCCGGACTACCGGCCGGCGTTGGCCGACTATCTCGCGCGAGCACGCAAGGATTCCTATGGCCAGCAATCGCCCAGGCTGCTCAAGGAGGCACTGTCTTGGCACCAGCGCTTCATCGCGACGAGCACGATTCTGGCTTAGCGCGCTTGCGTAACCAGAGACGAGAGAGCGCATGGCCGATCCGACCGAGTTGATCGACCTCGACGATCCATCCACCGGATCGCCGGAGGAAGCCGCTTCCGCGCTGGGCGTCGATCCTGCAAAGGGATTGTCCGCGCATGATGCGAGCGAGCGACTGGCCCGCTTTGGCTCCAACGAACTACGGACGGTAAAGGGGCCGCCGCTGTGGCGCCGTATTCTTGCGCAGTTCCGGGATCCGCTGGTCTACCTCCTCCTCGCAGCGATTGCGGTGACGCTTGCGATCTGGCTCATCGAGGGGGAGCGGGAGTGGCCTGTCGACGCCTTGGTCATCGCGATTGTCATCCTGCTTAACGCGGTTTTGGGCTTCGTCGAAGAGAGCAAGGCAGCAAGCGCGGTAGCGGCACTTGCGAAGATGACAGCGGTGACCTCGTCGGTAATGCGTGACGGTCGCAGGCAGCGGATACCCGCTAGAGAACTGGTGCCTGGCGACGTGCTGCTGCTCGAGGAGGGCGACGCAGTCGGTGCGGATGCGAGGTTGATCCTGGCGGCCTCGCTGCGCGTTCAGGAGGCATCGCTCACCGGCGAAAGCGAAGCGGTCGCAAAGGATGCGGCCACCCTGCCCGCTCCGGCGGCCCTCGCCGACCGGACTTCGATGGTCTTCAAAGGCACCGCGGTCGCACAGGGCACCGGCCGCGCAATCGTCACCGCCATCGGTATGCGAACCGAGATGGGCCGCATCGCCACCATGCTCGACGAGACACGCGAAGAGGCTACGCCGCTACAGCGCGAAGTGGCTCGGCTGGGGCGGATCCTCGGCACAAGCGTGGTGATCATCGCGGCAGTTGTCATGGCGACGCTGATTATCGTCCAACCGGTCGAGACGCCGAACGACATCGCAACTGTCCTGCTCCTGGGCGTCTCGCTTGCGGTCGCCGCCGTGCCGGAGGGACTGCCGGCGATCTTGTCGCTCGTCCTAGCTCTCGGGGTTCAGCGAATGGCGGCGCACAACGCCGTGGTGAAGAAGCTTTCCTCGGTCGAAACCCTGGGTTCGGCGACGGTCATCTGTTCCGACAAGACAGGTACGCTTACCCGCTCGCAGATGACCATCCAGCGCGTCATCACGGCTTCGGGCGAAAGCCGGGTGACGGGCACGGGCTACTCGCCGCACGGCACTTTCGAGGCGCAAGGCAGTGCATCGCTCGATGACGCGCTGAGGGCGGAGCATATCGTCGTGCTGAGCGGCGGCAGCCTTGCCGGCAACGCCGGTCTTCGCATGCTAGCCGACGGGACCTGGGCCATCGATGGCGATCCGACCGAGGCGGCCTTCCTGGTTGCCGAAAAGAAGTTGGGCGCCGACACCCGACGACAGGCACGGTTCGAACGCACTGCCGAATTGCCCTTCACGTCTGAACGCAAGATGATGTCGACGATCGAGCGCGACCGGGAGCACGGCGGCGAACTCGTGCTGATCGCAAAGGGTGCCCCCGATGTGCTGATGGATCGATGCACGGGCATCCGCGTCGGCATGGACATCCGGCCCTTCGACGACATTGTCCGGGCAAAAGCTCGCGCCGATGTCGAGCGGCTTTCGAATGACGCGCTTCGAACGCTCGCGGTTGCCTATCGTCCGCTTGTTCCCGGCGAAGAGGCAAAGCTGGATGGATCGCTTGAACGCGACCTGATCTTCGTCGGCACGGTGGGCATCATCGATCCTCCGCGCGAAGAGGCCGCCATCGCGATCGCCGAGGCGCAGCGCGCGGGCATTCGTGTCGTCATGATCACCGGCGATCATCCCCGCACTGCTGCCCGGATCGCGGCGCAACTTGGAATAACATCGAATGATGCAAGGGTACTGACCGGGACCGACCTCGATGCGCTGGATGACATGCAGTTGGCCCGCGCGGTTCGCGAGACGCAAGTCTATGCGCGGGTTGCGCCGGTTCACAAGCTGCGGATCGTCGATGCCTTGCAGACAGATGGCGAGATCGTCGCAATGACCGGCGATGGGGTGAACGATGCCCCGGCACTCAAGTCTGCGGACATCGGGATCGCGATGGGCCAGACCGGCACCGAAGTGACGAAAGAGGCCGCGAAGATGATCCTGGCCGACGACAATTTCGCCACGATCGTTGCGGCCGTGCGCGAAGGCCGGGCCATCTTCGACAATATACGCAAGTTCCTGCGCTACCTTCTTTCCTCCAACATGGGCGAAGTGCTGACGGTATTCCTGGGCGTTGTCGGCGCAGGGGTCATCGGCCTCGACGATGCGAGCAATGGTGCTGGTCTGGTCTTGCCATTGCTGGCGACGCAGATCCTGTGGATAAACCTTATTACCGATTCCGGGCCTGCCCTTGCCATGGGGGTCGACCCGGAGATCGGCGACGTGATGGAGCGCCCGCCCCGCCGGCGCAGCTCGCCCACCATTGATGCGCGGATGTGGCGCGATGTGTTGAGTCTCGGGCTGGTGATGGCGCTAGCCGCCCTTGGGACAATCGACATCTATCTGCCAGGCGGTCTGGTTGAGGGCAGCCATGATATAGACCACGCCCGCACCGCCGGCTTCACTACTTTGGTGTTTGCGCAGCTCTTCAATGCGTTCTGCGCACGATCCGACGTGATCAGCGCATTTACCCATTGGTTCGCAAACCGCTGGCTATGGGCTGCGGTTCTCCTGTCAGCCTTGCTGCAGGTAGCGGTAATCCATCTTTCGCCACTGAATGCGGCTTTCGGCACGGTTCCGCTGGCGTTGGATGACTGGCTGATCTGCCTGGCCATGGGTAGTGCGGTCCTGTGGTTCAGTGAAGGGCGCAAGCTGCTTCGCCGACGATCGACCATGTCCCTGTGATATCAGGTCCGGCGCGCGGGGGAAGCCTCGAGCTGCAGCTCCTCGATCGTCACGCCATCGCGGATATTGTAGAGGCGGCGGAAGGTCGGGATGATCTTCTCGTCATGTGTAACGACAATGATCGCGGTTTCGAACTGTTTGGCCATGGTGTTGAGCAGATCAACCACAGCCAGTGCGCGAACGCTGTCGAGCGGCGCAGTCGGCTCGTCGGCGAGTATTACCGGCGGTCGGTTGACCAATGCCCGTGCAATGGAAACCCGCTGCTGCTCGCCGCCCGACAACTGCGAAGGCATGGCCGCTGCGCGGTGCGCGACATCGAGCGCCTCCAGCAGGTCGTGCGCCTCCTTGCGGGCCAGAGCATTTGGCTTGCCCGCCAGCATGGGGAGCAGCGCGACATTGGAAGAAGCGTCCCCGGATGGTCTGGACCTGGTTCTCGACCTGCCCTTTCTCCCATCCCGCCGCCGGAGAGCAGGCGGTCGGCTCCACCATATAATGATCGGCCATAACCAGGAACCGGCGGTTGAACACGCGCTCCTTGCCAGCGAACACGGCGGTGACCGCGGTCTTCATGTTATCGTAGATGCCGCGCAGGGGAACGCCGCCAAAGAACGCAAACCCGCGAGCATGGGCATCAAACACCATCTCCTGCGTCTCGCGCGGATAGGCCCGGACGTAGACTGCCCGTGACGCGCACAGCCGCATATGCGCCACCTTCACTCGCATCGGCTTACCCGCGATCTCCACATCCTCGTGGCTCCAGTCAAACTGGTATGCCTCGCCAGGCTTGAACATTAGCGGGATGAAGGCTGGCGCGCCGTCGCACGCATCCTTGCGACGCGCTTCCCTCCAGCGCTGGGCATAGCGCCGGACCGCATCATAGGAGCCCTCGAACCCCTCACGGCACAGCAGATCATGGATCCGCGTCATCCGCAGCCGATCGCGCCGGTGCCGGGCCTCATTCTCCGTCAGCAGCGTATCGAGCCGCTCCTGGAACGGCCCAAGCCGAGGCAGCGGTTGAACCGTGCGGCGATAATCGAATGCGCCTTCTGGTGCCCGGATCGCCTTGCGCACCACCTTGCGGGATAACCGCAGATCGCGCGCAATCGCCTTGATCGCCTTCCCGCTCGCGTGTTCCCGCCTAATCCGAACGACCGTCTCCACCACCAACATCCCGATCTCACCACCTGGAAAACCAGGCGGTCAACTACACCATCAGAATGAGGGGTCCCTTTTAGACGCCGATCACCCCGCTAACAGGGTCCCTTTTGCACGCCGATCCACAAGCTCTCGCTTTGTCGAGCGCCCTTTCTGAAACGTCGGTAGCGACGACGCGATGGCCATGCTGGGCCAGAAATACGCTGTTGCGCCCCTCGCCATCGGCGACAGCCAAGACTTTCGATCCGGGAGTCAGGCGGTGCGCCTCGCGCGCCAGAAAAGCGTTGGGCGCGGTCCCGAACAGATACTCGTCCGCTGCGTAACGCTCGTTCCAGAACTCCGCCTAGCTCGGTTCAGTCATGGGCCGCTTTCCATGCACCCATGGAGCCGAGATAGACATCCAGCTTTTCGAAGCCGCGGCTCGCAAGCCATCCTGCAGCAACCGTGGCCCGCATCCCGCTTGCACACATCAGGGTGTAATGCTGTGACAGATCGAGATCGTGATACTGCTCGTTGAGTTCACCCACGTAGATATGCTCGGAACCCTCGATCGCGTTTTGCGCGCGTTCGTCCGCATCCCTCACATCAAGCAGCGTCCAGTCACGTTCGTCGCTCTCCAGTCGCCGTTCAACTTCGTCGGTCCCGATCATCGGGATAGTCCGCATCGCCTTGCCTTGGGCAGCGGCAGGCACGACGCCGACATAACCGCCTTCGATATTGTCGAGTGCGATCCGCACGAGATGCGTCATAGCAGCTTCGAGCTGGTCTTCATCGGAAGCGACAAGAGCGACATTGTCGCCTTCACGGATGAACCATCCGGCGAATGCCGAGATCATCCCGACTGGCAGGTTCATGGAACCGCGAAGATGGCCTGAGGCAAACGCGAGCGGCTCGCGCACATCGACCAAGTGGTCGACGTCAAGCTTTTCCAATTCGGACAGCGACAGGCGCTTGGGTCGCATCACACGAGGCGCAGCTTCGCCGCCTTCCAGATTAAGGCGCTCCATCAACCGGAAATACGGCGGCTGGTAGTGGTTCTCTTCCACCTTAAAGTCGATGAACGCATCCCGGCTTTCGAATTGAAGGCGCGGATTGTTCGCGCGTTCATGGCCGAGTGTCGAGAACTCGCGTTCCGCCATTCCCGACCCGCAGACGGAACCCGCTCCATGCGCAGGATATAGAATGACCTGGTCGCCAAGATCGAGAATCTTGTGGAGGGAATCGTAGAGAAGACCTGCGACCTCGCGTTTGCGTTCGGGATAGAAGTCCGTCCGTCCGACATCGCCAACGAACAGCGCGTCTCCCGTGAACACTCCAACTGGCCCATCGGGATAGGCAGTGTCGTGAAGAACGAAAGCAAGATGATCGTCCGTGTGCCCCGGTGTCTCCAGCACCCGAATTTTCAGCTGTCCGATCTCAAACTCATCACCTTGGTGAGCCGTCTCGGCATATTCGACCGTGCCCACAGAATTGGGACCGTGCAGGACGCGCGCGCCGGTCAAATCTCTCAGGATGGGCGCCCCCGAAACCAGATCCTCGTTGCGATGGGTTTCGAAGATATGAGTGATCTCCAGCCCCTCGGCGCGCGCCATTTCGACATAGCATTCGCAGTCGCGGCGCGGATCGATGATGGCCGCCTTCCCGCCCGAACCAATCAGGTAGGATAGGTGGGACAGTCCGGATGTCTTAATTTTCTCGAGCAGCATGGTGCCTCCTTCATAAGGAAAAAGCGGGACCGGCGCGAACCGATCCCGCTTTCAAAAGATTCGATGGCGCGTCACGCTCAATCGATTTTTACCGTGCGCAGATAGGGGCGCAGCGTGGTGAAGCCCTGCGGGAAGCGGGCTTTTGCATCCTCGTCGGAAACCGATGGTGGAATGATCGCATCCTTGCCTTCGCGCCAATCGGCGGGAGTGGCCACGCCATGCTTGTCGCTGAACTGGAGCGCATCGATCGCGCGCAGGATCTCGTCGAAGTTCCGTCCTACGCTCATGGGATAGGTCATGGTGAGCCGAATCTTCTTGTCCGGATCGATGATGAATACCGACCGCACAGCCGCCGTTTCGCTCTGATCCGGATGGATCATGTCATAGAGCTTGGCGATCTTGAGATCGGCATCAGCGACGATCGGGAACACGAGATTCGTGTTCTGGGTGTCGTTCACGTCTTCGATCCACTTGGCGTGTTCTTCGGCAGTGTCGGTCGAGAGGCCGAGTGGCTTTACATTGCGCTTGTCGAACTCGCTGGCGAGCTGCGCAGTGCGGCCCATCTCCGTAGTGCAGACGGGGGTGAAGTCGGCCGGGTGGCTGAAGAAGAATACCCAGCTATCGCCAGCCCAATCGTGCAGGCTGATTTCGCCATTCTGGGTGTCGACGGTAAAGTCGGGGGCGGTGTCACCGATGTGAAGGCTCATTTCAATTTTCCTTGTTCCGTGTCGATGCATCCTTTGTAGAGAGACCCAGGCACGCTGCCCAATTCAAATTATCGATTGCGATAAGTGATAAACCAAACAGAAGGGTAGAGAGGCCGGAGAGGCACACCTTTTCCTTTAGATGATGACCTCATAACTTAACCAATACCTATAACTGTGTTGAGCATTGATAACGTCAATTACGCTTTCAGCCAGAACCTGATGACCGAGGCTACGAGACCCAGCACGGTTATGCTGGCGAGCCAGATCACGAACATCCAGCCGAGCCGCCGCCAAAGTGGGCGATCCTGAGGCTCGTCCATCAGTGATATCCCTCATCCGCCACCTTGCCGCGGAACACCCAGTAAGCCCAAGCGGTGTATGCGATGATGAGCGGCATGGTGATCGCGACGCCAACCAGCATGAAGATCTGGCTGCGTTCGGGCGCGGCGGCGTCCCATATCGTGAGGCCCGGTGGAACGACATAGGGCCACATCGTGACGCCCAGACCGGCCATGCCGAAGAAGAACAGCGCAAGGCTCAGCCAGAACGGCTTGCTGTGCCGGTCCACTGAAAGAGCCCTCAGCAGCATGACGGCAATCACCGCTGTGAGGATCGGGACCGGCGCGGCGAAGTAGATCTCCGGCGCAGTCAACCAGCGCTCGGCATATTCGGCGTTCAGGAACACATTGTAGAGGCTGACGCCTCCCATCAAAACCAACGTTGCCCATGCCGCCCGCTTGCCCAACTTTCGGGCATGATGCTGACTCTCCCCATCCAGTTTCCACACCAGCCAGGTCGCGCCAAGCAGAGCGTAGCCGGCGACTGTGCCTAGGCCGGTCAACAGCGTGTAGGGCGTGAGCCAGTCGAACCAGCTGCCCGCATAGGATCGATCCACGACCTCGATCCCCTGGAGAAGCGCACCCAATGTCATGCCCTGCGCCATCGCCGCGACCAGCGAGCCGCCAGTGAAGGCCGCGTCCCAGTATCGGCGGTGCCCGGGGTCGCGCCAGCGATACTCGAACGCGACACCGCGGAACACCAGTCCCAACAGCATGGCGATGATGAGCGGGTAAGTGGCGGGCAGGATCACCGCGTAAGCCAATGGGAAGGCTGCGAACAATCCGCCGCCGCCCAAGACCAGCCAAGTCTCGTTGCCATCCCAGACCGGCGCTATCGAATTCATCGCACGATCGCGCTCCGGCCCGACCTCGAAGGTAGGGAAAAGAATGCCGATGCCGAGGTCGAACCCGTCCATCACCACATAGGCGAAGACGGCGAAGGCGATGATGAAAGCCCAGATCGTCGTCAGGTCCAAGTTAACGTCCATCGGTCGCCTCCTCGTGATCGCGCGGAAGTGTGTCGGGATCGCCCGGATTCTGGGATGGGCCAGGCGTAATGCCAGCAGTCCGGATCGGCCCGGTGTCCCCGCGCTTGACGCCATGTTCGCCTGCGTGCGGTGGCTTGTGCATCAGGTGCAGGATATACCAGACACCCGCGCCGAAAACTGCGAAATAGACCACGACGAATGCAAGCAATGACGCGGCGACGGCGGGGGCATCCAGCGGACTCGCAGCATCTGCCGTGCGCAAGAGATTGTAGATCACATACGGTTGCCGGCCGACCTCCGTCGTGATCCAGCCAGCGATGACCGCCACGAAACCGCTGGGAGCCATGACCAAGGCTGCGCGATGGAGCATGGGCCATTCGTAGAGCCTCTTGCGGAAGCGAGCGAACAGGCTCCACGCTCCGATACCGAGCATGGCAAAGCCGATCCCGACCATGATCCGGAATGACCAAAAAACGATGCCGACCGGCGGTTCCTCGTCGTCCGGGATCGTGTCCAGACCGGCGAGCGGCGCGTCGAGATCATGCTTTAGGATCAGCGAAGATGCCTTGGGTATCTCAATTGCGTAGTCGACCCGCTTTTCCTCGCTGTTCGGAATGCCGAACAGGATCAGCGGTGCACCATCCGGATGGCTCTCGAAGTGGCCTTCCATCGCCATGACCTTCTGCGGCTGATGTTCGAGGGTGTTGAGCCCGTGCATGTCGCCTGCGAAGATCTGGATCGGCGCAACGATGGCCGCCATCCACATCGCCATCGAGAACATCTTGCGCGCGTGCAGGTTTGTCCGGTCCTTGAGAAGGTGCCAGGCCCCGACCCCGCCGACCACGAAGGCGGTCGTGAGGTAAGCTGCGATGACGGTATGGACCAGGCGATAGGGGAAGCTGGGGTTGAAGACGATGTCCCACCAGCTTTCACCCGGCAGGTATTGCCCGTTCGCCCCGATTTCATATCCTACGGGGGTCTGCATCCAGCTGTTAACCGACAGGATCCAGAAGGCGCTGATGAAGGTGCCAACAGCGACCATGAGCGTGGCGGCGAAGTGCAGCTTCTTGCCGACCTTGTTCATGCCGAAGAGCATGACGCCAAGGAAGCCAGCTTCGAGGAAGAACGCGGTCAGCACCTCGTAGGCCATCAGCGGGCCGATAACCGGCCCCGCAATATCAGAGAAAACCGACCAATTCGTGCCGAACTGGTAGGACATCACGATGCCCGAAACGACGCCCATTGCGAAGGCGATGGCGAAGATCTTCAGCCAATATTTGAAGAGATCGAGATAGATCGCCTTGCCTGTCTTGAGCCACAGACCCTCGAGCACTGCCAGATAGCTTGCGAGACCGATGGAAAAGGCCGGGAAGATGAAGTGAAAGCTTACCGTGAAGGCGAACTGGATGCGGGCCAGCAGCAGGGCATCGAGCTGTTCGAACATGTCTTTATCCGTGTTGCTTTTCGGCGCGTGCCTTGCGCCAGCGATAGTAGGTCTTTTCGGAAATTCCGATTTCGCGGCAGCTCTCGCAAACGCCTTTTCCCGACGCGATCAAAGCTGCGATCTCCCTGCAACGGGCATCTTTGTCAGGAATGGTGGGCATCAGATCATACCTCTCGCAGCATCGGGGATTGGTTCAGCTGGCGGTCCGCCGTTCGTTGCCAATTCCCGGAATGCGCGGTTCTGCGACAGGAAGACCTGCCCGTTGAGTTCGTCAACGAAGTGGGTCCGCTTCAGCCGGTCCATGACGGGGCCCTTCACTTCGGAAAGATGCAGCCCGATCCCGGCGTCGGTCATGCGGTGATTGATCGCCTCAAGGCTTTCTAGGCCGGAAGCGTCGATTTCGTTGACCGCGCTGCACATCAGGATGACGTGGCGCACCTCTGGGCGGTCGGCGACCTCTTCCAACACGTATTCCTCGAGCCATCGCGCATTGAGGTAGGTCAGGCTCTCGTCGATCCGGACCGAGAGGACGTGCGGCACGGTAAAGACCTTGTGGCGGTCGACATTACGGAAGTGCTCGGTCTCGGGGACGCGGCCGACGATGGCGGCATGGGGGCGGCTGGCGCGCCAGAGATAGAGAAGGAGGCCGACGCCAACGCCCGCGATCACACCCAGCTCGACGCCCGCAAGCAGCGTGATAGCGATCGTCGCCATGTGCGCGGCGAAGTCGGCCTTGGAGTAGTTCCAGAGCTGGCCGGGAGTCTTGAGATCGACGAGGCTGAGAACCGCGACGATGATCGTTGCAGCCAATGTGGCGATGGGCAGGCTGTAGAGCAGCGGGGTCAGGAACAGTCCCGCCAGCGCAATACCGACAGCGGTGTAAGCTCCGGCTGCGGGCGTCTCGGCCCCGGCGTCGAAGTTGACGACCGAGCGCGCAAATCCGCCGGTGACGGGGTAGCCCCCGGAAAAGGCACTGGCGATGTTCGATGCGCCAAGGCCGATAAGCTCCTGGTTCGGTGCAATCCGTTGACGGCGTTTAGCCGCAAGCGTCTGCGCAACCGATACGCTTTCGACGAAGCCGATGATCGAAATGAGCAGCGCGGGGACCCACAGTTGCCCGATTAGACCCAGATCGGTCGATGGCAGGGCGAAAGGCGGAAGACCCTGCGGAATTGCACCGACGAGGTTCACACCGCGATCCTCGAGATTGAGGCCGATGGCGGCAAGGATCGTCGCAACAACTGCTACGACCGGACCTGCCTTGGCCGCGATGTCGGCGGCTCGTGAAGATAGACCCATCGCGACCAAGGCCGGCTTCAAGCCCTTTCGGACCCAGAAGAGGAACAACGTCGCTGGAATCCCAATGGCGAGCGTCCACGGATTGACCGTGTCGATTGCCGCCGCGAGCCCGCCGAGCATCTCGGGCCAGTTGTCGCCGCCTGCCGATACGCCGAGAATGTGCTTCAACTGGCTCGTCGCGATCAGGATGCCGCTGGCGGTGATGAAGCCGCTGATGACGGGGTGCGAGAGGAGGTTGGCCAAGAAGCCCATCCGCAGGAATCCGAGCACGGCCAGCATCACACCGGACAAGGCTGCAAGGGTGATTGCCGCCTCGAGATAAAGTTCAGTCCCCTGCGCCGCTACGGCTCCGGCAGCGCTCGCCGTCATCAGCGACACAACCGCCACGGGCCCCACCGCAAGCGTCCGGCTGGTGCCGAAGATCGCGTAGGCGACCAGCGGCAAGATCGAGGCGTAAAGGCCCACGACCGGCGGCAACCCCGCCAGCAGCGCATAAGCGAGGCTTTGCGGGATCAGCATAATTGTTACGATGATCGCCGCGACGAGATCGTTCGTCAGGACCGATCCGTTGTAGGTCCGGCCCCACTCGAGGATCGGGAGGTATTGCGCCAACAGCCCGGGCTTTTGCCTGCGAGGCAAACCGGACGGCTCGCCAATCGGCCCTGGATTGCTGTCGCTCACGATTAGGCAGCCTTCTTCAGGTGCGGCTTGGCCATCCATTCATGGCCCTTCAGCATACCGTTCCAGTAAATCCACGGCAGCGCCTCTGACTTCAGAAGCCAGCTGAGCTTCCGCGGCTTTGTGCCGTCGATTACCCACTTCGGGAAGCTCGGAAGAAGTTTTCCATCATAACCAAATTCGGCGAGCACAATCTTTCCGCGTTCCACGGTCAGCGGGCAGGAGCCGTAGCCATCGTAATCGGCCACAGCCTGCTTTGCATCGAGCTGGGCGAGCGCATTGACCGCGACGATTGGTGCCTGTTTGCGCGCAGCCGCCATTGTCTTGGCGTTGGGCGTAGATCCCGCATCGCCGAGACCAAACACGTTGGGATAGCGAACATGCTGTAGCGTGAACTTGTCGACGTCGACAAAGCCGCTTTCGGCATTCGCGAGAGGACTGTCGGCGACGAACTGCGGGGCTACCTGCGGCGGAACCGCATGGAGCATGTCGAACTCGACCGTCTCTTCACCGGCCTCGGTTTTGAAAACGGCTTGCTTGCCGGAGCCCTCGACCGCAACGAGTGTCTGGTTGAGCTGCAAATCGATCCCGTATTTTTCGACATATTCCATCAGCGCCGGGACGTATTCCTTCACACCGAAAAGGACGCCGCCAGCGTTGCGGAATTCGACATCGATGTTGCCGAGAACGCCGCGCTCCATCCAAGCATCGCATGACAGATACATGGCCTTCTGCGGTGCACCTGCGCATTTGATAGGCATCTGCGGTTGGCTGAAGATCGCACGCCCCGATTTCAGGTTGCGCACAAGCTCCCAGGTGTAGGGTGCCAGATCGTAGCGATAATTGGATGTGACGCCGTTCTTGCCGAGTGTCTCTTCCAGCCCGTCGATCTTCTCCCAGGCGAGCCGGATGCCCGGAGCGACAATCAAAATACCGTAGGTGATCGTCGTGCCGTCGCTGAGCGTGACCTGATTGTTTTCGGGCTGGAAAGACGCGGCGGCCGTTTTCAACCAGGTCGCCTGTTTCGGCATTACGCTCGCTGTGGTGCGCTTGGTCGTTGACGCTTCGAAGACACCGCCACCGACCATCGTCCACCCGGGCTGATAATAGTGATCTTCGCTAGGCTCGACGATTGCGATATTGAGTGACGGGCGCCGCTTCAGCATGGACGATGCAGTCGCAATTCCTGCTGAACCTCCGCCGATGATGACTACTTCGTGTTTCAGGCTTCGGGCCATGACAAACTCTCCAATGTCTTTTCGTTATTCGCCAAGCCGGTCGCGCAAGCCCGACAGATCGTAGCCGACGCACTGCGCACGTTCGATGCGCGCGTCGGCAGTTTCATTCTCGACGTTGGCGAGAGCATCGAGCGTAATGGAGCGCGTGCCGGTCCGGCAGAAGGCAAGCACCTTGCCGTCCGCTTCTTCGCGGACCTTGGCGAAGGCCTTGATCGCAACCGGCGGAAACTCGCCTCCCGAAACCGGGATATGATGAAAGGCCAACCCAGCCGCTTCGGCAGCTTCCCGTATCGCAGCGACGGTGGGCTGGCTCGGCTCTTCGCTATCCGGCCTGTTGCAGATCACCGTGCGAAATCCGGCGTCGGCAAGCCCGCGCATGTCGCTCGGTTCAAGTTGAGGAGAGACGGCGAAGGTTTCGCTCACATTGGCAAGCTTCGTCATGATGCTCCTTCGAAAAGCCGGACAAAAACCATGCCGGCGAGCATGGAGACGACGAATATCGCGGCTGCAGCGGGTTCGATGACCAGAGCAGCTATGCCAGGTCCCGGACAGAGTCCCGCGATCCCCCAGCCGATACCGAACAGAGCTGCTCCGCCGACAAGGCGGGGGGTGAGATCGGATTTGGTCGGCAGGTGAAATTCGCCCGCGAAGATCGGTTCGGCTAGGCGCGGGACGATCCGCCACGCGATGGCCATGACGATGACGGCTCCGCCCATCACGAAGGCGAGGGTTGGGTCCCAATCGCCGAAGATGTCGAGAAAGCCGCGCACCCGCGCAGGGTCGGTCATTCCGCCAAGGGCAAGCCCAGCGCCGAAAAGAACGCCGGATACGATCGAGGTGAGAGCGGTTCGCATTACAACACCTCCAGCCCGAGCGCATTCATGATCGCGACTGTCGCAATGCCGGTCGCCATGAAAGTAAGCGTTGCGACGATCGAGCGGCCAGACAGACGGCTAACACCACAAACCCCATGTCCGCTGGTGCATCCACTTCCCAGGCGCGTGCCCACACCGACAGCCAATCCGGCGATCGCAAGCGTTACGGGGCTGGCGAAGCTGGCCTCGAGCCCGCCCGATGCCAGCATTACGATCAGCGCTCCTAGCGGCAGGCCGATCACGAACATCCATGCCCCGCTTCTGGCAATGCCGCTGCCGCCAAGCCCGACTGCCTTCGCGGCAAGACCGGAGACGCCGGCGATCCGGCCAAGGCCTAGCAGCATAACGGCGGCCGCCAGACCGATCAGGACGCCGCCCGCCAGGCCAGCAAGCGGCGCAGCTTCAGGAAAACTCGGGAGCATCATACCGCATTCACCGGAATCTTGATGTAGCTGACGCCGTTATCTTCGGGGTCGGGCAAGCGCCCACCACGGATGTTAACCTGCACGGAGGGCATGATGAGCTTCGGCATTGCGAGCGTCTTGTCCCGGCCGGTCCGCATCTCGACGAATTCGGCTTCGCTCACTCCATCCTTCACATGCACGTTCTCTTCGCGCTGCTGCTTGACGGTGGTTTCCCACGCGTATTCGTCACGCCCCGGCGCCTTGTAGTCGTGGCACAAGAACAGGCGCGTTTCGTCCGGAAGCGAGAGCAGCCGGCGGATCGACTGAAACAGTTGCCTTGCGTCACCACCGGGGAAATCGGCGCGAGCGGTGCCGAAATCGGGCATGAAGATCGTGTCGCCAACGAATGCCGCATCGCCGATGATGAAAGCCATATCAGCCGGCGTATGACCCGGCACGTGCAATGCGATGCCTTCCAGCTCGCCGATCTTGAAAGTCTCGCCGTCCTCGAACAGCTTATCGAACTGCGATCCGTCGCGTTCGAAATCGGTGCCTGCATTGAAGAGCTTGCCGAATACCTCCTGCACGCGGATGATATCGCGTCCGATGGCTAACTTACCGCCAAGCCGCTCCTGCAGATAGGGGGCCGCTGAGATGTGATCCGCATGCGCGTGAGTCTCAATCAGCCAAGTCACCTTCAAATTATTAGAAGTGATATACTCGATAATGCGATCGGCTGAGCCATTCGAGGTCCGACCGGACGCCGCCTCAAAGTCCAGGACCGAGTCGATTATAGCTGCCTCATCGGTCTTTGGGTCGTGCACCACGTAAGAGACCGTATTCGTTGCCTCGTCGAAAAAACCCGCGATTGAAGGGCGGAGGCACTTGTCGGCTTGTGCGCGCTCGATCTGGGAGGCGGCATTATCCAGTTTTTGATCGTCAGCCATGACCTGATCTCCATACATTTACATAAATCGTTTATATGTGTTGCTATTCGGCTGTCAAGTGGTATGAAGGCTCGATGACCCAGATGATCGAAGCGAATGTCGAGCGAGAGGCGCCTTGCGCCGGACTGCGTATCGGCGACGTCGCCCCGGACTTTTCCGCACGCAGCACAACGGGAGATATTCGCCTTTCGGATTACCGAGGGCGGTGGCTGATCTTGTTTTCGCATCCAGCCGACTTCACACCCGTGTGCACCACCGAGTTCGTGGCACTGGCCCAATCGGCCAGCGAGTTCGAACAGCGCGACTGTGCGCTTATGGCGCTCTCTGTCGATAGCCTGTTCTCGCATTTCGCCTGGTTGCGGCTAATTCGCGATCGCTACGACATCGAGGTGCGCTTTCCGATCGTGGAGGATCCGACGCTCGTGATCGGGCGCGCCTACGGCATGGTGGCACCGAACGACAACGATAGTGCGACGGTGCGGACGACATTCTTCATCGACCCGCACGGCGTCATCCGCGCGATGACCTGTTATCCCGCTAACGTTGGACGCTCGACACCCGAAATGCTGCGGACCCTAGATGCGCTTCAGGCGGTCGACGATGGACCCGTACTCGCCCCCGCTAACTGGGCACCTGGGCAAGCGCTACTGGCCCAGCCCGACGCATCGCTGGATACGGTTTTCTCCGCCGAGGGTCAGACCGACTGGTTCATGAAGGAAACGAAGCGAGGGTCTCGCAAATGACCGACGAAGAGCTTGTCGACGCCTTGAAGGCCCTCGCTCATCCCGTGCGTCTTCGCATCATGCAGGCTCTAACGGGCACGGAGCGGAACGTCGGTGAGATCGACGATGCGGCCGAGATCGGTCAGCCGACGCTATCGCAGCAGTTGGCGGTCCTGCGCAACGCGGGCCTTGTGAAGACCCGAAAGGACGCCAAGCTCGTCTATTACCGGATTGATGATGTCAGGCTTGCGAAGGTTGTCGATGCCGCGGGCAAACTTGGCGGGATATCCGCTAGGCCCATCCGGCATTCGCGCCAGCCAGCACCCGGAGTGGCCAATTTTGCGAGATTAGGATGAGCTTTTTCGTGGCTTGGTAAAGGCCTATCCTGGCATCAAGCCCGATGCCTTAGACTCGGGCCACTTGCTCAAAGCATTATCGCGATCAGCGACAAACTTGGAACGACCGCTTTCCGGTAGCTCCAATGCGAGACCGAACGACCGAAATGAGGGCGCAAAGCGGTCATCTCAGGAGTGAAAAGGTTGTGTCCTCCCCTGCCCTAAAGTCGGCCACCTCTGTTCGAATCCTCAGGCGGGACTCGAACTCACCTTAAATAATTGGGATCTTTCCGACCAATCCCGTTACGGAAGGGCTGGAGCACGCCGTTGCACTAGCGTGAGAATCCGGCTGTGAGCCACCGATCGCAGCTGGGGGCATCGCCTGATTTCGCACTGCCCGAGGATACCCCCAAAATACCCCCATAAAGGCTCCGGCTTCAAGCGAACACATGCGGACGTATACGGCTCCAAGCGGATTGGCGTGGTAGCACAACTGCTATTGAAAACAGCAATTCGAGTCGGAAATCCGGACCCATGCGAACACGAGCGAACCTATGCGGACGCTATTTCCTGGTAGCGGAGGAGGGACTCGAACCCCCGACACGCGGATTATGATTCCGCTGCTCTAACCAGCTGAGCTACTCCGCCCCATGGGCCAACGGCTGACTGGCAGCCGGATTCGCGCGGGGCAGCAGCCTCGGGCGAGGCGGGCACTTAAGGCGCGGGCCGCGCGTGGTCAAGTATTGTTGCAGCCATTGTTGCAGCCCACTCAATTACAGCCGCACCCGCCCGCGAAATCTGCACGTTTTGACCCGTTCCCACGGCCCGCCGCGATAGCGATGCAGTTCCAGCGCGGGGAAGGTAAACCGCCCCTTGGCGATCCACGGAGCAAGCACCGGCCCGAGGCTCGCCTGCAACGCACGCGCTTCGTCCTTGGCCACCTTGTTCTGAATGGTGATGTGCAGGCGCGGTTGGTGGAGATCCTGCACCGTCAGGCTACCGTGGAAATGTTCGGCAATCAGCGCCCGCAGCGCCAGCAATTGCGGCGCAGCAAGCGCGATGGCGGTGCCCTTGCCTAAATCCATCGCTCCGGTGACTGCGCCTTGTGGTGCGGCAAACTCTGCGGCCACCTTGGGCAGAAAGGCGCATAATTCATCCAGCAACGAAGGCGCAAAGGCGTGAAACAAGGTGACGTGCGCGTGGAGGTGATTTCGCTCGACCGGGAAATGCGCGCGCCTGAGGCCTTCGGCCCACGCGCCAAGGTCGGTCGGCAGCGCGGCGGTGAGGATGAAAGGGTCAGCCAAGCGTCAGTTGTTTTTGGGCTGCATGTCGCGCAGCTCTGCGGGCCTAGTGTTCATCACATCTCGCCCCGCTCGCGGCGTTTTTGTTGATCCGCCGAGGACCGCCCCTCACATCCGAGAGCATCGCGCGACTCCACAAATGCAGCGCTCATCACATCTCGCCCCGCTCGCGGCGGATGGCATACCATTTAGCGACGTTGGCGTTGTGCTCGGCCAAAGTGTCTGCGAACCAGTGCCCGCCGGTGCCGTCCGCGACCATGAACAACGCGCTGGTCTTTTCCGGGTTGAGCACTGCGGCGATGCTTTCGCGCCCCGGATTGGTGATCGGGCCTTCGGGCAGGCCGACGCGGGTATAGGTGTTGTAGCCATTGACCGCCGCGATTTCGGACTGGCGGATGCGGCGGCCCAGCGGCTTGCCCTTGGTGATCGGATAGATGATCGTGGGGTCGGCCTGCAACAGCATCCCCGTGCGCACCCGGTTGGAATAGAGCCCGGCGATCATCCGGCGTTCGTCGGGCTTGCCAGTTTCCTTTTCAACAATCGCGGCGAGGATCAGCGCGTCGCGCATCGTATCCACCGCAACATTGGGTGCGCGATTGGCCCATTCTTCGGCCAGCGCCTTGTCCATCGCCGCCTGCATCTGTTCGACGAGGCTCTGGCGCGATTGCCAGCGTTCAAACGCATAGGTATCGGGCAGGATCGATCCTTCGGGCGGCACGGCGATTTCGCCGGTTAGCAGTTCCTCGGCCATCAGCCGTTCCCACACGAGGATCGACGGCATGCCTTCTGGGATGGTCACGAACCGCCGGATCACGTCGCCCGATTGAAACGCGGAGAGAATGGCACCCTGGCTCATCCCCGGCTTAAGCAGGAATTCGCCAGCCTGAATCGGCCTGTCCGAACCAAAGATGCGCGCCTGCAACATGAAGCCCGATGCGGACGAAATCAGCCCTTCGGCTTCTAGCTTGTTTGCGACCGCCGAAACCGAGCTGCCTGCGGGGATGGTGAAGCTGGTTTCCTGCGACACCGTCGCTGACCCCATCAAACTCCACGCAAAAACCAAACCCGCCGCGACCAGCGCCAGCAGGCCCAGCAATACCAGCCGCCCGCGCTTCACCGGGTCAACCGACCTTTTGCATGATGATCGAGGCGTTGGTGCCGCCGAACCCGAAGCTGTTGTTGAGCACGGCGCGCACTTCACGCTTGCGCGCTACCAGCGGGACGAGGTCGATGCCTTCGGTGCCATCATCGGGATCGTGCAGGTTCAGCGTCGGCGGCACGATCTGATCGCGCATCGCGAGGATGCAGAAAATCGCCTCAACCGCGCCCGCGCCGCCGAGCAGGTGGCCGATTGCGCTCTTGGTAGAGCTCATCGATGCGCCGCCGAGATCGTCACCGAGCACGCGTTTAACCGCGGCGAGTTCGATCGTATCGGCCATGGTCGAGGTGCCGTGGGCGTTGACGTAATCAATATCGCCCGGCCCAAGGCCCGCTTTCTTCAACGCCATCCGCATTGCGAGTTCCGCACCGCGGCCTTCGGGATGCGGGGCGGTGACGTGATAGGCATCGCCTGACAGGCCGTATCCGGTGACTTCGGCATAGATTTTCGCACCGCGGGCCTTGGCGCGTTCATATTCTTCCAGCACCACAACGCCCGCGCCTTCGCCCATCACGAATCCATCGCGGGCCTTGTCATAGGGGCGGCTGGCTTCGGTCGGGCGGTCATTCATGCTCATGTTGAGCGCGCGCGCCTGCGCAAACCCGGCGATCCCGAGCGGGTTGATGGTGCCTTCCGCGCCGCCAGCCAGCATCACATCGGCATCATCGGCAGCAATCATCCGTGCCGCATCGCCAATCGAATGCGCGCCGGTGGAACAGGCTGTCACCACCGCGTGGTTTGGCCCCATAAAGCCGTATTTGATTTGAACCTGCCCGGTAATGAGGTTGATCAGGCGGCCGTGCACAAAGTGCGGCGATACGCGCGAAGGGCCGCGTTCGTGCAGGTTGACGCTTTCGATCTCGATCCCAGGAAGGCCACCGATACCCGAACCGATCGAACAGCCGGTGCGTTCCTTTTCGGCCTGCGTCATGTCGGTCAGGCCGGCATCTTCCAACGCCTGCCCGGCGGCATCAATGCCGTAGATAATGAACGGATCGACCTGGCGCTGAACCTTGTGATCGACCCGCAAATCGGGGTCAAAGCCCCACGGATGATCCTTGCCCTTCACTTCGCAGGCGATGGTGCATTTCTGGTTGGAGGCATCGAAACGGGTGATTTGCCCCGCCCCGCTTTCCCCTGCGATCAGATTTGCCCAAGTCGTTTCGACATCGGCCCCCAGCGGGGTGACGAGGCCAAGCCCGGTTACAACCACACGGCGCATTTGCATTCTCCGAAAAAACAACAGGCCCAACCCGTGAAGGGCTGAGCCTGTCTGATCCCTGCGACTTCAACGGGCAAACTGCCCGGTCAAAGACCGGCCCTTCGACAAGCTCAGGGCAAACGGGCTATCAAAAGAGCCTTAGCCCTTGTGTTCTTCGATGTATTTGGTCGCATCACCAACAGTGGTGATCTTCTCAGCCGCATCGTCGGGGATTTCGACACCGAATTCCTCTTCGAAGGCCATCACCAGTTCGACGATGTCGAGGCTGTCAGCGCCCAGATCATCAATGAAGCTGGCGTCCTGAGTTACCTTCTCAGCTTCCACGCCGAGATGTTCGACGACAATCTTGGCCACCCGATCGGCAGTATCGCTCATGTTATTCCCTCTTGAACTGGGGTTAGAAAAACTCGGTTCTGCCCTAATCAACGGCGCGGGCAAGCGCAAGTGGGCATGACAGATCGCTGTCAGGCGCCGTCCTTCTTGGGTGGTTCAACCACGCGCAGGTGCAGTTCGCGCAAGGATCGCGGCTCGGCAGGCGTCGGCGCGCCCATCAGCAGGTCTTCGGCGCGCTGGTTCATCGGGAACAGCGAGATTTCGCGCAGGTTCTTGACCCCGCATAGCAGCATCACGATGCGGTCAACGCCCGCAGCCATCCCACCATGCGGCGGCGCACCATATTGGAATGCGCGGTACATCCCGCCAAACCGTTCTTCCACATCCGCCTTGGAAAGCCCGACGATTTCAAACGCCTTGACCATTGTTTCAGGCATGTGATTGCGGATCGAGCCTGAGGCGATTTCATAGCCGTTGCAGACCAGATCATATTGAAACGCCTTCAACGTCAGCGGGTCTTGCCCGTTCAGCGCGTCAAGCCCGCCCCGCGGCATCGAGAACGGGTTGTGCGAAAAGTCGACCTTTTTCTCGTCTTCGTTCCATTCGTAAAATGGGAAATCGACGATCCAGGCAAAGGCGAAGGCGTTTTCGTCGATCAGGCCCAATTCCTCGCCCACGCGGATGCGCGCCGCACCAGCCAGCTTGGCTGCGTCGGCTTCCTTGCCCGCAGCGAAAAACAGACCGTCATTATCGCCAAGGCCGAGTTCGGCATAAAGATCAGCCATGCGATCCGCGCCGTGGTTCTTGGCAATCGGCCCACCAAATTCGCCCGCTTTTCTGGTGACATATCCAAGGCCCGCGAAGCCTTCTCGCCGCGCCCATTCATTCATGTCGTCAAAGAACTTGCGGCTCTTTTCGTGGGTGCCAGGTGCCGGGATCACCCGCACCACCCCGCCCCCGTCGATGATTTTCTCGAACAGGCCGAAACCGCTTTGGGTGAAATGGCTTGAGACATCACTGATGATCAGCGGGTTGCGCAGATCGGGCTTGTCGCTGCCATATTTCAGCATCGCCTCATCATAGGCAATGCGCGGGAACTGGCCTGCGGGCGTCACTGCTTTGCCGTTCGCAAACGCTTCGAAGGTGCCTGCGATCACCGGCTCCATCGTCTCCCACACTTCTTCCTGGGTGACGAAGCTCATTTCCAGATCGAGCTGGTAAAACTCGCCCGGCAAGCGGTCAGCGCGCGGGTCTTCGTCGCGGAAACACGGCGCGATCTGGAAATAGCGATCAAACCCCGCGACCATCAGCAATTGCTTATATTGCTGCGGCGCCTGGGGAAGCGCGTAGAACTTGCCCGCATGAATACGGCTCGGCACGAGGAAATCGCGCGCGCCTTCGGGCGAGGAAGCGGTCAGGATCGGAGTGGAAAACTCGTTGAACCCCGCCGCCGTCATCCGCGCGCGGATATCGGAAACCACCGCCACGCGGGTCATGATGTTGTTGTGCAGCGTTTCGCGCCGCAGATCGAGGAAACGGTATTTCAGCCGCACGTCTTCAGGGTAAGGCTGTTCATCGGCAACCGGCAGCGGCAGTTCCTCCGCCGCGCTCTGCACCGTGATGCTGCGCGCATAAACTTCGACTTCGCCGGTAGCGAGGCGCGGATTTACTGTCTCAGCCGATCGCGCTTTGACCTCGCCTTCGATGGTGATGACCGATTCCACCCGCAACCGATCAAGCACCGCCAGCGCGGGCGAATCCGCATCGGCAACGATCTGCGTGATACCGTAATGATCGCGCAGATCGACGAACAACAACCCGCCAAAATCGCGCTTGCGGTGAACCCAGCCCGAAAGGCGGACGGTTTCACCGACGTGAGCGGAAGAAAGCTGTGCGCAAGTATGCGTGCGGTAAAGATGCATCTAAACTCTTGTCCTGTCCGAGGCTATGACGCTAGGGCGCCGGGGCAACCGGAACTGGCCTGCCGTATCCGGGGCCGCATCCGGGCCATTACCGGCGCGCTAACAGGGGAACCCTTGCGCTTTGTCAAGCGGCGCGAGGGTTATGTGGGATTAATCCCGAGGGCGGCACTCCGCCCCAATGAGCAAAGAGACGATGAAAATACATCCACTGATTACCACCACCGACGCGCTGACCGAACTGTGCGAACGCCTCGCCAAATCCGAATTTGTCGCGGTCGACACCGAATTCATGCGCGAAAACACCTATTGGCCCGAACTGTGCTTGGTGCAGATCGGCAATAACGAAGAAGCCGCCGCGGTCGATCCGATGGCACCGGGGATAGATCTGAAACCCCTGCTCGATCTGATGTGCGACAATGAAGATGTGCTGAAAGTGTTTCACGCGGGCGGGCAGGACGTTGAAATCATCGTCAACCTGACCGGAAAGACCCCGCACCCGATTTTCGACACCCAAATCGCGATGATGGCGATCAGCCAGTCGGAACAGATCGGCTATGCCAACCTGGTCGAAACATGGATGGGACTGACCATCGACAAGGGCGCGCGCTTCACCGATTGGAGCCGCCGCCCGTTGACCGAACGGCAGATCGAATATGCAATCGGCGATGTTACCCACCTTGCCACCATCTTCCCGCGCATCCTGAAAAAACTGATCAAGACCGGGCGCGGATTGTGGCTGAATGCCGAGATGGAAAAGCTGGCCGATCCGTCCAATTACATCACCGATCCCGCCGTGGCGTGGAAACGCATCCGCCAGGCGGGCCGCAATCCGCAAGTGCTGGGCCGGATGAAGGCGCTGGCCGGATGGCGTGAGGCCGAAGCGCAGCATAAAAATATCCCACGCGGGCGGATCATGCGCGATGAAACGCTGGCCGATATCGCCGGGCACCCGCCCAAATCGCAGAGCGATCTCGCCAAGGTGCGCGGGCTGTCACCGGCATGGAAAGACAATGACATCGGCAAGCGGTTGATGAAGGTGCTGGCTGAGGCCGAGCCGCTGCCCAAGGATGAAATGCCCGAAAAGATCAATCACGGCGCGCCGCTGGGCAAGGAAGGCGCGCTGGTGGCCGATCTATTGAAACTGTTGCTGAAAATCCGAGCGCGCGAAATCGACGTCGCCCCGCGCCTGCTGACCCGCGCGGACGAGATGGAATCGCTGGCTGCCGGGGTGCGCGATCTGCCGGTGCTGCAAGGCTGGCGGTTCGAGGTGTTCGGCAAGGATGCGCTTGATCTGGTCGAAGGCAAGTTGGCGTTTGCGGTGGAGCGCGGCAAGCTCAAGATGACCCATATTGATGACGTGGTGATTGCAGAGGCAGACGTGCCGGACACATTGGCGGCGGAATAACAGTAAGCGGATGTCCACCTACCTCCCCACCATCAAGCAGTTGCAATACCTCGTCGCGCTGCATGAACACGGCCATTTCGGCAAAGCGGCAGAGGCGAGCTTCGTGTCGCAATCCACGCTATCGGCCGGCATTCGCGAACTGGAATCGCTGCTGGGCGTAACGCTGGTCGAACGTTCGCGCCGGGTGGTGCGGTTTACTGCACTGGGCGAACAGGTGGTGGCCAAGGCCAACCGCCTTCTGCGTGAGGCCGAGGAGCTTTCAGACCTGGTGCAGGCATCGGGCAAGCCACTTGTGGGCGAATTGCGCATGAGCGTGATCCCCACCATCGCCCCTTTCATGCTGCCGCGCGTGCTGCCGCGCCTGCGCCGCGAACGGCCCGAATTGAAGCTGCTGCTGCGCGAAGAAACCAGCCACGATGCGCTTGAATCGCTGCATCACGGACGGGTCGATTGCGTGCTGCTGGCGCTGCCGTTTGATATTGGCGACGCGGCGTGCGCACATATTGCCGATGACCGGCTGTTCATTGCCTTCCCCAAAGACGACCCGCGCGATCCCCCGGCAAGCGTGAAGCCCGAAATGATCGATCAGGGACGGCTGATGTTGCTGGAGGATGGCCACTGCCTGCGCGATCACGCGCTCGCGGCGTGTTCGCGCAGCGAATTGCGGGCGAGCGCGGCGATGATCGGCACGTCGCTGCACACGCTGGTGCAACTGGTCGACAATGATCTGGGCGTGACGATGTTGCCCGAAATGGCGCTGAAAGCAGGCATCTTGAACGGCACGCAAGTGGTCGCGCGGCCCGTGGACAGCCCCACCGCCAAGCGCGAGATTGTTCTAGTATGGCGCAAAAACAGCCCGCGTGAAGGCGATTTTGAACTGCTCGCCGAAGAACTGCGGGCGGGTTGAGCGGCAGAAAACTTGGCTGAGGTGCCGAACCGCTGGATTTCTTCTGCGCGATTCCGTTGCTAGTCCCAAAGTGGTGTCAGCCGTCCGCGCAGCGTTCCACCGAGACCAGCCAGGCTGTTTCAGGAAATTGCAGCGGCAAGCTAATGCCCGCCAGACGCAGCGCGCGTCCGGAAAGGGTGAAACCATCAGTATAACGCTGGGGAACCGATAGTTCCGCGAGCGCCCGTTTGCGCCATGGCGCAACCAGCCCCACCCGGTAGAGGGCATCATCCTCCAAACCGGCAAAGCGGATGCGCGGCATGTCATATGTGTCTGCCTGACGTGTCTGGGCGATCAGCGCCAGGCCCCTGCCCTGCTGCATCGCCAGCATGGCATGGACGCCGCCGCCGGACGGCGCGAGTTGCCACAATTGCCCCTGATGCAGAACGTCGCGCCACTGCTTGTAAACCGCGATGTGCGCGGCCAGACAATCCCGGTCCGCCGCCGACATCGCTCCGGGGTCAGCCTCCACCCCCATGTGGCCGAACATCGCCACCTTGGCGCGGAAATCCATCGACACCTGCCTGCCGGTAATCGGGTTGGGACTGGGGCCGACATGGTTTCCGGCAATGCGCAAAGGCAGAAAATCAAACCAGCCGGCATTGATCCGCAGCCGTTCGATCGGATCATTATTGTCGCTCGCCCAATAACGGCTGCAACGGCGCAGAATCTCGAAATCCACCCGACCGCCGCCGCTCGCGCAGGTTTCAATCTCGACATCGGGATGCGCGGCGCGCAGCCGATCAAGCAAGGCGTAGAGCGCGATAACATGCGCATGGCCCTTCCCGGCCAGCGGGAACAGGTCGCGATTGTGATCCCATTTGAGATAGGCGATGGCGTGGTCGGTCAACAGCCTGCTCAATTGCGCGAACAGGTGATCGGTTACCGGCGACAGGGTGAGATCGAGCACAAGCTGGCCGCGCTGGGTTGCGCGCGGGTGGCCGGGCAGATGCAGACACCAGTCGGGATGGGCGCGATATAAATCACTGTCCGGGCTAATCATTTCAGGTTCGACCCACAGGCCAAAATCCATGCCCAGAGCGTGGACATGGCTGATCAACGGCCCAAGCCCATCGGGAAATATCCCGGCATCAGCGACCCAATCACCAAGACTGGTGGTATCGTCACGCCGCCCGGCAAACCAGCCATCGTCGAGCACGAAGCGTTCGACCCCCAAGGCGGCCGCGTTGTCTGCGAGTGCCTTCAACTTCGGCAGGCTCTGGTCGAACGCCAGCGCTTCCCAGCTGTTGAGGTGAACCTTGCGCGGCCGAGACACCACCTGTGCGGGCACCACCGCGTTCAGCGCATGGGCATGAAACGCCTGACGTAGTGCGGCGACCCCGGTGCTGCTGACCGCGACCAACGCGCATGGGGCGGTAAAGACCTCGTCCGGCGCCAACATGATCTCGCCGGGCTCCAGCCGCGCCGCCATCGTCAGCGTCGCGTCGCCATCGGCGTTGCGCTCAACGCTCAGCGTGTGATCGCCGATCCACGCCAGATGCGCAGCGATGGCATCGCCATGCTGTTCGCCAGCATCATCCGATTCGATCCTAATCCAGTTCCCGCCGCCAAAGCCGGGCCGCCCACCATAGGAAGCGCTTGCGATCATCCCCTGATCCAGCGCCACGCGCTGCTGTTGCATTTCAGCCGACCACCGGCCCGCAAACCGCACAACATGCGCCGCCCATCCGGGCAGTGGCAGCGACAGCGACGCGATAGCCACCAGTCCCAGCGATTCGGTCGAGAGGTTGGCAAGCCGGGTCGAAACCGCGATGATCCCGCTTGGCTGGATTGCAAGTTCGATCTCCACGGACACGCCAAGTGCATCATCGCGGTGGATCAGGCACAGCCGGTTCGCAGTCTGACTAATTTCCGCAAGCGCCATTTCAAGCGATAGCGGGTGGCCCGCGCGCTGGAGGACGATGGCAGGGGCAGCAAGGTGCCCATCTCCAGCATAGGGTAGCAGCGATCTCGGGGCTGGCCGATCTGGCTGCGAAGCGTGGCGCCCGCGCTGCATCGCGTCGCACAACGCGGCAATATCTTCGCCGTGCGGCAGCGATTCCCCAATATAGACCAGCTCAGCCGCCGCTGCGCGCAGATCAAAAATCAGGCCCACGCTATGGGCATCAAGGCGCACAAAGGGAGGGAGACTAGGCATCGGTCTGAGTTACTCTTGAAGGAGGAGCACATGGCCTAACAGGCCTGCGCTTGATCTAACCTTGTCAGCCCGACATGAGCAAGAAAAGGGCGTAAGCTTGGGCTGTTGGCACAATGCACAGTAAAGGCTGGCCGGTTCGCGGTGTTCTTGACGATAAGCCTGACGATCAGGTTGGCAACCTGCGTGAAACTGTGCAGCATCGCAGGCAAGCGCATTGAACCGGGCATGGAGATATTTGTGGTTGCTGGCGAAGTGATCCGGCTGAATGCCGCTGGGTGGAGCGCCGATATCCTTCCTGAAACGGGGGGTGCGATTGCATCGCTTTGCCATGAGGGACAGCCGGTGTTGCGCAGCGCCGGCCCCGACGTGGACGATGTTCTGGATTGCGCCAGCTTTTCGATGATCCCGTTCGCCAACCGCATTGGCAATGCAGATTTGCGTTTCGGGGATCAGGTGTTGCCGTTGGTGCCTGACCCGGCGGCCCTGCCGCACGCCCTGCATGGCCATGGCTGGCGCGTGGTCTGGGCAGTCAAGCGAGAGTCCCCTAGCGAGGCCGTCCTGGCAATTGACCATGCCGGCCGTGACGCGCGCAGCAACCGCGGGTGGCCGTGGGCGTATCATGCGGAACAGCGCATCACAATTGGCCCTGGCGGTCTCAGCATCGCGCTGGCAGTCACCAACCGCGACCCGGTTGCGAACATGCCGTGCGGCACTGGCATCCATCCCTATTTCGCCCGCCGCCCGGATAGCGCGATCCAGGCAGCCGCGACCACGATGTGGGCCAGTCGCGCGGATGGACTGGCGATCGAACAGGTTCGGTCGGATATTTTCAGCTCCGGGCAAGGTGTCCCGGTCACGCAGATCGAAGGATTGGACAATTATTTCCCCTGCGCCGGTCCGGTGACGGTTCTGGGCGGGGATCGTCCGATCATGGTCGGGGGTGATGGCATGGCTGGCGTCCACATCTATGTGCCACGCGGCCAGGATTATTTCTGCGTCGAGCCGGTCAGCCATGCACCGAACGCCTTTGGGCGGGGTAAATATGGCGCGGCGGACATCATCGCGCCGGGCGCAACCAAGCGTTGGCGATGGGGCATCAGTATCAGTGAAGAAGGATTGTCCCGGAACAGTGGCAGCGGCAAAGATCCGCAGCTCAGCGAATGACATTTCCCGCGCCGATCGGTTGCAAGCCTCGAAGGCAGGTTTGGCCGGGCCTGATCGTAATTCGAAAGAACAACCGGGGCAAAGCGCTGCCTTGCCCCGGTTGGCTTCAGGTTCAGAATGTGCCGCGAACACCAACGGCCCATCGCGCACCAGTGTCGATGAAATCGAGCACCTGATTGTCGAAACGGCCGGTGGTGATGTTTTTCTCGCTGGTGATGTTGATCCCTTCAACAAACACCTGCGCATATTGGTTCACATCGTAACTGGCCCGCACGTCCCATTGATCAAACGTGCGCCGGAACACTGGATCACCACCTTCGCCCGGGGTCACGAGACTTTCAAGGAAGCGTTCGCGACGGTTATAGGCGACCCGCGCTGAAATGCCTCCCTTTTCATAGAACACCGATGCGTTCTGCGAATCTCCCAAACCCTCAAGTGCAAAGGAGATGTCATCCGAGTCCTGATCGAAAGTCGCATTACTGCCAACAAACGTTGCGTTCACCTGCGCGCCAAAGCCACTCAGCAGGCCCGGCAACCAATCGAACGTATGCACCACATTCAATTCGATCCCGCGAACGTTGGCAGTATCCGCATTGCGCGGCCGGCGAACGCTGAAGGTTGCCTCGTTAGGGCCGGTGATAAATCCGCCCACCGGAAGGTTGCCCGCATTGGCAATGGTTATGACTTCATTTTCGCGTGTCTGAACGATGAAGTCGCGAACATTCTTGTAGAACGCTGCGGCGGCAATCGTGGTCGTCCGGCTGGGATACCATTCCAGCGAAAGGTCGAAATTGTTTGACGTATAAGGCCGCAACGCCGGGTTTCCGCCGCTGGCATTCAGGCTGGCTGGTCGCAAGACATCGAAGTTGGTCCGGGGTGCCAGATCCTGAACCTGCGGCCGCGTCAACGTGCGCGAAGCGGACAGCCGTGCGACCACGTCCGCGCCCAGATCAACCCTTGCATTGAGGTTAGGCAGGAAGAAGTCATAGCTCGAACTCTCGGTGCGTGCCAAGGGTTGCCCCCCATTGGCGAATACGCCCTGAAAAATCGTTACGTCGCCGGTTACAGGGAGCAGATCAATCAGGTCGAGCTGCTGTCCCGAAGCGGTCAGTTCAGTGTGCACATAACGCGCGCCAATATTGATAAACCACGGCAAGCCGCCCAGCGTGGCGCGGAAATCGGCATCAATATAGCCCGCATAGACGTTCTCGTTTATCCGGAAAGAGTTAGGCTGCACTACTGCATCGAACCCGTTGGTTGATGCGAGCCGCGCCGCGGTCGTCCCTGGGGTAAGTCCGAGAGCAGTATCCAGCGCAGCGGCAGCACCTGCGCTTTCAAGGAAGGCGAAGTAGGCTTCGGAATCGAAGGTCTGGAAATTGGTCGGCACAGTGCCCGAACTGCCCAGGAAAGTACCCAGACCGAAAGGTTGCAACAAGGGGTCGGTCACCGACGTATTATATCCGCAGAAAACGCAGACGGTGTTGGGATCGGTGGCGATCGTCTGGCTGTTTTTCTTGCGGCGGGTATGCACCCCGCCAAAGCGCACCTTGTCTAGCGCCCCGCCATCTGATTCCCACTCGGTATCAAGCTTGTACTCGAGAACGCGTTCGGCTTCGCTGTTGCCTTGCCGTAAAGCAATATGAGTGCGCCCGATCGTAGGGTCGGTCAGATCGGCGGTATGGCCGAATACTGATGGGAAGCCGCCGCCCACAGCCTGTTCAAAGCTGTATTGGCTCGCTGCCCCGATAACCGCGAAATGGTTGCGCCCACCCGCAGAATCCGTGGCGCGAGACCACGACACATCGGCCATGACCTTGAGTTGATCGGTTGCCATCCATTCGGTGTTGAAACCAACCGCTCGGGTCTTGGTGAAGCGGTTGTTCGAGGTGGAGATGAAATCGGCAAATCCGTTGGTGGTCAGCGATGTGACGGTGCGGTTTTCGTCGATTTCTGCCGCGACAAAGGCTGACGGTTCAAACCAGTTGCCCAATGAGCGGACTTGCGAATTGACATCAAACTGGTTGTACAGCCCATCCAGTGTGAAGGTTAGGTTGGCGTCGGGGCGATACTGCGCGGTGACATTGGCGCCAAACCGTTCGCGATTCTGTTCGTCGCTGCCAACATCCTGATTGCGCGGCGTGAAAACATTGGTGAACAGCGGAGCATTGACCGGCCCGATGGTTGAACCGGGAATATAACCGCGGTTCTGAGTGAAGTTGATCAGGGCATCGCGTTCCTGATAGGAGACCGAAGCCAGAACGCCGAAGGTGTCGCCGCCAAAGGTAGTGCTGACAAGGCCGAAAAGCTGCGGCGAAACATCATCACTGTTGTCTTCATAATTGCCTTTGGCAGAAGCCACCGCTTTGAAACCGCCGATGTCGAGTGGACGCGGCGTACGGATATTGATCGTCGCCCCAATCCCGCCGTCTTGCAGCGATGCCTGCGAGCTTTTGTAAACGTCTGCGCCACTGATCAGTTCTGCCGCGAGCAGATCGAAACTGAATTCGCGGCCAGTGTTGTCGCTGGCAAAAGTCCGCCCATTGACCAGCACTGTATTGAATTGCGGGCCGAACCCGCGAACGGTGACGAACTGGCCTTCGCCGCCGTTGCGGTCGATCGAAACGCCAGGAATGCGCTGAAGCGATTCAGCCACGTTCGAATCGGGGAATTTACCGAGATCCTCCGACGTGATCGAATCGAGAATAACCATTGCTTCACGCTTGCGGTCAGCCGAGGCGCTAAGACTGCTGCGAATACCGGTGACGATGATTTCATCGGCCGTATTGCCCGACGAGATGGAATCCTGCGCCGCTGCCGGAGCAGCATGGGCGATTGCACACAATGCAAGAACGCTTGTTCCCCCTAGGCCAATGCGCTGTATTTTTTTCGCAATTCGGCTGTGTTGTTTTACAGACATGCTTATCCTCTCCCTCGTATTTTTTTGACCACTGAGCTCCGGCTTGCAGCACAAAAATTGCGCGGCTGGCCGCAAACGGAGATTGCAAATGGCGCAAAAGCCATATTATATGATTTATAAGATAATTAAAAGTCCCTATTCTCTGCGCTGCGTCAATTGTACATTCCGGCTGTCTGGTAGGCTGATTTCATCGGGGAGATCGAGCGCGGATGGCTCTGAAAAAAGGAACGAAGTCCAGCATGTTTGATAGCTCGCGACCGATACGCAGGGTCATCATCGTTGGCGGCGGCAGCGCTGGCTGGATATGCGCGGCGCGGATCGCGGCCCAGAACGCAGCCAACAGCCCCGATGGCCTGAAGGTCGTGCTGATCGAATCCTCCAACGTGCCCACAATTGGCGTTGGCGAAGGCACCTGGCCGACCATGCGCGCGACACTGCGCAAGATCGGCCTGTCCGAAACCGATTTTTTGCGCCGTTGCGATGCGGCCTTCAAGCAAGGCGGGAAGTTCGTCGGCTGGACCGACGGCACCTCAGCCGATGCCTATTACCACCCGCTCAATGCGCCGCAGGGTGCCCCGCAGATCAACCTGTCCGGCCATTGGGCACAGATGCACGCGGATGGCGGAAGCGAATTTGCCGATGCGGTCGATTTTCAAGCGGCGCTGTGCGAAGCCGGGCTTGCCCCCAAGGCGATCACCACGCCCGAATATGCCGCCGTCGCCAATTACGCCTATCACCTTGATGCAGGCAAATTTGCGCAATTGCTGCAGGAACACGCTGTAACGCGGCTTGGCGTGGAGCACGTAATCGATGATGTCGTTGACGTGCGCCGCGCAGATAATGGCGATATCGCCGCCTTACAGCTCAAGCAGCAAGGCGAAGTCGTCGGCGATTTCTTCGTTGATTGCACCGGATTTGCCGCCATTCTTATTGGCCGAACACTGAACGTTCCGTTCCGCGATTGTAGCGATATCCTGTTCGCTGACCGGGCCTTGGCCATGCAGGTTCCCTACCCTGCTCCCGATGCCCCGATCGCCTGCCACACAATTGTGACGGCGCAGGACAGCGGCTGGGTGTGGGACATCGGATTGCAATCGCGGCGCGGGGTCGGCCATGTCTATTCCAGCAGGCATACAACCGATGATGCCGCCGAATTGGCGCTGAGGCGCTATATTGGCCCGGCGGCAGATCAGCTTGAGGCGCGGCGGATTAAAATTCGCGCTGGACATCGCGAAACATTCTGGCGCAACAACTGCGTGGCAATCGGGCTTTCGGCAGGTTTCCTGGAACCGCTTGAAGCGTCGGCCCTCATGCTGATCGAAGCCGCGACCGATTTCATTGCCGAAAGAATGCCAGCCAATCGTGCGGTGATGGACACCGCGGCAGCCCAGTTCAATCGGGCGTTCACGCACCATTGGGATCGGATCATCGAATTCCTGAAGCTGCACTATGTGCTGACCAAACGCACCGACACGCAATTCTGGCGCGACAATTGTGATCCGGCTTCGATCCCGGATGATTTGCAGGAATGCCTTAAGCTCTGGCGTTATCAGCCACCCAGCCCGCAGGATTTCCCCCATCAGCCCGAAGTGTTTTCCTGGCCCAGCTATCAGTATGTGCTGCACGGGATGCGGTTTGAAACCGAATATACTCAAAGCGCGCTGATGGCCGATTCAGAAACGGCCCGGCGGTGGTTTGCCGTCGCCGCCAACCTGCGTGACAGGACGCTTTCCGAATTACCCAAACACCGCGATCTGTTGAACCGGGTGCGCGAATTCGGACTGCAACCAGTTTAAGGGAACCGCGATGACGATTATTGCTCTTGATCCTGCGCGCCATGCCCAGCTTCGCATCGCGCCAGCGCCAGATATGGCCCATGCTGCGCGGTTGGGTCATGCTGTCATCGGACTAGCCGAGGCCGGTTTGGCGGCGGCCGATTATCCGCTGGTTCTGATAAAGGACGGACAGACCGGGCGGTTCCACCTTGCGGCGCTACTGGGGCTTGGCGCGGGCCGCAACCTGTTCGTAATGAACGGGCTTTGGCACGCAACCTATCTGCCGGAAACGGTGCTGCGTTATCCGTTCTTTCGGGACGAGGCCGCCCCGCTGGGTCTGGCCATCGATGATGACAGCGCGCTGCTGGGCAATCATGGTGAGCCATTATTCAACATCCAGCAGATGCCCGCAGCGGTTACTCTCGCTATGGCAGAGCGCATCGATAAAATGATGCGTGATCGCACGGCGATGACGGCGTTTGTCGATGATATTGTTGCGCGGCAGCTGGTGCGGGCGTTGCGGATCGATTTGGTCTATCAGGATGGCGGATCATCCGAAATTGGCGGGCTTTACGGCATTGATCCCTTTGCACTGGCGGCGCTGGATGGTGATGCTTTGGCGCAGCTCAATCAGCGCGGGCATCTTGCGCCAATGTCCGTGATGATCGCGTCGCTCAATCAGCTTAACCGGCTCGAACAATTGCACAACGCCCAGACCGATCGCCCGCTTGCGCAGGTGGTTTGCCAATAGCGCTACCCATCAAATTTGCGACGCGCAGAATGGCTGATTGAATTATATGATTATTGGTCTAGGATCACGTTTCAACAGCTGATTGAGCGATGCCCGGCCCACTGTCCGGCTCCTTGATGGAGAACCTTAATGCTTGGCGTTTGCTACTATCCGGAACACTGGCCGGAAGCGGTCTGGGCGGATGACGCTGCGCAGATGCGCGCGCTCGGGCTGACCTGCGTCAGGATCGGGGAATTTGCCTGGTCGAGGCTTGAGCCGCGACCGGACGAATATGCCTTCGACTGGCTTGACCGGGCGATTGCCGTGCTCGGAGAAAATGGGCTCAAGGTCGTGCTTGGCACCCCCACGGCCACGCCGCCCAAATGGCTGGTTGATCTCTATCCTGAAATCCTTCCGGTGGATCCAGCGAGCGGGCGGGTGCGCGGATTTGGATCGCGTCGGCATTACGACTTTTCGAGCGAAACCTATTTGCGTGAATCCTTGCGGATCACCGAACAATTGGCAATCCGATACGGCAGCAACCCGCATGTGGTGGGCTGGCAAACCGACAATGAATATTGCTGCCATGATACAGCGTTAAGCGGATCGGCCACCGCGCGTGATGCTTTTCGCGAATGGTGCGCGCAGGCCTATCAATCGATCGATGCGCTCAACCACGCATGGGGCAATGTGTTCTGGTCGATGGAATATGGCAGCTTCGATGACATCGAACTGCCGTTTGGCACGGTGTGTGAGACCAATCCAGCGCATCGATTGGCATTTCGGCGGTTCACGTCCGATCAGGTGGTGCGATACAACCGGCTGCAGGCCGATGTCATCCGCCGCCACGCCCCCGGCCAGTTTGTGACGCATAATTTCATTCCCCCGCAATCGTCCGGGATCGATAATGATGCGCTGGCCCGGTCGCTGGATTTTGCGAGTTATGACAGTTACCCGCTGGGCTTTACCGATCGGATAATGCAGTCAGAAGGGGTAGACGCGGCGCGGCCTTTCATGCGTACCGGCCACCCTGACCTAACGACCTTTCATCTCGATCAGATTCGCGGCCTGTCGCGCGGGCCATTCTGGATCATGGAACAGCAGCCCGGTCCAGTGAACTGGGCACCGCACAATCCGCGCCCAGCGCCGGGGATGGTGCGGTTGTGGACGATTCAGGCATTCGCCCACGGGGCTGATTGCGTCAGCTATTTCCGCTGGCGTCAGGCTCCGTTCGCGCAGGAGCAGATGCACGCGGGGCTGCTGCGGCCTGATCGCAGCAAGGCCGATGCCTGGGCCGAGATCGAACAAGTGCAGGCGGAACTGGCCGGACTGGGGCTGGCCGATCACCCGCGCAGCCCCGCGCCAGTGGCGATCATCGTTGATGTCGAGGCGCTGTGGCTGAGCGAGATCGAACCTCAGGGCGCAGGCTACGAATACGAAGCCGTGCTGTTCCAGTGGTATCGCGCTCTGCGGCAGATCGGGGTGGACACCGATTTCGTCATGCCGGGGGCCGATCTCACGGCCTATCGCTTGGTGCTGGCACCCTGCCTTGCCATGCCCGACGATGCCGCCATCGCCGCGCTGGCGGTAGCAGGCGGCCCCGTGGTGATCGGCCCGCGTTCGGGTGCCAAGACCCGCGAATTTACCCTGCCCGACAGTCTGCCGCCGGGGCTGCTGCAGCGATTGCTGCCCCTGCGCGTGTTGAGCGTGGAGACTTTGCGGCCTGATTGCCCTGAACCGCTGCATTGGAACGGACGCAGTTTTGACAGCCATAGCTGGCGCGAAATGATCGATGTGCGCGAGGGCGACGTTGTCGCCACCTATGATGATGGCACGGCGGCTGCGGTGCGCCATGGGCAGTTTCTGTATCTCGCCAGCCTGACCGATGATGCCTTCCTGCGCGCACTGTTCACCGATCTGTGCGACGCGGCTGCGATTCCCACGGTGGCGCTCGATCCGATGGTGCGGCTGCAACGCCGCGGGAACCTGACCTTCGCGTTCAATTTTGCCGCCGAACCGCGCCCTGCGCCTGCTGCGCCCGGCGCGCGGTTCTCCTTGGGCGGCCCGATCATCGAAGCCCACGGAGTAAGCGTATGGATCAACCTATGAAGCGCTGCGCCCCAGTAGTGCTGGCCGCAACGCTTGCCCTGCTGGCGATTCCTGCCGGATCGGCGTTGTGGGCGGCGGGTGATGTTCCATCAGACGCGCCTGCGCTGGCCGACTATGGCGAGCAGATCGTCGGCTTCCGTGAGATCGCCCTGACCAATCCCAGCCAATCCTTGCCCGGCGGCGTCATTGGCGAGCGCAGCCTGCCGCTGGCGGTCTGGTATCCTGCGCAAGGCGCGGCAGGCAGCCAACCGGCGTGTTACAGTTTCAGCCCGCCGCCGATCCCCAATCAGGCAGCAGCACTGCCCGATCAGGTCAGCGAATGCGGCACTGCGCTGGCGGCAGCCCCGCCGGTTGGCGCGGGCCATCCGGTGGTGGTGATTTCTCACGGCTATGGCGGATGGGCCACGGGGTTCAGCTGGTTGGCAGAGAACCTTGCTTCGAAGGGCTATGTCGTGATCGCGATCGATCATCGTGATCTGCCAGCAAACACCCCCGCGCAGCAGGCGCTGTCATTTGCCACGACCGTCATGACGCGCAGCGACGATCAGCGCTTTGTGATCGAAACGCTGGCGGCGCGGGCGATGCCGCAATGGCTTAACGATCTGTCAGACCCCCAAAACATCGCACTGATTGCCTATTCGATGGGCGGTTTCGGTGCGCTGGCGACGGCGGGAGCACCCTACGATCGGTCTGGCGCGCTCAACGCAGCCTTGCAGGGCAATGTTCCGGCGACCGGCGCAGCACCGGCAGGGCTGAAGGCGCTGGTGTTGTTCGCCCCGTGGGGCGGCGCGGCACCGTTGCGCGCATGGTCAGCCGATGACCTTGCGCGGATCACGGTGCCAAGCCTGGTGCTGGTCGGGCGAGAGGATGACATCGTAACATATGCCGGCGGGGTCGACTGGATCTTCGATGCAATGACGGGCGCGCAGCGGCTGATGATTGTCTATGATGCCGCGCGCCACAATATTGCCGCCAACGCCGTCCCCCATGCGCTGGCATCATCCTTCGATTACCGCGAACGGCTGGATGAACCCGTGTGGCGCAAGGATCGGCTCAACGCCATCAACGCCCATTTCATCACCGCTTTGCTCGACAGCCGGCTGAAAGGCGATGCGGCGGCGGGCGCGTATCTGCGCCTGCCAAGCGCGCGGGCAGAGGATGGCCGCTGGCCGCTCGAACCGGGGAGTGTCGCTGGCGATACCCGAGCCACCGCGCAACAGCCTGATTACTGGCCCGGTTTCCAGCGCCGCTGGGCCGTCGGCATGTCTCAGCGTACCGGCAGACCGGGCACGCCCTCAAGCACTCAACCAGAACAAGGCGGCAAATAATGCTGGAATCGAACATTGCGATCACCGGTTTCGGGCAATTGCTCGTGTTCGCGGTAATCATCGTCACGGTCGGCCTGTTGACCCTATGGCGAACGCGCGCGCCGCATAAGCACAGCAGCAAGGATAGCCGCGAATATTTCTTGGCCGGGGGCAGTCTGACCTGGGTCTATGTTGCCGGATCGATCACCATCACGAACCTCGGCACCGAACAATTGGTGGGGATGAACGGCAACCAGATGTTGCTGTTATCACTGTGGGAATTGTCAGCGGTGGTCGGCCTGCTGATCCTCGCTTTCGTGTTCGTGCCAATTTATTATCGCCACAATTGCACCACCACGACCGAACTGCTTGAACGACGCTATGGCGATGATCGTATCCGCACGATGATCTCCACCCTGTTCATGTTCGGATACCTGTTCATCGCGATGCCATCTTCGCTTTACACCGGGGCGCTGTTCATGCGCACGGTGTTTGGGATCGAACTGGGGTATATAACCTTGGGCGTAGGGATTGCCGCTCTGGGCGCGATATACGGTGTGATGGGCGGGCTGCGGGCGGTGGCCATTTCCGAAACTTTCAGCGGTGCCAGCCTGCTGGTCATCTGCCTGGTCATCGTCTGGCTCGCGCTGCAGGCCATCGGATTTGATTTCAGCGGCATCCCAGCCGAACGGCTGACCCTGATCGGTGATGACGAATCCCCGATCCCGTGGCACACGCTGCTGACCGGGATGGTGTTTATCCAGATTTTCTACTGGTCCACCAATCAGGCGATCACCCAGCGCGCGATGGCCTCTCCCACGGTTCGCGAAGCACAAAAGGGCGTGATCGCCGCTGCCATCATCCGGCTTTTGATCGTGCCGACGATCGTGGTGCTACCGGGGATCATCGCCTTCAAACTGTATGGCGATATCGGCGATGCCGCGTTTGGCACGATTGTCGGCGGGGTTCTGCCACCGTGGCTGTCAGGTGCCTTTGCCGCGATTCTGATCACCAGCGTGGCCACCCATTTTGTCGCCATCCTCAATTCGGCGGCTGCACTCTATGTCTGCGATATCCACCAGAAATACGTCAATCCGAACGTATCGGTAAAACATCTCAATCTGGCCGTTTCGGCGGTGTTCATCGGTGTCGCGATCGCGATGATCCCGGTCTATTCTGGCGCGGAGAGCATCATCAATCTGTTGCAGGAACTGAACGGCCTGTTGAGCATGCCGATCCTGTCAGCGTTCATCGTCGGACTGCTGTTTCGCGGGGTGGATGCCCGCGCGGCAATTGCGGGCGTATGTTTCGGGATCGCGCTCTACGCCTTTTTCACATTCGTCCATGCGCCGTTTGGGCTGCATTACATCCATCTGATGTTTGTAACCCTGATCACCACGATTGCATTCGCCTTGGCGATCAACCGCGTGATCTTCAAACAAACGGCCGTGTTCACCGGATTTGGCCGAAAAGGTGCGCCTGCTCAGGCGTAAGGCGCGGGAACAAACGGCGGGGTCAGGGCGATGAAACCAAAGCGCGATGGGTGCGGCCTCATCAGGCTTTGGTTAAGCCCGTGCGGCGCTTAAGCATTTCCAGCGCGTGATGCGTCAGCATCTCAGCGCGCTGCTATTATTGCATGACCCTGCCGCCGTCGACGATCAGCGATTGCCCGGTGATCATCCGCGCGGCGCGGCTGGCAAGGAACAGTGCCGCTTCGGCAATGTCCTCGCCGGTAATGGTGTCCTTGAGCGATTGCTGATCAAGGCATTCCTGCAAGGCTTCGGGCGTCACCCACAGTGCTTTCTGGCGCTCCGTCATCACCCAGCCCGGCACCAGACCATTAACACGGATGCCGCGCACCCCGAGTTCGCGGGCCAACGCGCGGGTGAACCCGGTAATCGCCGCTTTGGCGGTGACATAGGCCGGGTAGCCAGTCAGCCCCAGAATTGCCGAGTTGGAGCCAATATTGATGATCGTGCTGCCCGGCACCATCCGTTCGGCAACAGCCTGAGCGGCGAAAAAGAACGGGCGCAGGTTGGTGGCGAACGAATCGTCCCATGCTTCAACAGTCAATTCGCCCAGCGAATGGCGCGTATCGCGTGCCGCATTGTTGATAAGGACGCCGGGATCGCCTGCCTCTGAAGCAAACCGGGTCAGCGCCGATTGCAACGCCGCAATGTCACGGATATCGACCGGGCTGAAAAAGGGCCGCTTGCCATGGCGCGCATGGACTGCATCGGCCAGCCGCTCACCGGTGCCCGCATCAAGCGAGACAAACCCCACATTGGCCCCTTGCGCGGCAAAGGCATTGACAAAATAGGCCCCGATCCCCGATCCGCCCCCGGTGATAAATACCGATTTCCCGGCGATGTCATCATAGCCGACATAGGTGTGATCGGTAACGCCTTCGGCGGATACGGTAGCAGGCTGATCTGGGTCGGGGGTCATTGTCCGTGGCACCTTTCGCAATTTATTCTGCCACGAAGGCGGCAGTCTTTCTTTACACTTGGCCTATTTATCATATAAAATGCAAGCAAGATGCAAGTGGTGCCGTGGGTTGCGCGTCGCCATCAGGAAAGGCAATTGGGAATGACCGACACGCCCGAGGGCAAGCGCCAGCTGCGCAGCAAGGCGAGCTATGGCAAGCTTGATCGTGACGGTTTCATTCATCGCAGCTGGATGAAAAGCGAAGGCCTGCCCGATGATGTATTCGACGGGCGACCGGTGATCGGCATCTGCAACACTTGGTCGCAGCTGACGCCGTGCAACATGGGCTTGCGCGATCTGGCTGAACACGTCAGCCGCGGGGTGTGGGAAGCCGGGGGCTTGCCGCTCGAGTTCCCGGCGATGTCGCTGGGCGAAACGCAGATGCGTCCCACGGCGATGCTGTTCCGCAATCTGCTGGCGATGGAGGTCGAAGAATCGATCCGTGGCAATCCGATTGATGGGGTGGTGCTGCTCGGCGGGTGCGACAAGACCACACCGGGCCAGTTGATGGGCGCGGCGAGCGTCGATCTGCCGACCATGGTGATATCGTCCGGGCCGATGCTCAATGGCAAGTTCAAGGGCAAAGATATCGGATCGGGAACCGACGTCTGGCGTTTTTCCGAAGAGGTGCGCGCAGGCCAGCTTTCGCTTGATGAATTCATGCAGGCCGAAAGCGGCATGTCGCGTTCGCCGGGCACTTGCATGACAATGGGCACCGCATCCACGATGGCCTGCCTGGTCGAAGCCATGGGACTGTCGTTGCCATATAATGGCACCATCCCGGCGGTCGATTCCCGCCGCCGCACGCTGGCCCATCGCACCGGCAGGCGGATCGTGGAAATGGTGCGTGAGGGCACGCCCCTTTCGCGCATTGCCACACGGCAAGCTTTTGAAAATGCAATCAAGGTCAATTCTGTTATTGGCGGATCGACCAATGCAGTTCTGCATGTGCTGGCAATTGCCGGCCGGCTTGGCATCGAACTGACGGCCAGCGACTTCGACAGGCTGGGTCAAGATATTCCCTTGCTGGTTGACCTGATGCCCGCAGGCCGGTTCCTGATGGAAGAGTTCCATTACGCGGGCGGTATTCCGGCGGTAATGGGACGCATCCGCGATCGCCTGCACCTCGATGCGCTAACCGTCACCGGGGCTCCGCTGTCCGAAGCGATCAGCACCGAAGTTTTCGACAACGAAGTCATCCGCGAAGCCGACAATCCGGTGCAGCCGATTTCGGGGATATGGGCGTTGCACGGCAACCTTGCCCCCAAAGGCGCGGCGATCAAGCCGCAGGCCGCATCGCCGCACCTACTTCGCCACCGCGGGCGCGCTGTGGTGTTCCATTCGATCGAGGATTTCAAAGCCCGCATTGATGATCCTGATCTCGATATCGAGCCAGATTCGATTATGGTTTTGCGCGGTTGCGGGCCCAAGGGCTATCCGGGGATGCCGGAGGTCGGCAATATGCCCTTGCCGGCCAAGCTGCTGGCACGGGGCGTGCGTGATATGGTGCGCATTTCCGATGCACGGATGAGCGGCACGGCCTATGGCACCGTCATCCTGCACGTTGCGCCCGAATCCGCAGCCGATGGCCCGATCGCCATCGTCGAAGATGGCGATGAAATCGCGGTGGATGCCCATGCGCGCACGCTTGATCTGCTGGTGCCGCAGGAAGAAATCGAAAGACGGCTGGAGCAGTTGCGACGCACCAAATGCGATCATGGCGCTGCGCGCGGCTATGCCAAGCTCTATGTCGATCACGTGCTGCAGGCAGATCAGGGCTGCGACTTTGATTTTCTACTTGGCAAGAGCGGCCATGTGGTCAATCGCGAATCGCATTGATGTTGCACGTGGATAACCCGGCAAACACCGTGATTGTAGCTGACTGGGGAACCAGCCGGCTGCGGATCATGCTGTGTAATGATGAGCGCCTGATCGCGCAGCGCGATGGGCCGGGGATCGCGGCGGTCGCCGCCGCCAATCAGAAGCCCGGGGACATCTTTGCCGATGTGGCAGGCCATTGGCTCGATCAGTTCGGCCGCAATGGCGTGACCCTGTGCGGGATGGCGGGTTCGAACATCGGCTGGGTCGAGGCGCCCTATCTCGAATGCCCCGCCGATCTGTCCCGGTTGACGGCGGCCTGTGTGAGGTTTGAAACCCCGTCGGCAAACATTGCCATCATCCCCGGCATGACCTGTGAAAATCATCTGGGTGCGCCCGACGTGATGCGCGGCGAGGAAACACAGATACGCGGCGCGATTGAGCTTGAACCGTCGCTGCGAAAGGGAAGCCATCTATTGTGCCTGCCCGGAACCCATAGCAAATGGGTTGATCTGCAAGATGGGGTGGTGCGGCAATTTTCGACCAGCCCGACGGGCGAGTTTTTTGCCGTGCTGGGTGAACGCAGCGTTATGGCCCATGCAGCCAGCGAGACTGCGGTGGATCCAGTGGCGTTTGATCACGGTGCCCGACGCAGCCTGCATTCCCACCCCGCATCCATGCCATTTGTGTTGTTCGAGGCGCGCAGCCGCACCTTGCGCGAGGGAATGACCAAAGCCGCCGCGCGCGAATTTCTTTCGGGTGTGCTGGTTGGTGCCGAAATCAAGGCGGTGAAGGGCATCATCCTAGGCGGTGATGCCCGCAATCGGGAAGTCGTTTTCATCGGAGACCCCGGAATGACCGAGCGTTACATGCGGGCCTTTGCCTTGGCCGATGGCCGCTCGCGCGCGATCGATGGGGGGGCAGCGGCACTGGCCGGCCTGTTGGCCGTGCGCCGCGCCGCATCGGAGGCGAGATAATGGCTGAGGCACCGACAAGCAGGCCGCTCGTGGCGATCTTGCGCGGGGTTACGCACGATCAAGTGGTCGATATCGCGCAGGCGATACATAATGCTGGCATCACCATGATCGAGGTGCCGCTGAATTCGCCTGAACCGTTCAAAAGTATCGCGAAACTGGCCGATGCGCTGGCCGATCAATGCCTCTGCGGTGCGGGTACGGTGCTGTCCGTTGCACAGGTCGACGCGGTTCATGAATGCGGCGGCCAATTGGTGATCTCGCCTTGCACAAATGCCGCAGTGATCGCGCGTTCGGTGGAACTGGGGCTTACCTCCATGCCGGGCATAGCCACCCCGACCGATGCCTTTGCGGCAGTGGATGCCGGGGCGCAGGCGCTCAAGCTGTTCCCCGCATCGACCTATGGGCCAGCCCATGTTGCGGCGCTCAAGGCGGTCTTGCCGCCGCAGGTGCAGATTTTTGCGGTGGGCGGTATCCAGTCAGGCAGCATGGGCCAATGGCTCGCCGCCGGAACTGACGGGTTTGGCATCGGAACTGAACTTTACCGGCCGGGCATGACAGCGGCGGACGTTTCAGAACGTGCGTCGCAGATTGTGGCCGCCTATGATTCGGCGCTGCACACATGACCCCGCATCATGTAATTTCTGCGGGCAACATACTGGGCGAAGGCATCCAGTGGCACCGCGATAGCGGGTTGTGGTGGACCGATATCGAAGCATCGCTGATCCTGCACCAGCCGATCGACACCGATACTGTCGAACGGATAGCAGCGCCCGAACGGGTGGGATCATTCGCATTGGTCGAAGGCGAAGCGGACACGTTGCTGTGCGCATTCGAAACCGGGTTTGGATGGTTCGATCTGACAACCGGGGAAGTTCAATGGATTGATCGTCCGGAACCGCGCGGCGGTGGTCGCCGTTTCAATGATGGGCGGGTGGATCGGCAGGGCCGCTTCTGGGCAGGCACAATGATCGAGGACGAAACGCTCGCCCCGCCCCGCAGCGCCGTGCTGTATCGTCTGGATGGCACGCAAGCGCGGCGCTGCCACGAAGGTGTCACCATTGCCAACGGACTGGCCTGGAGCCCCGATGGCCTGACCATGTATTTCGCCGACAGTCCTGCACGCCGGATTCTGGCGTTCGACTTTGAACCCTTCAACGGCGAAATCAGCAACCCGCGCCTGTTTGCCGAAACGCCGCCCGGCGCTTATCCCGATGGGGCGACAGTTGATGCTGAAGGGTGCCTTTGGAGCGCGCATTGGGGCGCTTCGCGCGTGGTTCGCTATCGGCCTGATGGCACGATAGATAGCGAAATTGCATTACCTGTCAGCCAGCCAAGCTGCGTCGCATTCGGCGGTGATGCGCTTGACCTGTTGTTTGTCACCACCGCGCGTGTAGGGTTGACGCTAGAGCAGCTTGCCTTGGAACCCTTGGCAGGAGATGTTCTTGTTTATCAGGTTGGAGCGACCGGATTGGCGCAGGAGACTGTCCGGCGAGATCGCTCAGGGGGTTGATAATAGCGTGCAACGGCAGGGACACAATCTTACCAATCAGATCATGCATCAGCTCGGCAAGGACATAGTGACCGGGACATACGGCCCGGCCAATCCGTTCCCAATCGAGAGCGAATTATGCAAATTATATGGGGTAAGCCGCAGTGTCCTGCGTGAAGCGATCAAGATGCTATCGGCCAAGGGGCTGATTGCATCGCGTCCACGCCAAGGTACATGGGTCCAGCCACAATCAAACTGGAACATTCTTGATGCCGAAGTCCTTGGCTGGATCATGGCGCGCAAGTTCGAACCGGAATTGCTGATCGAATTTTTGCAGGTGCGGCTGGCTATCGAACCTGTTGCCGCACGCTTGGCAGCCGAAACAGCGTCTGCCGAAGCTATCGCGCAAATAGAGGCTGCGTTAAACCGAATGCAGGCAGCCGAGGAAGGCGATGACGATCCTTTGCTATCGGATATCGCATTTCATGTCGCTGTGCTTGAGGCTTCGGGAAACCGTTTTTACGCGCGCCTTAGAGATTTGATCGTGGCGGCTCTGCATACGTCGATCAAAGTGACAAACCAACTAAAAGGCGTTCGGCTGGCAAGCATTGCCGAACACAGGCACGTGCTGGAAGCAATTGCCGCCCGTGATCCCGATGGCGCCGCCGCCGCAATGCACAGCCTTATCAGCGAGGCTCTTGTTCTGGTGCGGAAATTTGCCGCGAGATCGCCCGAATTGTAGAACTTGGTTGGGGTCAAAATTGGGTCGATACCACTTAGGTGTTTGGACCCGGCTTTTGATGGTGCATTATCCACCCTCAGCAAAAGGCCGTTAAAACCTCCTGCCCTTACATTTTTCACCCGCACTTTACCGCGAATTGTGGCGACCAGCAATGAACGAGTGCGTGCGCACAGACCATTTATCCTTAGGAACCCACGCTTTTCGGTCGTGCCGGAAAAATATCAACTATTGGAAAGTGGTGGCAGGGCTGGACTGCCGGAAGCTGCCCCTAATATTCTGAATTATTGCGGTTTATTCTCTTCGAATGTGGGCCGTTGTGTAGCAGTTTTGTCGGTTTCCGCAAGGCCGGTTCGATTGTTGGACAAGGATTAGAACTACGGTTCGATAGGCGGCCACACACTGCTTATTATGAGAACGTCAAGACCTCACTTGAGGTGCTTTGGGCGCAAGAGCGCATTTGACTTCCTCGCAGGCATGTATCGGGCCTTGCTCGTGTGGTAGTGCATCCCCGAAGTTCAGTATGCGGCGAGGTGGAAATCCATGATCAAACTCAGTAAAGCAGGATGGGTCACAGATTACTTCGGCGAGGCGCTCGATGACCTAGTGGATTGACCGGAACGAAAGAGTCCATTTAGGGATTCCCAGAGGCTTGCCGACGTGCGATTCAGGGAGGATGCGCGATGGTATCACTTTC
>NZ_JBRJGU010000012.1:0-63145 GCF_053628655.1 Porphyrobacter sp. MBR-49
CCCGCATCGGCCTTGGTGGGCGAAGAGGGGAAGGGGTTCCGCTACATCCTGTCAGGCATGAACGCCGAACGCATCCTGATCGCGGCGGAATGCATCGGCGATGCCAAGTGGTTCATCGAAAAAGCCACCGCCTACGCCAAAGACCGTAGCGTGTTCGCGCGGCCCATCGGCCAGAATCAGGGCGTGCAATTCCCGATCGCGCGCGCCTATGCCCAGATGCGCGCGGCGGAACTGATGGTGCACCACGCGGCGCAGACCTATGATGAGGGCGGCAATCCCGGTGCGGAAGCCAACATGGCCAAACTGCTCGCCTCCGAAGCCAGTTGGGCAGCAGCCGACATGTGTGTGCAGACCTTCGGCGGGTTCGGTTTTGCCGAGGAATATGACGTCGAACGCAAGTTCCGCGAAGCGCGGCTTTATACCGTCGCTCCGATCTCTACCAACCTCATCCTGTCCTATCTGGCCGAACACGTGCTCGGCCTGCCGCGCAGTTATTGAAAGGGAGCGTCTTTATGAAGATCGATGGTTCGACCGCGGCTGTCGTTACCGGTGGGGCATGGCACCTCGCTAGGGCAGGGGAGTAGTGTCGTGACCTACGCCTATATAATCGATGCGGTGCGTACGCCGCGCGGGATCGGCAAGCTGGGCAAAGGCGCGTTGGCGCACCTCCATCCGCAGGATCTTGGGGCTACGGTTCTACGCGCCTTGCGTGACCGCAATGACCTCGACACCAGCCGTGTCGATGACATCGTCTGGTCTTGCAGTCAGCAACGCGGCAAACAAGGTGGTGATCTGGGCAGGCTCTCCGCCTTGTGGGCAGGCTATGACGTCAAGGCAAGCGGGGTGACGCTTGATCGCTTCTGTGGCGGCGGGATTACCAGTGTCGGCTTCGCTGCCGGCCAGATCATGGCAGGCTTCGAAGATGTTGTCATCGCCGGCGGCACTGAAATGATGAGCCATCATGCCGAGGCCGATAGTTGGGAGGAGGGGACGGGATTTGCCCGGCTGGGTCGTGCACGCGGCAATGAGGAACTCTACCGCGACCATCCGATATCTGCTGTGGGCGTAGCTGCCGATGCCATTGCGGCGATGGAAGGGATCACGCGGGCCGAACTGGAAGCGCTCGGGGTCGACAGCCAGCGCAAGGCCAAGCTGGCCCGGGATGACGGCCGCTTTGACCGCAGTATCGTGCCAGTCAGTAATCGTGACGGCTCGCTCGCGCTCGCGCATGACGAGTATCCGCGCCCGGACACGACATCGGAAAGCCTGGCCGGGCTCAAGCCAGCCTTTGTGGCGATGGAACAGGTTGCAGCCGCCACCGATGGCACAACCATGCGGCAAATGATCGAGCGCAAGTACCCGCAGCTCGAATGGGAGCCTGTCCATCACGCCGGCACCAGCTCGGGGGTCGTCGATGGTTCGGCAGCTTTGCTGCTCGCGTCCGAGCAAGGTTTGAAGGACAATGGCTGGAAACCCCGCGCACGAATAGTCACCGCCGTCAACGCTGGTGATTGTCCGACCCTTATCCTTAATGCACCCGTACCCGCTGCCCGCAAAGCGTTGGCGCGGGCCGGGCTCAGCGTTGAAGATATCGACGTGTGGGAGATCAACGAAGCCTTTGCGGTTGTGACTGAAAAGGCAATCCGTGATCTCGGCATCGATCGTGCCAGGGTGAACATCAATGGCGGTGCGATTGCGCTTGGGCATCCCATTGGCGCAACTGGCTCGATCCTCATCGGCACAGCTCTGGACGAGCTGGAGCGATCAGGCGGTCGATATGCCTTGATCACAATGTGTGCCTTTGGCGGCATGGCTCCGGCCATCATTATCGAACGTGTCGATGCCGTCGTGCATTCTTGAAATTGAAAGTCGATTGAAGGGAGATCGAAGTGCCAGGTGTGCTTGACGGCGTGACCGTTATCGAATTCGCCGGATTGGGCCCCGCGCCATTTTGCGGCATGATGCTGGCCGATCACGGCGCGCGTGTAATCCGGATCGAGCGTCCGGGTCACGCAGGTCGCTTTGGCGACAGCGGCAATCGTGACATCCTGAACCGTAATCGCGAACGGCTTGAGCTGGACCTCAAGCAACCCGAAAGTATCGCGCAGATCATGGAGCTGGCGCAAAGTGCCGATGCCCTGATCGAAGGGTATCGCCCCGGCGTGCTGGAGCGGCTGGGGCTTGGTCCGGATGAGCTACTGGCAATCAATCCCCGGCTTGTGTTCGGCCGGATGACGGGCTGGGGCCAGGATGGCCCGATGGCGCCGATGGCCGGGCATGACATCAATTACATTGCCCTGTCAGGGGCGTTGCACACCTATGGCCGAAAAGGCGAGAAGCCAACGTTCCCGGTAAACGCAGTCGGCGATTTCGGCGGGGGAGGAATGATGTTGGCGTTCGGTGTCGTCGCCGCGATTCTCAACGCCCGAAGCACAGGTGTCGGTCAGGTGGTCGATTGCGCGATGGTCGACGGTGCGGCGATCCTGTCGGCCATGACCTATACCTTTTTCGGGAACGGCCAGTGGCGTGACGAGCGCGGGGTCAACCTTCTCGATTCCGGGGCTCACTTCTACGACACCTATGAAACTGCAGACGGGAAATGGATCTCGCTCGGTTCCATCGAGCCGCAGTTCTATGCGCTGCTCATCGAGAAGGCCGGCCTCGCTGATGAACCTGACTTCGCGCAACAGATGGATCAGGAGCGGTGGGAGGGACTGAAGGAGCGCCTTGCACAACTGTTCCTTACCAAGACGCGTGACGAGTGGTGTGCCGTGATGGATGGCACCGACATATGTTTTGCCCCGGTACTGAGTCTAGCAGAGGCGCCTCGTCATCCTCACAATGTGGCCCGGAGCACGTTCGTTGAACAGGGTGGCATGACGCAGCCCGCACCTGCGCCGCGCTTTTCTGCCACACCGGCACCCAGGCCTCGGCTCGCATAGTCAGGCCTTAGTCCATTTCACCCATTCTCGGAGGGCAAACGAACCATGAACCAGATCGGCACAACTGAAGTAATAGATGGGGTCGGGATTCTCACGATCGACTATCCACCGGTGAATGCGCTCAGCGTGCATACGCGGCGGGCGCTAGATGAAGGTTTTCGCCAGTTCGCGGCTGACGATGACGTAAAGGCCATAGTCCTGATTTGTGCCGGTCGCACCTTCATCGCCGGGGCGGACATTTCCGAGTTCGGCAAAGACATGGGCGGACCAAGCCTGCAGGACGTGTTCGAGATAATCGAAAATGGCGACAAACCGGTTGTGGCGGCCATTCACGGAACCGCGCTGGGTGGTGGCTATGAGCTGGCGTTGATTTGCCACTACCGCATCGCGGTTCCCAGCGCGAAGGTCGGCTTGCCGGAGGTGGCTCTGGGCCTGTTGCCGGGGGCCGGGGGAACGCAACGACTACCGCGCATTGTTGGCATCCCGGCTGCGCTGGACCTTATCACCGGCGGAGCTCCGACTGGCGCGCGAAAGGCGCTGGAGTTGGGCATGATCGACGCGCTCGCGGAAGAGGGCAAACTTCGTGAAGACGCCATCGCATTTGCAGCAGACCTGATCCAAAAGGGCGGGCCGCTCACACGAGTCAGGGACCGGCAGGATAAAGTTGAGCCCTATCGCGGCAAGCCCGAGATCTATTCCGAATACCTGGCAAAGCACGCGCGCGCTTTCCGCGGGTTCAAGGCGCCTTTTAATATCGTCAAAGCTATTGAAGCGGCGGCTGAACTGCCATTTGAGCAGGGGATCGTGAGGGAGCGGGAACTGTTCCAGGAACTGGTGACCAGCACCGAAAGCGCCGCCCAGCGATATTATTTCTTTGCGGAGCGGCAAGGTGCAAAGGTGCCTGATCTTGCCAAAGATGTGCAGCCTTTGCCGATAGCAAAGGTCGGCGTCATTGGTGCAGGCACGATGGGCACCGGGATTGCCATGGCTTGTCTCGATGCGGGTCTGTCTATCACGATGGTCGAACGGGAAGAGGCTGCTCTCGATCGTGGTGCCGCGACCATTGCCGACACCTACAAGAAGCAGGTGGAAAGAGGGCGGCTAAAGCCGGATGTGGCAGAACAGCGGCTGGGGAAGCTTGACACTGCGCTTTCCCTTGATGCCGTCAAGGAAGCCGACCTGATCATCGAGGCGGTGTTCGAGGATATGGGTATCAAGAAGGGCCTCTTTGCCGAACTGGATTCAATAGTGAAGCCCGAGGCGATCCTCGCTTCCAATACCTCGTTCCTCGACCTCAACGAGATTGCTGTTGCGACATCGCGACCATCGCGTGTCGTCGGCCTGCACTTCTTCTCGCCAGCCAATGTCATGCGTCTGCTGGAAATCGTCCGCGGATCGGCAACGTCAGATACCACGCTCGCCACTGCCCTGAGTTTCGCCAAGAAGATTGCAAAAGTCCCGGTCGTCAGCGGGGTGGGGCCGGGCTTCATAGCCAACCGGGTCATGGCCCCGCGCAGCCAGCAGGCGCTGCAACTGGTGCTGCAGGGGCCTGAACCTGAGCAGATCGATCAGGCCATGTTTGATTTCGGGTTCGCTATGGGACCCTTCGCCATGGCGGACCTCGTCGGGCTGGATGTCATCGGTCGTGGCTCAAATGAACGCACACTCCAATCGGATCTGATAAAGATCGGGAGGCTTGGTCAGAAAAAAGGCGGTGGCTTTTACGATTACGATGCCAGTCGCAAGGCGACGCCAAGCCCGGTGGCCGCTCGGGTCATCGCGGATTTCGCTGCTGCGAAGGGCGTATCGACCAAGATCGAGTTTACGGCAGGCCAGATCGTGGAGCGGATGCTTTACCCGGTGGTCAACGAATGCGCCAAAATTCTCGATGAAGGGATTGCTGCAAGGGCCAGTGACATCGATGTCGCCTGCATTCTTGGCTATGGCTGGCCGGTCTACAAAGGTGGCCCGATGTTCTGGGCCGATACTGTCGGGCTGGGCAAAGTTGTTGAAGGCCTCGAAGCAATGGGCATGGAGCCGGCCAAACTGCTGAAAGAAAAGGCCACGAACGGCGAAAGCTTCGCGCGCGGCTAGGATGCAAGTGCGCGAACCAGATCCTTCTGCTGCTTCTGTCGAACCACGGCTTGCTGCAACCGTTCTGCTCGTCCGCGATGATCCGTTCCAGGTGTTGCTGGTAAAGCGCAGTGCAATTGGTTCGTTTCCGTCCCGCCGCGTTTTCCCGGGCGGCGTTGTAGAGAGGGAAGATATGGATGAGAGGTGGCGTAGCCTCTGTCGAGGCGGGGATGACCTCAACGCTTCCGATCTGGCATTTCGTATTGCAGGCATTCGTGAATGCTGGGAGGAAGCTGGCGTTCTGTGTATGGTCAATGGTGATCTCGATGGCCTGTCTGGTTCGAGAAGCGATGGTCTGTTCTCGCTCATGGAACGATGCGACGTGCATTTCGATCTGGGGCACATGGCTGACTTCGCCCACTGGGTGACGCCGCCGACTGCCCCAAAACGATGGGATACGCGGTTTCTCCTTGCCCGTGCGCCGCGTGATCACATCCTGTGCTGCGACGGTGTCGAAACTGTCGCAGCGGACTGGGTGGAACCGAAAGAGGTGCTGGAGCGCGATGCGGATGGCATTCACGGCCTCCTTTTTTCGACCAAGGCCAATTTGCATCTGCTGGCCCTGTCAGATTGCGTCGATGATGCACTTGAGGCTGCTCGCAATCGCCCTCTCTTTCGAGTGACACCGTCCGCTCAGCGAAAGGACGGCAAGTTTCTCGTTTCGATTCCATCTGAAGCCGGATATCCGGTCAGTGAAGGGTGGGTTGATGATGCTCCCCGGCTCTAGGCGATTGGCCTAGAATTCATCGATCAATCAGCTGGCGCGGTGTTAGTGGCCGAGCGCATCCACGGTGGAAATGTCAAACTTGCACAAGTTCAACAATTGCCGCCTGTTCGGCCATATAAGGCATATCACTCCCGCAGAGGCAGAAGCCCACTACTATTTGGCCGAGGAGGACGTGACTTGAGCGAGGAAACCGAGATGTCTGGACTTGTAACGGTTTTGCGCCGGTCGCCAGAGCGTTTAGAGCTCGAGGGCAGGAGACCGACGAGATGATGAGCGTTCCGAAGAGTTCAAGCAAGAGGCGGTATGGATCGCACTGACCAGCGGGCTATCGCGTGAGCGCATGGCCAAGGCTTGCTGTCACTGGCCATGACAACCATCGCGGGGAGTGCTAAATGCCAGCCTTCAAGATGGGCGCGATGGCCAACCAAAGTCCCGCCTTTATCCACAGAAGCACGGAGTGTTGGGGGCCAGATTGGGGGCCTTTGAATTTGCTCATTTCAAATATTGAATTGAATTCAATTGCTTGTGTAGCTTATTGGCTTCCCTTCACCCATTAGAGTAAGTCGGTGGAAACAGCCGCAACTGCGCGCTCTGTGGGGAATGCCTTGCAAAGTGGCAGCGAGTTTGCGATTCCGCGCTTATGCAGATTGGTCCTCGCGGTGGGGGCATGGCGAGGGGTGCTGATTGATAATGGCCGGTTATGAGGTTTCGCTAGAGCGCACGGCTACGCGGTGGAAGCAGAAATTGCGAAAATTCTTCGGGCCATGGGGCGTCTTTTTCCAAGGTTTTCTGGAGCATCCGGTGATGGTCGGTTCGATCATCCCGTCGTCCCGCTTCACGATCAGGAAGATGCTTGGGCCCGTTGATTGGGGCCGCTGCAAGCTGTTCGTTGAATATGGCCCCGGGGTGGGCACCTTCTGCCGCCCGGTGCTCGACAAACTGCGGCGCGATGGAACCTTGATCGTCATCGATACCAACAAACTGTTCATCGACTATCTCAATCGCACCATCAGCGACAGCCGCTTCATTGCCGTCCATGGTTCGGCGAAGGATGTGGAGGAGATCATCCGCGCGCATGGCCACGATCAAGCGGATTATATCCTGTCGGGCCTGCCATTTTCCACGCTGCCGGAGGGTCTTGGCCCCTGCATTGCCGCAGCTACCCATCGCGCGATCCGGCCGGGCGGGGCGTTCCTTACTTATCAGTTCAGCAAATCGGCCCAGAACCTGACCGCGCAGTATTTTGATCGGGTGGACAGCGGCTTTGAATTGCTGAACATCCTTCCCTGCCGCCTGGCCTGGGGCTGGAAGGACACCGAATAGGGGGCGGCGTTTCCACCGCCCCCGATTTCGGCGGGTTGCCCAATCGAGCGCAGGCGCACGTAGGCTATGCTGTCGGTTCCGGCCGATCAGAATTGGAAGGTTTCCGATGACCACCCCACGCGAGTATTTTGTCAGCCATCTTGAATGCGGGCTCACCGGCACACGCCATGAGGCTGGCCAGATCCATGGATTGTCGCCAGCCGGACGGCCGCTGCTGGTGCGCTATGATCTGGATGCCCTGCGCGCGGCGGTGACGCGCGAAACCTTTGCCGCGCGCCCGGAGACGCTGTGGAAATGGCGCGAATTGCTGCCTTTGGCCGATTTTTCCAATCGTCTTGAACTGGGCGAGGTCGCCACTCCGATCCTGCCGCTTGAACGCACGGCGGCGCGGCTGGGCGCACGGGCGGTGCTGGTCAAGGATGAAGGCCGCCTGCCGACCGGATCGTTCAAGGCGCGCGGGTTGGCACTGGCGCTGTCCATGGCCAAGGAGTTAGGGGTTGCCAAGATCGCCATGCCCACCAATGGCAATGCCGGCGCGGCGGCGGCGGCCTATGCAGCGGCGGGGGGAATCGAGGCGGTAATCTTCGCCCCGGAAGAAACGCCCGAAATCAACATCCGCGAAATCGCGGCATACGGCGCGCGGGTTTACCGGGTCAACGGCCAGATCGATGATTGCGGCAAGCTGGTTGCGGCAGGCAAGGACGCGCAGGGGTGGTTTGATCTTTCGACGCTGAAAGAACCCTACCGGATCGAAGGCAAGAAGACGATGGGGCTGGAACTGGTCGAACAGCTCGGCTGGCGGGTGCCCGATGTGATCTTTTATCCGACCGGGGGCGGCACCGGGCTGATCGGGATGTGGAAAGCCTTTGCCGAACTCGAAGCGATTGGCCTGATCGGCCCCGAACGTCCGCGCATGGTGGCGGTGCAGGCCGAAGGCTGCGCGCCGATGGTGCGCGCCTATGAGCAGGGGGAACGTCACGCTGTGCGCTGGGATGATCCGGCCACCGTTGCTGCGGGCATTCGTGTGCCGCAGGCGGTGGGCGATTTCCTGATCCTTGACGCGGTGCGCGAAAGCGGCGGGTTTGCAATTGCCGTGTCCGATGCTGCCATCGAAGAAGCGGTATCGGCGGTCGCCCGCGAGGACGGCACGTTGCTATGCCCGGAAGGCGGGGCGACGCTTGCGGCCTATGAAAAGGCGCTGCGCAATGGCCTGGTCAGCGCGGATGAGGAGGTTCTGCTGTTCAATTGTGCATCAGGGCTGAAATATCCGCTGGCCGATCAATCGCGGCGGCTTGACCGGCATCAGCCAATCGACTGGGCCAATTTGTGATCAGCTGAATTCTGCGCCCCATGCTTATACCAGCACGCTGAGATGCTCACGCATCACGCGCTGGAATTGCTCAAACGCCGCACAGGCTTAACCAAAGCGCGATGAGTCAGACTCATCGCGCTTTGGTATTACTCCGCTATTCGCTTGGCCGGGGTGATGGTTTGCGCTGCGATGTCATCGGCGTGGAACGGCAGGCGGTGCCAGGCCTTGGCGGCGTAGGCGTTGGTCTGATCGGTGAAGTGCGCGGAGGCCGGGTCGGTCGACTGGCTGTAGCTGAGGATCGCGTCGACCACCGGGCCAGCATCATCAAACCCTACGATTTGGATATAGCTGGTTCCGTGCACCGGCACCAATCCGCCGCCGGGTGCAGGGCGCGCGTCCTGATAATTGAGCACGCCTGCGGTGCCGGGGCCGCCGTGGATGGCGATGCGCTGATCACCGTCCCGCCATTGTTGCACGCTGCCCCATTCGGCATCGAGCGCAATCCCGGCGGCATCAAGTTCGGCCACCGCATCGCCCAGCGCGGCCAGCAGTCTGTCACCGATGGCCGCGGTGTTGAGATCGCGCGGGGTGTTGACCGGATCGGCGGCATCGAACGGCACCGCCCACAGTCCGGGGATGCGCGCAGCCTTGGCCCAGAACGCGCGGAACAGCGCCGCGCCCTTGCTGGACGCTTCATAGCGGCGATCCCAGCCCGCCAGCGCGGTGCAGCCGCGTGATGGCTCGGCAGCGTCCGCGCACAGCGCCAGCAGCGGTTCCAGCGTCATATCAGCGGCCAGCGTCTTGTTGGCGAACACCATCGCCTTGGCCCGCGCCCGGTCAACCTTGCCCGCTGCCAGCAGCGCCTCGGTTTCGGTGAAGTTCGACCGCACCCGCAGAGTCAGCTCGCTGGTATGGCCGCCAAGGATTGGCGAAAGCGCGGCGTGCGGCATGCGCGGATTGCTGAGCCAGTAGCTGTTGTTGGAGTTGGTGAGGTATTCGCGGGCGATGGTTGCGGCCTGATCGCTGGCGGGCATCAGTCCCGGTTCGGGGGTGCCGGGGGCCACGTCCCAATCACATTCCGCGCGCGTGCCGTCGAGCAGCGTGGCGAGCGAGGCGAACAGCCCGGAAATCGGGGTGGAACAGGCGGCGATCTTGGCTGCCGAAACATTGGGAACAGCGGTCACATCGGCGTGCAGCGCATCGCCGTGGCGATCCGCCGCGATGGTGTTGACCCACGGAATGCCGAGCGTTTCGCTCACCGCTGCGTTGATCTCGCCCACGCTTTTCGCCTGACCGATCCGCAGCCAGGTGTCGATCGCGCGCATATTGCCGCGATTGGCATCCTTCATTGCAAAGGCACTGGTCGCGCTCCACGTTACGCCCGATTGCGGGGCGACGAACACGGGGCCGTGGCGGGTGGAATAGAGCGTGCGGGTGACGTCCGGCGCGCCATCGGGCATCGGCACGGTCACGGTAAGCGGGGTCATCGCCACGCTTTCACCGTCGACCATATAGCGCGTCGGATCAGCCGGATCGAGCGTCAGCGCAAAAAGCGTGAAATGCCGCGCGGCGGTGACGGTGTGCGTCCAGGCGACATCGCGGTTAAAACCCAGCGTCGGGATCGGCGAACCGGCAATGCCCACCCCCATCGCGTCATAACCATCAGGGCCGCTGACGTGCATCTGCCAGAACCGGCTCGGCCCGTTCCACGGGAAATGCGGATTGCCGATCAGGAAGCCGCGCCCATCCGAAGTGGCATCGCCGCCGAATGCCCAGCCATTGCTGCCCAGCCCCAGCTCGTCCGCACGGGGAAGCGTCTGATCGAACCGGGCGAGCGTCTTGCCCGGAGGCGCGGCATTGGCGATGCCAGATGCCAGCGCCAGCGAACTTGCCAGCAGCATCTGTTTTTCGGTGAGGCGCAGCACATCATCAAGCGTGATCGGCTGCACCCAGGCCTTGCCCCGGCATTCGGCGGGCACACCCTCCGCGCCAGCATCTTTCAGGAAGCGGTTGTAGCCCGCGACATAGCCTTCGGCCAGCAACAGCGCCTCACGGCCTTGCGATTTTGCGCCTTTGCGCAGCATCGGCAGATCAATCATCGCGCGGAAGAACACGTCGGAAGAAAGGTTGTCGACCTCCTGAAAGCCCAGCACTGCCTTGGCTTCCGGCCCGAAATGCTGCGAGCGCGTGCCCGCCACGGTCGCGAATTCCTCTGCCAGCAGGCACAGGTTATCTTCGGCATAGGCATAGGCGACCCCGTATCCGACCCCCTGCCAGGTATCGGCGGTGATATGCGGGATGCCGAAAGTGGTGCGGGTGATGCTGGCTTCGTATCGGCTCTTGGCCTCAGCCTCGGCCACCGGGGTCAATGCCAGCGCAGCGCAGCCAACTGCCAGAACCGCAATCCGCTTCATCGTCTCTCTCCCGCATGCCTGTTATCAGTTGTCGGGAGAAACCTATCGGCAAGTGCTGGGAAAAGTAAAGGGGCGCCCTGCCATCCCGGCAGGGCGCCCCTTCATGCCAGCAATTGTGCCTGAGATCAGAACGCGGCCGTAACCGAGAACACTATGGTCGCATCAGCGATCTTGCCGCCGTTCAGTTTGGAAAAATTGGGTAGCAGAAATGCGCTGTCGGCAGCCGAGATGTCGGTGTCTACATAGGCGGCTGACAGCGTCAGCCCTTCAATCGGCACAACATCAATGCCCAGCGACCAATCGAAATAGGTGCCGGTCGGCGCGATGCTGGTGCCATTGGGGCCAAGCCCGGCATTGCCATCCGAATAGCCGATATGGGCATTCAGCGTGACCGGCGTACCGGAAATGCCATAGGCCGCGTCGCCATACAGGTAGAGGTTGTCTTCCTTGTCGCCCGGATCATCCGGGATACCGGCGGCGGCCGCCGCGCCGGTCAGGAACACCTTGCCCAGCGCCTCTTGCGACGGCGCGTAGGCGACCCCTGCGGTCAGCGATAGCGGGCCGATATCACCCGAGACACTGGCGTAAAGTTCGGCGAAATCGCTGGTGTCCGCGCCTTCGGGATACATGAACCAGGTGAGCCCCAGATCGAAATTGGCATTACCCGCGCTGAAGGCATAGCCGGCGATCAGGTCAAGTTCCGTATTGGCGCCGCCAAAGGTGCCCCATCCGGCGAGGCTAGAACCCCAGGTGCCGACATAAAAGCCGCTTTCATGGCCGATGGTAAAGCCGCCCTGGATGGCGATACCTTCGTCAGACTGCGAAACGCCGCGGAAGCGGTAGTCCGATGTCAGCGTGGCGCTGCCCGAAACGGTGATTGCCGGTTCGGCATCATCAGCGTGGCTGGCGGTGGCAAGGTCAATCGGTTCGATCGCGCGCAGCGAGCCAGCAGCCGGTTGGCTTTGACCGTCAGCGATTTCAAGAATGGGGCCGACATCGGCGTCTTGCGCTTCTCCGGCAAAGGCGGGAGTGGAAAGACAGGCGACGAGAGCGACGGCGGAAGCAGCCGAGGCAAAACGAATAAACATAAGGAACGCTCCATAGAGAGGGTTGGATCGTTCCACCTGCGTGCTGCGCGGAGCCTCTTGTTCTTTTGATCGGGCATCCGTCGCGGCGCACTCATGGCCTGCCAGATTCTTCGCACTTGCACAATTGTTTTGCGACCGGCCTTCCTTACATTCCGTTTGTTGCGTTGCAAACTTGCATCAGTCGCAATTGCGCTTTGCCCTCACGTTGTGCGCAAGCTCTCCATGTCGATCACGAAGCGGTATTTGATATCGCTGGCTTCCATCCGGTCATAGGCGTTCTGGATATCCTGCATCGCGATCACCTCGATATCGGGCAGGATGTTATGCTCCGCGCAGAAATCGAGCATTTCCTGTGTTTCAGCCAGCCCGCCAATGCCGCTGCCGGTCAACACCTTGCGGCCCAGCAGCACGCTGGTGTGCAATTCGGGCATCATCCCGATCATCCCGACCAGCACCTGCACCCCGTCGACCCGCAACAGGTGCAGATAGGGCACCACATCGTGCCGCACCGGAATGGTGTTGAGCACCATGTCGAACGTGCCGCGCGCGGCCTTCATCGCCACTTTGTCTTCGGTGTTGAGAAAGGCGTGCGCGCCCAGCTTTTCGGCATCGGCGCGCTTGCTTTCGCTGCGGCTGAGCACGGTCACCTGTGCCCCCATCGCCGCTGCCAGCTTCACCCCCATGTGCCCCAACCCGCCAAGCCCCGCGACGGCGACCTTGCTGCCGGGGCCGGTCTTCCAGGTGCGAAGCGGTGAGTAGGTGGTGATCCCGGCGCACAGCAACGGCGCGGCTTCGGCGCTGGGCAGGTTGGCGGGGACTTTGAGCACGAATTCCTCGCGGCACACGATCCGTTCGGAATAGCCCCCAAAGGTGGGTGTGCCATCGTGCCGGTCAACGCCGTTATAGGTGCCGGTATTGCCGCCATCGAGGCAATATTGTTCAAGATCAGCGGCGCAGTGGCGGCACTCCATGCAGGCATCGACCATGCAGCCAATCGCCACCCGGTCGCCGACCTTGTGACGGGTAACGCTCTCGCCCACAGCGCTGACCGTGCCGACGATTTCGTGTCCCGGCACAATAGGATATTTGGTAAAACCCCAATCGTTGCGCGCTGTATGCAGATCGGAATGGCAGATGCCGCAATGGCTGATTTCGATCAGCACATCATCATCGCGCAACCCCCGGCGGATGATCTGCATTGGCCCCACGCCGCTATCGGGCGCAGTCGCGCCGTAAGCTTTGGTGGGGTATTCGTTGGTTTGGGCAGGCATGATAAATCCTTTTGTTCGAGCACTGATCGCACCCGAAGGGTTCGCAAGTGCACCAAAGTGTTCCGGTGCCCGTCGGCCGGTAGGCCGCCCCTCGGAGGCGCTGGCGAAGCCAGCTAGCCGTGAGAGATCATTTAGGCGGCATTCTGATCGCCCCGTCCAGCCGGAACTGGTGGCCGTTGATGTAGGAATTGCGGGCAATTTCCAGCACCAGCGATGCAAACTCCTCCGGTTCGCCGAGCCGTTTGGGGAAGGGCACGGATGCGTTCAATTGCGCCCACATCGGCGGGTTGCGATCTTTCATCCCCAGCATCAGCGGGGTCGCGAAGATGCCCGGCATGACTGAATTGACCCGGATGCCCATGTCCATCAGATCGCGCGCCATCGGCAGGACGAGACCATTCACCCCGGCCTTGCACGAACCATAGATCACCTGCCCGATTTGCCCGTCCTGCGCAGCGACGCTGGCGGTCAGGATGATCGCGCCGCGTTCACCATCATCATTCACCGGATCGGCATTGGCCATGCCCAGAGCCGAGATGCTGGCGACGCGGTAACTCGCGACCAGAATCCCTTCCGCTCCGAAGGCGTAATCCTCGGTCGAAAGGCGTTTGAACGCGCCCGCCTGCTTGTCCCACCCCAGCGTCTTGCCGCGCCGTGAAGCCATCGCGCAGTGCAGCGTCACACGTTCCTGCCCGTGGGCCGCGCGCGCGGCGGCAAACCCGGCTTCGACGCTGGATTCGTCCATGATGTCGACATGGTGGAATGTCCCGCCAATCGCGGCTGCGTGGGCTTCACCCGCTTCGTCGTTAATGTCGAAAATTGCGACTTTCATGCCCGCTTCGGCAAAGGCCTGCGCGCTCGCCTTGCCCAACCCACTCGCGCCGCCGGTGACTACCGCTGCCATGCCCGGTTTGATCTTCATCGGTTCATTCTCCCACTGTCATGTTTGCCCGATGCTAGGCGCTTGCGCGGCGGTGCGCCACACCTCTCATTGCGGCAATTGCGCAACATTTCATCATGTCATTGATCCGTCATTGCGCGGTCGCGTGTCTGTCATTGCCCGCGGTTAAGCGCGTCCCCGGAAGCGGCCCCAAGTCGGGCCAGCACAGGGGAAATACCACATGATTCGCACCCAATTTCTCGTCGGCAGCGCGGCTGCGGCGCTCACAATCGGTTTGGCCGCGCCTGCCTTTGCCAACACTGCCGATCCGCAGGCGACCGCCGCTGCGCTGCAATCGGGCGGGGCCTTGGCCGAGACTGACGAGAGCGAGGACGACCGCATCCAGACCGCCAAGGAAATCGTCGTGCAGGGGAGCATCGGTTTTCGCAACCGCAGCGATTCTGCCGAGCCGATTCTGGTCTATGATGAAGAATATTTCCAACGCTTCGAACCGCTGACAGCGGGCGATGCGCTGAAACGTGTTCCGGGCGTGACCTTCCTGTCGGACGTGATCGAAAGCGATGGCGCACGGCTGCGCGGGCTTGACCCGGGTTATACCCAGATCCTGATCAATGGCGAACGGGTGCCGGGCGGCCAGTCCGACCGTTCGTTCTTCCTTGACCGCATCCCGGCCGAATTGATCGAGCAGGTCGAAATCGTGCGCTCGTCATCAGCGCGGCGCACCGGCGATGCGGTGGCAGGATCGCTCAATATCAAGCTGCGCGACGGGTTCTCGCTTGATGGCGGCTATGTGCGCGCGGGCGGACTGTTGTTCGACGATGGCGAATTCAAGCCTTCGGGCGGGTTTTATTACGGCGGCGAATTGGCCGGGGGGCGCGTGCTGATCGGGGCGAACGTGCAAGGGCGTTACAACCCCAAGGAAAAGTTCAGCCAGCGGTTCACCGACTCGCCCGAAAACAACCCCAATTTCCGCACCGAAGATTTCGACAACCGCGAAGACCAGACCGATACCCGCGACGGCACTGATTATGCCTTCAATGCCAGTTGGGGGATCGAGACCGAAACCACCGAGTTCGAAATCCTCGGCAATTTCGTGCGCACCGAACGCACTGAGGATGAACGCTCGTTCGAATATGACGATCCGACCGCGATCAACGGCCCGGTGCGCACGGCCAATCCCGGCAACCTTTTGACCGACAATGCCAACGTCAATGATATCACCACCGAAAGCTGGTCAGTGATCGCCAAGCTGGATCACGAATGGAGCCTTGGCGAAACCCAATTGCGGGTTGGCTACGCCAACTTCACCGATTTTCAGGACGAGTTTGAATTTGAGGTCGATTTCGACCGTTCAACCCCGCGCTTTACCGGCGACCTTCAGGTGGTCGACATCGATGACACGGAGGTTTTCGTCAATCTCGAACACGAATTCGAGCTGAGCGATAACCTGGAATTTGCCATCGGCGGGTTCTGGCAGGACAAGGATCGCGACACCAGCCTGCAGGCGGTGCGCAGCCGTTTCAACCTGACCGCGGCTGACCGCGAAGGATATGACCAGTTCACCCGCAATCCGGGCGAATTTGCGCCTGCCACCTTCCCGCCGCTCGATGCAACGATCACGCGGATTGAGGAGAAGCGCAAGGATCTCTATGCGTTGGTCGAAGGCGAGTATGACAGCCTCACCTTCGAAGTCGGGATCCGCTGGGAAAACACCGATGTGCGCATCGCCGACCTTGGCACGCCGGGTGCGCCTGAAATCACCAGCGATTACGACAAGTTCCTGCCGTCAGCCTCGCTGAAATATGAATTGGGCGATGGCCGTGTCACCCTGTCAGGCGCGCGCACGCTGCGCCGCCCGCGTTTCGATTTCCTGACGCCCAACCTGCTGGAGGCGGAACTGGGCGACAATGACTTCCTCGGCAACCCGCTATTGCTGCCGGAAACGGCGTGGGGCGGCGATCTGGGTTACGAACACAAGATCGGCAAAACCGGGGTCATCGGCGTCAATCTGTTCTACCGCGACGTGTCCAACCTCACCGAAATCGCCACCGTGCTCGATGCAGGCGGCGCGCCGGTCGAAGGTTCGGAAGGGCCGGGCACCTTTGTGTTCACCCCGCGCAACACCGGCAGCGGCGAAGTTTACGGGATCGAATTCGACGCCTCGTTCAGCCTCGCCTTTGCCGGCCTGCCCGACACCGGGGTGTTCGGCAACCTCGCGCTGCTCGATAGCAGCATCAGCGACGAATTCGGCAAGCGCCGCTTCAACGACCAATCCAAATATGTCTACAATTTCGGGGCGATCCAGAACCTGCCCGATTTCGGCGCGGCGTTCGGCGCGACCTACCGCAAGCAGGGTGAGGCGTTTGGCCGCGTGGTGGCAAGGGAAGTCTTCACCCGCTACGGCGCTGACTTGGAAATCTTCGTTGAAAAGCGGTTCGGTGACAGCCTGACCATCCGCGCGGTGGGATCGAACCTGCTCGACAGCACCAAGGATGAAGATTTCAACAAGTTCAACACGGTGCAGGAGCAGTTTGACCGCGATTTCGATGAGTTCGAACTGGAAAGCGAACGCGCCGGGCCGGTGTTCCAGATCGTGGCGAGGTATGCATTCTGATGATCCGGCCCTTTCACGGCTTCGCGCTGCTGACGATCGGGATCGCTGCTGCTTGCGCGACAGTGCCCCCGATCATCGGCGATCCGGCGGTGACTGTCACCGCAGTGGCGGAAACCGTCCCCGTCGGCACATCGAACGCGGATGCCGCCGATGATCCGGCAATCTGGCGCAATCCGGCCAATCCTGCGGCCAGCCTGATTGTCGGCACCGACAAGAAGGGCGGGCTGTATGTCTATGATCTGAAAGGCACGCAGCTTTCGTTTTTGCCCGCGCCGGGGCTGAACAATGTCGATCTGGTCGATCTGGCCGATGGAACGATCCTGGTTATCGCCAGCGACCGCAGCGATCTGGCGACGGCGCGGCTGTTCCTCGCGCTGCTTGACCCCGAAACCGCTGCTCTGACCCCGGCGGGCCAGATCGCGGTCGGGCCGGGAGAGGGTTATGGCATCTGCATCGCCAAGTCTTCCAGCAGCGTCGATGTAGCGGTGTTCAGCGCCCCCAAGAACGGCATCATCTACCGCACCATCATTACGCGCGGCGCAGCGGGCTTTGCCGGGGCCACCACCACGCTCGCCACCGTGGCGAGCCAGCCCGAAGGCTGCATCGCCGACCCGCGCACCGGCACGCTGTATATCGGCGAAGAAGTGGACGGGATCTGGGCGATCGACATGACCACCGGGGCCAAACGCATGGTCGCATCGGTCGATAACAAACTGCTGGTCGCCGATCTTGAAGGCCTCGCCATCGCACCCGAAGGCGATAACGGCGGTTATCTGGTGGCGTCATCACAGGGGGACAATGCCTACGCCGTGTTCCGTCTGCCCGATATGACCCCGGTGGGCCGGTTCCGCATTGCGGCGGGCACGTTTGGCAGCACCGAGGAAACCGATGGGATTGAACTCGACAACCGCGATTTCGGCCCGGACTTCCCCGGCGGCATCTTCATCGCGCAAGACGGGATCAATCCGCCCGCTGCGCAGAATTTCAAATATGCGCGGTGGGACGAAATTCTTGGCTTACTGGAGGCAGGGCAGTAAGCCGGGGGCATGACCATACCCTTCACGATCACGCCCGACCGTCGCCGCTTTCTCGGCGCGACCGCCTCTGCCTTTGCCGCGCTGGCAGCCAGCGGTTGTACGAACCGCAGCGCACCTGCAGGCAAGTCCCGCGCCGTCGCGGCAGGCAGCGGGTTTGGCGGTTATGGCGCGCTGGTGCCCGATCCGGAAGGGTTGCTCGATCTGCCCGAAGGGTTCTCCTACCGCGTGGTATCGCGGCTGGGTGATAGAATGGATGACGGCGGCACCGTGCCCGACCGCGCCGACGGCATGGGCTGTTTCGATATCGGAAATGGCGAAATCGCGCTGGTGCGCAACCACGAATTGCAGCCGCATCATGACGCAGGCGGCCCGATTGCCAAGGGGTTTGGCAAGCGTAATGGCGTGTTCGTTCCCGGCGGCACCACCACCATCGTGCTCGACGCGGCGACACTGGCGGTCAAACGCCAGTTCCGCAGCCTTGGCGGAACAATCCGCAATTGTTCGGGCGGGGTGACGCCGTGGGGCACCTGGCTTTCGTGCGAAGAAGCGCCGACCGGGCCGGGCCAGCGCTATGGTGATGGGCTGGAGCGCAATCACGGCTGGGTGTTTGAAGTTCCCGCTGCCGCGCCCGGTCTGGTGGACGCCGTGCCGCTCACCGCGATGGGCCGTTTCAACCACGAAGCCGCCGCCGTCGATCCGGCGACCGGCATCGTTTACATGACCGAAGATCGCGATGACGGCGTGCTTTACCGCTTCGTGCCGAACGTGCCGGGCAAGCTGGCCGATGGCGGGCGGTTGCAGGCGATGGTGATCGATGGGCTGGCCGATACGCGCAACTGGAACAGCCCCGCCATGCCGGTGGGCCAAAGCTACCCGGTGGGCTGGGTCGATCTCGACGGCGTGGAAGCCCCCAAGGATGATCTGCGCCAGCGCGCGGTAGCCAAGGGCGCAGCGCTGATCGCGCGCGGTGAAGGGCTGCATATGGGCACGGGCGAAGTGTTCGCCTGCGCCACCAGCGGCGGCGCCAAGGAATTGGGCCAGATCTTCAAACTGACACCGGGGCTGGCGGGCGCACCCGATAGGGTCGAACTGTTTTTCGAAAGCGAAAGCACCGATCAGTTCAACTATGGCGACAATCTGACCGTTGCCCCCAATGGCCACCTGATCGTGTGCGAAGATCAATATACCGACGTGGTCGACAACCACCTGCGCGGGGTGACGCCGCAGGGCCGCGCCTATGAATTTGCGCGGCTGCGCATCCAGACCGAACCGGCAGGCGCGTGCTTCTCACCCGATGGCAAGTGGCTGTTCGTCAACGCCTATTCCCCCACCGCCACGCTGGCCATTACGGGGCCTTGGACGGCTTAGGGAACGGGCCTTAGGCCATGGACGGCTTTCTGCTCGCGCTGTTGCTGGTGTTCGCGCTGGCGCTGGGCGGGCGCGATCAATGGTTGGTTGCGCAACTGGCCGATGCGTTGGAGCGCAGTGCGCCCTTGCTGGTGATCGGTGTCATGACGGCGACGATCAGTGCGGCGGTGATGGCATGGGTCGGCGCAGAGTTTGCCGCGCTGCTGCCGCGCCGCGCAGCGCAGATGCTGGTCGCCTTTGCGCTGGGTCTGGCCGCGCTGGAACTCGCCTGGCCGGTGCGGATGAAGCCGCCGCAAGAACCCACCCGTTCGCTCGGCGCCATCGCCATCGTGCTGCTGGCGCGTCAGATTGGGGATGGTGCGCGCTTCGTGGTGTTTGCACTGGCGGCGTGGGCCAATCTGCCTGCCGCCACCGGGTTGGGCGGCGCGCTGGGCGGTGCGGCGGCGGTGGCGCTGGGCTGGGGCGTGGGGACGGCTGGGCTGGCGCGCTGGCCGCTGCGCCCGTTACGGCTGGGGCTGGCCTCTGGCCTGATTGTTGCGGCGCTATTGATCGGTTTGAACGCTCGTTTCGTGCCATTGTGATCGCTTTATACGATTATTGCGGGTGATTATCTTGTGCATCCCAATGCGCGGCGGCGCTGATGGCCGAACAGCAGGTGTGGTTCCTCAAGGCGTTACTGGCGTAATCGCGGCCGATTGCTACAAGCGGGCTGTTTCCGGTTATCCGGGAGCAGCCCTTTTGCTATATGCAGGCCCATGCCCAACATCACCATCATCGCAAATTCCGATACGCGCGCGATTGCCGATTGGCTGGCACGCTATCTTGGCACCGCCGGATCAACGCCCGCAATCACGATTCCCGGCGGATCGACCCCGTTCCCGATCCTCGCTGACCTGATCGCACACCATGCGGACAGCATCGATTGGGCGGGGTTGTCGGTCTGGCCGAATGACGACCGGATCGTGCCGGAGGATCACGAAGCATCGAACACCGGAAAGATCCGCGCGCTGATCGAACCCGCCGGTGCACACATCGCCGCCTTGGCTGAGGATGCCGTGCCGCCGCATTTCGCGCTGACATGGCTGGGCATGGGGGCGGATGGTCACATCGCCTCGCTGTTCCCCAACACCAACCCGCAGCGTGATGATCCGCTGGCCATTCGCCGCCTGACGCCTGACCCGCTGCCCGCAAATGCGCCGTTTGACCGGATCACGCTGACCATTCCTGCGCTGCTGGATACCGACGCGATTGTGTTCACCCTTGGCGGGGCGGCGGATAAGCGCGCGGTGTTTGACGCGGCACTGCGCGGCGAGCATGATTTGCCAATCGCACGGCTGCTGCGCGGCGCGCAGGAACGCGGCGATATTCCTATTACTGTGTTTGCATGATGCCCCATGTCCTTCCCGCTCCGCTGCACCGCGCCCTGCTGCCACTGGCGCACCTTGTCAGGCATTATTGGCGGCGCTTGCGCAAGGAGCCGATTGCGGGGGTCAGCGTCATCATCACCAATCTGAACGGTGATGTGCTGTTGCTCAAACATTCCTATGGCCCGGAAGTGTGGGGGCTGCCCGGTGGGGGCCTCAAGTCAGGGGAAAACCCGCTTGCCGCAGCGCAACGCGAGGTGTGCGAAGAAATCGGCATCACACTGGCCCGGATTGAAGCCATCGGGGTGATCGAGGAGGTCATTTCGGGCGCGCCGCACACCGCGCACCTGTTCGCCGCGACCTGTGATCAGCGGCCCAAACCCGATCGCCGCGAGATTATCGAGGCGCGGTTCTTCCCGTCGCATTCGCTGCCCGAACCGCTGGGCCGCATTACCCGCGCCCGGATTGAGGCGTGGCGCGCGCGGGGGATGGGGGAACGCAGCTAAATCAGCCGCAATTGCGCATCGTCGCGCGGCGCTTTGCTCTCATCTGCCCCTTCAAGATTGCCGAGCGTCAACCCCATCAGCCGGATCGGCTGAGGCAGCGGCAATTCCGCCGCCAGCAGACCGCGGGCGAGGGCGGCAAACTCCTCCCGGCCGGAAACCCAATGCGGCACGGACGCAGCGCGGGTCATGGTGCGAAAATCGCTGAATTTCAGTTTGAGCGTGACAGTGCGCCCACGCGCTTGCGATGCCTCGATGCGTTCCCACACGATGGCGATGATATTCTCCAGCGTTTCGCGCAAAGCCGCGCCGCTGCCGATATCCTCGCTGAACGTCCGTTCCCCGCCGACCGATTTGCGCACGCGGTGCGCGGCGACGGCGCGCAGGTCGATGCCGCGTGCGGCGCGGTAGAGGTAATCGGCCATGCTGCCGAAATGCGTCCGCAGAAACGCGATGTCCTTGCCCGCCACATCCGCCCCGGTGGCAATGCCGAGCGCCTGCATCTTTGCCTCCGCCTTCGGCCCGACCCCGTGGAACCGCCGGATCGGCAAGCCCGCCACAAACGCCGCGCCTTCGCCCGGGCGGATCACGCACAGCCCATCGGGCTTGTTCTGATCGCTGGCAATTTTGGCGAGGAACTTGTTGTAGCTTACCCCCGCGCTGGCGGTCAGGCCGGTCTTGGCGCGGATTTCCTGCCGGATCAGCATGGCGATGCGGGTGGCGCTGCCGATGCCCAATCGATCATCGGTGACGTCGAGATAGGCCTCATCCAGACTCAGCGGTTCGATGACGGGCGTGTAATGTTCAAACACCCGGCGGATCTGGCGGCTGGCTTCCTTGTAAGCATCAAAGCGCGGGCGCACGAAAATGAGATCGGGGCACAGGCGCTGCGCGGTGACAGACGGCATCGCGCTTCTCACCCCGAACTTTCGCGCTTCGTAACTGGCCGCCGCCACCACCCCGCGCCCGCCGGCCCCACCAACCGCCACCGGCAGCCCCCGCAATTCCGGATTGTCGCGCTGTTCAACGCTCGCGAAGAAGGCGTCCATATCGACGTGGATGATCTTGCGCAGGCCCGGCTGATCATCGGGCGCGTCTGCGTCGCCTTGGGGTGCAGGCGGATCAGTTTCCATCAACCCAGAATAGAACCTTCATCGCTGCGAAGGAACTGTTGCTGGAAATTTTCACCCAGCGCCTCATTTTGTGCATATGCGAAAAGAACTGTGGCCTTCGGGCAAACCTCTTGGCAAAGGCCACCGCATGGCTACGCCGCCCGCCCCTTCATCCCCCGCCCACACGGCGCGTCATAAGCCCTTGGGCGAACGCGAGCTGTTGTGGATGATGGCGATGCTGATGGCGCTCAACGCCTTTGGCATCGATGCGATCCTGCCCGCACTGGATGCGCTGGCGGCTGACCTTGCGGTTGCAGGCAATGACCGGCAATTCGTGATCGGGGTGTATCTGCTTACCGCCGGGATGGGCGCGCTGGTGCCGGGCGCGCTGGCCGACCGCTTCGGGCGGCGGCCGATCCTGCTGGGGGCGATTGCGGTCTATATCGTGCTCTCGCTCGCCAGTGCGATTGCGCCGACTTACGATGCGTTGATCGGTGTGCGCGCGGCGCAGGGGTTTTTCGCCGCCGGGATCATTGCGCTGCCGCCCGCGATCATCCGTGACCGCGTGGGCGGCGACAAGATGGCCCGGATGATGAGCGTGATCTTCGTCATCTTCCTGATGGTTCCGGCGATTGCGCCGTCGATCGGCGAAGTAATCCTGATGGTTGCCGATTGGCGTGCGATCTTTGGTGTGATGGCGGCGGCGGGCGTGGGCATGTCGGGCTGGGTGTATTTTCGCCTGCCCGAAAGCCTTGCCCCGGAAAACCGCCAGCCGATCCGCCCGCGCACGATTGCGGTCAATATGACCAGTGCGCTCGCGATGCCGAGCGTGGTTGGCTATGTCTTCGGCAGTGCGCTGGTGTTCGGGGCCTTGTTCGGCTTCATCAATTCCTCGCAGCAATTGATCACCCAGACCTTTGGCGCGGGTGACATTTTCCCGCTGGTGTTTGGCATCTGCGCGGGATCAATGGCGTTGGCGAGCTGGTCAAATTCGCGCATCGTCGAAAGGTTCGGCGCGCGGCGGGTGAGCCACACGGCGTTGTTTGCCTTTATCGCGGTGAGCATCGTGCAGGTGATCTTCGCGTTCCAGCCGGGCGAGCAGCTGTGGCACTTCGTCCCGCTGATGGCGATCAACATGGCGCTGCTCGGCTTTATCGGCAGCAATTTCGGCGCGATTGCGATGAACCCGTTTTTTGCCATCGCGGGCGCGGCAAGTTCCGCCCATGGGTTCGTGCGCATGACCATGGCGGCGCTGCTGGGCGGGGCGATTGGTTATGCCTTCGATGGCACCGCGCGCCCGCTGGCGCTGGCGCTGTTGGCGAGCGGGCTGACCTGTCTGGTGCTGGTGTTGCTGAGCGAAAAGGGCAAGCTGTTCGGGCCGTCCGATGCCGAGGCGGGGATGGGAAGGTAATCCTCCCCCTTGGGGGAGGGGGACCATGCGCAGCATGGTGGAGGGGACTCACCGCAAGCGCCGCCTTTCGCTGAGACTCCCCTCCGTCAGCGCTTGCGCGCTGTCACCTCCCCGCGCCGGGGAGGGTTACTCCGCCCCCAACCGCCTCCACGCCAGCCCGGCAAATTCGCACAATAGCGGGCGCGTGTCGCGGGGGTCGATGATGTCCTCGACATTGAAGCGTTCGGCGCTGCGGAAGGGCGAGGTGACTTTGGCCAGCCGTTCGCGGATTTCCTCCAGCAAGGCTTGCGGATCGTCGGCGGCTTCCAGTTCGGCCTTGTAGGCCACCTCCAGCCCGCCCGCGATGGGCAGGCTCCCCCAATCGCCGCTCGGCCAGCAGTAGCGGTATTGATACGCTTCCGCATTGCTCATCGCGCTGCCCGCAATGCCATAGGCGCGGCGCAGGACGATGCTGGCGAGCGGCACGGTGGCGCGGTAGATCGCGTTCATGGCATTGACGCCGTAACGGATCGTCCCCGCCATTTCCGCCTCGCGCCCGATCATGAAGCCGGGGTTGTCGACCAAGTGGACGATGGGGAGCCGGAACTGGTCGGCGAGTTTGACGAAGCGTTCGACCTTCTCGCTGGTCTTGGCCTCCCACGATCCGCCGAGATAGCTGGGATCGCTCGCCACCACCGCCACCGGCCAGCCATCGAGCCGCGCGAGCGCGGTGATCGCTGCGCGGCCCCAGTGCTTGCCTATTTCGAACAGGGTGCCTTTATCGAGCACCATGTCGAGACAGCGGCGCATCGAATAGACCTGTTTGGGATCGCGCGGGACAAGGCTGAGCAACGCTTCCTCGCGCCGGTCGGCGGGATCATCACAGGCGGCACGGCGGGCGGGTTGCCCGACATATTCGGGCATGAAGCTGAGGAAATGCCGCGCACGGGCGAAGGCTTCGGCCTCGGATCCCACCTCGTCATCAACCACCCCGTTGCGAGTGTGGATGTCGACCCCGCCAAGCTCTTCCTTGGCCTGTTGGTGATCGGTCGCGCCCTTGTAGCCCTCTCCCAACCCATCGACCACCGCCGGGCCAGCAGCGAACAATTGCGAAAGCCCGCGCACCATGATCGAATAATGGCTCGCCACCACCCGCGCCGCGCCGAGGCCTGCAGTCGGCCCCAATGCGAGCGCCACGACCGGCACGGTGTCGAGGTTCGTCACCACATCGCCCCAGCCAGGCACCGCGGGGATATAGGTCGAGCCGATCTGTTCGAGCGTCTTGACGCTGCCACCGCCGCCGGTGCCGTCGATCATGCGGATGATCGGCAGCCGCAATTCGTGCGCCATCATCTCGGCCTGCACCATCTTGCGCGCGATGCCAGCGTCTGCCGCGCCGCCGCGAATGGTGAAATCGTCGGCGGTGGCGACCACCGGGCGGCCATTGATCAGCGCCTTGCCGAACAGGAAGGGGGCGGGGGTGACGCCTTGAAGATCGCCGTTGGCGTCATACTTGGCGGAACCGGCAATCTTGCCGATCTCGCGGAAGGAGCCTTCGTCGCACAAAGCCGCGAGCCGCGCGCGGGCGTCCATCTTGCCGCGCCCGTGCTGCCGCGCAACCTTGTCCGCGCCGCCCATCTGCTCGGCCAGCGCCTCGCGGGCGCGCAGTTCTTCGAGTTCCTTGGCCCAGGTCATTCCCTCTCCCTCATCCCGTCATTGCGAGGAGCCGCAGGCGACGCGGCAATCCAGAGTCCAACGCAAACCGCTCTGGATTGCTTCGCTGTCGCTCGCAATGACGAAAAGTGGGAGGGACCCAAAACTCTCCATCGTCATCCCAGCTTGCGCTGGGGTGACGGGTTACGTTTCGGAAGAAGCAGGCACCACGCGGCACAACACCGCTTCAACCTGCACCTGCCCGCCCGCGCTGACCGCCAGCCCCTCGACCACCCCGTCGAACGGCGCGGTGAGGGCGTGTTCCATCTTCATCGCCTCGAGCACCAAGAGTCGCTGCCCGGCGGTGACGGCCTGCCCCTCGGCAACATCGACCGCGATGACCTTGCCCGGCATCGGCGCGACGATTGCGCCATCGGCGGCAGAGGCTTGGCCGGTGCCGTCGTGGCGAAGCGACAGCATGAATGTGCGACCACGGGCGACCACCAATGCGTGTTCGGGGTAGATCACCTTGCTGGCCGTCAGGCTGTCATGTGCGTCTGAACCATTCGGCAGGTCTACCCAGACTGCATCGAGATTGGCGGGAAGCGTCGTCCCCCCGACGTTGACAGCTGCAATCTTGCGTGGCGGTTGGTTCAGCCGAAACCCCATCGGCTTGTTCCGGACCGCGAAGTATGTTCCCCCGAAGGCCTCTATTGCGAAGTCCGTGGCGAGTTCGCTTGCTGCATCGTCGATCAGCGCCTGAGGCGGCAGATCGAGCGATTTGAGTTCATCGGCGTGTTCTTCAATGAAGCCGGTCGAGAGCCTTCCTTCGCGGAATGCCGAATGATCGAGGCATTCGAACAGGAAGGAGCCGTTCGATACCACTGGCCAAGTCCAACTGCGGCCGATGACCTGTTTGAGGTTATCAATCGCATCCTCGCGACTTGCTGCATGGGTGACGAGCTTCGCAATCATGGGATCATAATTCGGGCTGATGGCGTCGCCTTCTTCGACGCCTGTTTCGATCCGGTCACTGGGCCCGTAATCGCACAGATGGAAGTGTTCCAGCCGCCCCGTGCTCGGCAAAAAACCCTTCGCCGGGTCTTCCGCATAGAGCCGCGCCTCGATGGCGTGGCCGTTGATCGACAGCTCGTCCTGCCGCTTGGGCAACGGCTCACCGCTCGCGACCCTCAATTGCCACTCCACCAGATCGACCCCGGTGATTTCCTCGGTGACGGGGTGTTCCACCTGAAGGCGGGTGTTCATCTCCATGAAGAAAATGCGGTCGGCGCGCAGGCCGTCGCTCGCATCGGCGATGAATTCGATCGTGCCTGCGCCCTCGTAATCGACCGCTTTCGCCGCGCGCACGGCGGCGGCGCAGATCGCCTCGCGGGTGGCGGGGTCCATACCGGGGGCGGGGGCTTCCTCGATCACTTTTTGGTGACGGCGCTGGAGCGAGCAGTCGCGCTCGAACAGGTGGACGACGTTGCCGTGGGCATCGCCGAACACCTGCACCTCGATATGGCGGGGCGAGGTGATCCACTTTTCGAGCAATACCTCGTCATTGCCGAAGCTGGCCTTGGCCTCGCGGCGGCAGGATTCCAGCGACGCGGCGAAATCAGCCGGGTCATCGACCTTGCGCATCCCCTTGCCGCCGCCGCCCGCGACCGCTTTGATCAGCACGGGATAACCGATCGCCTCGGCCTCCTTGGTCAACCGCTCCACCGATTGATCCGCGCCGAGATAGCCGGGAGTGACGGGAACGCCCGCCGCCATCATCAGCGTCTTGGCCGCGTCTTTGAGGCCCATCGCGCGGATGCTGGCAGGCTTGGGGCCGACCCAGATGAGGCCAGCGTCGATCACGGCCTGCGCGAAGTCGGCGTTCTCGGAGAGGAAGCCATAGCCCGGATGGATCGCGTCCGCCCCGGTTTGCTTGGCAGCGGCGATGATCTTTTCGCCAACGAGATAGGATTCCGCAGCGGGCGAGGGGCCGATATGCACCGCCTCATCAGCTTGGCGCACGTGCAGCGCCTTGGCATCGGCATCGGAATAGACCGCGACCGTGGCCACGCCCATGCTGCGCGCGGTGCGGATGATACGGCAGGCAATCTCGCCGCGATTGGCGATCAGGAGTTTGGTGATCATGGGGATGGGGTTAGTCTAGGTTTCGACGAAAGAAAACCACTCCGACTATAGTCTTCCCGGGCTTGACCCGGGACCCCACTTCTTTTCCCACCTCGAAAAAAGCGGGACCCCGGATCAAGTCCGGGGCGACGGGGAGGGAGTGGCGGGCCGAAAATCCGCGATGCCCCAGTCGATCCCGCCCTTGGGCACCTTCTCGCGGTTGATCACCGCCGATAGGAACGCGCGCACGCCATACAGCGCCTTTTCCGCGCGCGGCACATAGGTGCGGCTGTTCCACGCCTCCGGCCCGCGCGCCCGCACCTTGCGGCCAATCGCGCCGTAAATGCGCGCGGCGGACAGCACCGCCCAGCGGCTGCGGAAGGGGAGTTTCGCCGCGCCCACCCGCGCCGCCGCCTCGTGTTTCTCCACCAAAGCCACCAGCCGCGCGGCCATCGCGGCCAGCTCCTTGCGGTGGTGCGGTTTGGTGTGCTGACCGGGTTCAATGTCCTGCTGCACCAGCCATTCGATCGGCAGATAACACCGCCCCGCCGCGTCATCTTCAACGATATCGCGGGCGATGTTGGATAGCTGGAACGCCAGCCCCAGATCATTCGCCCGGTCGAGCGTTTCCTGATCCCTCGGGTCAACCCCCATCACCACCGCCATCATTACGCCGACCGCGCCCGCCACGTGGTAGCAATAGCGCAGCATATCGGCCTCGGTGCGCGGGCGCCAATCTTCCGCATCCAGCTGAAACCCGGCGATCACATCCTCGGCCATTTGCGGGGTGAGGCCTACCTCGCGCGCCACCAAGCCAAACGCATCAAACCCCGGATCGCCTGTCGGCTTACCCGCAAAGGCCAACGCGGTAAGCCTGCGGATATGGGCAAGCCGCGCGCCCAGATCGGACTGGTCGCCCAGCACTCCGCCCATTTCCTGATTATCGGCAATATCATCACACCGGCGGCACCATGCGTAAAGCAGCCACGCCCGCTCGCGCGTTTCGCGGTCGAACAGGCGTGCGGCGGCGGAAAAGCTTTGCGATCCCACCTTGATCGCCAGCCGTGCGTGTTCGACCAGCGCGGCGCGTTTGGCGGGGGCGACCGTCATTTCCAATTATGTGCATCCCCGCGTAGGCGGGGACCTCGTGCAATGTGGCGGGAGGTCCCCGCCTGCGCGGGGATGCGCACTTCGGGGAACATTACAGCTCCTCGGCCTTCATGCGGAAGATCGGGGTGTGCGGCTGATAATCGGCCATCTTGGCGAGCAGTTCGGTGATCGTATCCGCCGCGATCAGGATGTTCTGGTGCGCGGGCCGGACAAACCCGACCGCCGCCATTTTCGCGTTGAAAGCCAGCAGATCGTCATAGAAGCCAAAGGCGTTGAGCACGCCGACCGGATCGGAGTGATAGCCCAGCTGCGACCAGCTCATCGCCTCCCACAGCTCGTCCATCGTGCCGACCCCGCCGGGCAGGGTGATGAAGCCATCCGACAGATCGGTGAATTTCTGCTTGCGTTCATGCATGCCTGATACGCTGATCAATTCATCGCAATCGTGATTGGCAACCTCGGCGCGCACCAGCGCTTCGGGGATGATGCCGATGACCTCGCCGCCTGCGTCCTTCGCGCCCTTGGCGACCGCGCCCATCAGACCCAGCCTGCCGCCGCCATAGACCAACCCGATCCCGCGCGCGGCCAATTGCGCGCCGACATCATAGGCCAATTGCACATAGCGCGGGTCTGCGGGCGAGGCCGAACCGCAATAGATCGCAAGTCGTTTCATGCGCGTTCCTCCCCTGCAAGGGGAGGGGGACCAGACGCAGTCTGGTGGAGGGGCGAGCAGGTCATGCGTTCAATTCTCTCATCACAGATTTGCACCAGCCGCTGAACCACAGCCTCGATATCTTCAAGCACAAGTTTCGCCGGAATGCGCGTTGTGGCGATGCCCTGCTGCCTCAAAAACGCCGAGCGAACCGCATCCTTGGCGATTACTGAAGCACTATCATGCGCCTTTCCATCAACTTCGATCGCCAACCGTGCCTTGGTGCAAAAGAAATCGATGACGTAAGGCCCTGCCGGGTGCTGGCGGCGGAACTTGTGGCCTCCGGGACGCTTGCGCAGTGCTTGCCAGAGGGCGACTTCCGGCGGAGTCATTTCGGCGCGGAGTTTGCGGGCGAGTTTCACAGTGTCACTTTGACCTCTGATTATCGCTCGCCCCTCCACCATGCTGCGCATGGTCCCCCTCCCCTGAAGGGGAGGATTCACGCGCCCACCTTCGCCAAGTCTTCCAGCATCAATCCCGCCGTTGCCTTGGCGCTGCCGACCACGCCGGGAATGCCTGCGCCCGGGTGGGTGCCTGCGCCGACAAGGTAGTAATTGTCGATCACATCATCGCGGTTGTGGCCGCGCAGGTAGGCGCTTTGCCACAGCACCGGTTCAAGGCTGAAGGCGCTGCCCATGTGGGCGTTCAGATCCTGTTTGAAATCCTTGGGTGCATAGCTGAATTTGGTCACGATCCGGTCGTGGATGTCGGGGATCAACCGGCGGCCCAGTTCATCCAGGATCATTGTTTCCAGCTTCGGCCCGACTTCGTCCCAATCGAGCGGCATCTTGCCCATGTGGCTGACGGGGACGAGCGCGTAGAAGGTGCTTTTGCCTTCGGGCGCCATGCTCGGATCGGTGACGGTCGGGTGGTGCAGGTAGATCGCGAAATCTTCGGGCACCACGCCGTGTTTGTAGATATCGTCGAGCAGGCCTTTGTAACGCTTGGCGAACAGGATCATGTGGTGCGGGATACCGGGCCAGGTGCCCTCCAGCCCGAAATGCACCACAAACAGCGAGGGGCTGAAACTCTTGCGGTTCAGCGATTTGGCCATCCGCTTGCCGCGCTCGCTGCCCGACAGCAGGTCTTTGTAGGAATGCATGATGTCGGCGTTGCTCGCCACCGCATCGAACCGCTGACGGAACCCGCCTGCCGTTTCCACTTCGGTTGCCTTGGTGCCGAGCGTGTGCACCTGCACCACCGGATCGCCGATGCGCATTGTGCCGCCGAGCCGTTCGAAATGGCGCACCATGCCGGCGATCAGCCGGTTGGTGCCGCCGCGCGCCCACCATACGCCGCCGTCTTTCTCCAGCTTGTGGATCAGGGCATAGATCGATGATGTGTTCATCGGGTTGCCGCCCACCAGCAGCGAATGGAAGCTGAAGGCTTCGCGCAGCTTGGGGTGTTCGATATAGCGCGACACCATCGAAAAGACCGAACGCCACGCCTGTTCCTTGATCAGCGCGGGCGCGGCTTTCAGCATCGATTTGAAATCGAGGAACGGTTTGGTGCCGAGTTTCAGATAGCCTTCTTCATACACCCGCGCCGAATATTCGAGGAAGCGGGCGTATCCGGCCACGTCCGCCGGATTGAGCTTCGCGATTTCGGCGTTGAGGCTGTCTTCGTCGTTCGAATATTCGAAGTTGGTGCCGTCTGGCCAGTTGAGGCGGTAGAACGGCATGACCTTCATCAACTCGACATCTTCGGCGATGTCGTGGCCGGTCAGCTGCCACAATTCTTCAAGGCAGGGCGGATCGGTGATGACCGTCGGCCCGCCGTCAAAGGTGAAGCCTTCGCGCTCCCAGAAATAGGCGCGCCCGCCGGGCTTGTCGCGGCCTTCGATCACGGTGGTGGCGATGCCCGCCGATTGCAGCCGGATCGCCAGCGCCATGCCGCCAAAGCCTGCGCCGATCACGCAGGCGGTGCGGCCGGCGTAACGTTCGGCAAGGGCGGGATGGATGCCCTTGGCACCGGGGGTATCCGCGAGATTGAGCTTCACATCGGCGCTCATGCCGGGGTCTCCATTTTCAAAGGCTTGGTGTCTAAAGGTTTCCCTGAGGAAAATAGCGCACGAACGGCGCGTCCGATAGCTACGGGAGGCTTGCCGGTGAGGATGCGTAGCCGATCGGGCCAGGTGGAAAGTCCGGCATAGAAGCGTTCGACCAATGCGCCTTGCAGCGCGTAGAAATGTTCGAACACCACGACGCGCTTGTTGGGCTCGGCAGCCTCGAACAGCATCCGGCTGAGCATCCGGTAATAGGCGGTGGCGCGCCAGTGGCGTTTGGCCCGGCGATGGCAGAAGGCGGCCAGTTCCTCGCCCGTCAGCGCGGGCCGCGCGGCGATCACCTGCGCGATGGCGAGCGCATTATCGACCGCAAACGGCAGAGTGTAACTGGTAAGCGGGTGCGAAAATCCGCCGCGCGCGCCTGCCAGCGCCACGCCGGGGATCGCCACTTCGGCCAGCGCGGCGTTGAAATCTCCGCCCGAAATCACTGGCAGGATGCCAGCTTCCTGATCCACCACCTCGCCCTTCCACCCGTTGCGATGGGCGTAGTCGGCCACGCGGCCTTTCAGCACCTCGGCGTCCATGCGCGGTTCGTCGGCGTAGTAGGTGTCTTCCACGAACACCTCGGTGGGCGATAGCGGCAGGACATAGACAAAGCGATAGGCCGCGCCGTTGCCATAGGGCGCGACCTGATCGACGCTGGCGTCCATGATGACGGGGCGGGTCAGGCCGTGGGGTTTGTCGCAGCGCAATTGCTGGCCAAGGAACACCTGCCAGCCGCCTGCCAGCTGCGCGGAAGAACGGAACGCGCGGCAATCGATCACGCGCTTGGCCGCCAGCCGCGTGCCATCGGCCAGCGTCACCCCGCCCGCATCAAGGCTGGCCGCCTTGGTGCCCAGCATCACGCGGTCAGCAGGCAATTCGGCAATCAGCTTGGCATGAAACTCCGCGCTGGCGAGCGAGCGGTAAGCTGTCGGTAAGGTGCGGGCCAAGGCGGGAAAGGTGATGTCATAGCCTTCATCCCAAGCGTTGAGCGCGAAGCCCGCCATCAACCCCTGCGCCTGCGCCCCAAGATCGGTGGCAAACCAGCTCCAGCGGTGGTGCCCGCCAAGGCTGCGCCCGGCCTCGACTAGCGCAAACCGGCACCCCGGCGCATGGCGGTGCAGCGCCAGCGCGATCAGCCCGCCCGCCAACCCGCCGCCGACGATGATCACATCATGCGGCGTTCCAGCGTTGATTTGCGGGGGTTGCGGTGAATTGGCCATGCCCTGCGGCCCTAGGCGAGGGCGCGCCCGACGGCAATGTTGCGCGTGGAACGGGGGCTTGCCTTGCCGCACCACTCGGCGCATCACCGCGCAACGCAAGAACATTCGAGGGAAGAGGCGTTTCATGACAGCAAAGCTTGGTAAGCGCATGGCCGGTGTGGCCGTGCTGGCGGCGGCACTGGCCGCGCCTGTGGCCGCGGAAACCGTGGCGATCCGCGCGGGCAGCGTGCTGGCCGACGCCGCGAGCGAGCCGAGCGGCCCGGCGACGATCATCGTCACCGATGGCAAGGTCGTGTCGATCACGCCGGGACATGGAGCGGTGAGCGCCGACCGCGAGATCGACCTTTCCGCCAAGACCGTGCTGCCCGGCCTGATTGATCTGCACACCCACCTGACCGGCGATCCGGGCGGCGATTTCTGGAAGGAAGCGACCGAGCCTGATGAATGGGGCGTGGTCGTCGGCGCAAAGAATGCGCTGGTAACGGTGCGCGCAGGCTTCACCACCGTGCGCGAAGCGGGCAGCGCCACCGAAACCGCCTTTGCCTTGCGGCGTGGCACCGCCGAAGGGTTGGTTCCGGGCCCGCGGATCATTGCCGCTGGCCCGGCGCTGGCGATCATCGGCGGCCATGCCGATGTCAACGGCTTCCGCCCGGAAGTGAATGAACTGCTCGACAGCGGTTTCACCTGCACCGGGGCCATCGAATGCGCGGCCAAGGTGCGGCTGGCCAGCCAGAACGGATCGGACGTGATCAAAATCACCGCCACCGGCGGGGTGCTGAGCCAGCAGGGGCGCGGGTTGGAAGCGCATTTCACGCCAGAAGAAATGAAGGCGATTGCCGATACCGCCCACTCGCTCGGATTGAAGGTGATGGCCCATGCCCACGGCGCGCGCGGCATCCAGCAGGCCGCCGAAGCCGGGATCGATTCGATCGAACATGGCACCTATCTTGATGAAGCGGCGGCGCGCGCGATGAAGGCCAATGGCACGGTGCTGGTGCCGACGCTGATGGCGTTGGAAGGCGTGTCCGAAGGGCTGGGCAAGGGCGTCTATACCCCCGTGGTTGAAAACAAGATTCGCGCCGTGCAGCCGCTGATGGCCTCGCTCGTCAGCCGCGCGCGGCAATTTGGTGTGACCGTGGTGTTCGGCACTGATGCGGGCGTGTTCCAGCATGGCCGCAATGCTGAAGAATTCGCATTGATGACAAAGCAGGGCATGTCGAACCGCGAGGCACTGGCCAGCGCCACCACCGGCGCGGCCAAGGTGCTGGGTATGGAAACCGAGATCGGTCGGATCGCCCCCGGCTATTCCGCTGATATTATCGCGGTGGATGGCAACCCGCTGGCCGATGTGACCGTGCTGGAGAAGGTTGGTTTCGTGATGGTGCGCGGGCGGGTGATCGAGTAACTGCCAAACTGTAACCTGCTGCGGGTTTGCCGCGAACCCGCAGGGTATGAAACATCCACGCCTGATTGTGCTCGCCCCGGTTGTTGCCATCGTCAGTTTGGGACTCACCAGCCTTGCTGTGGTTGGTGCCAACCAGACCGCCAGTTCGAACGATACCGCCAGCGCGCAGCCCGTGCTGGTCAGCGCCCAACGCCCGCCGTCGCGGTGGACAAGCGAATTTTCGACTGATTTTAGCAAGTCGATCATCCCCTTTGACGAAGTGAGCGAAGGCGGGCCGGGCAAGGACGGCATCCGTTCGATTGACAACCCGCAGTTCGCCCCGGTCAATGCCCGCTATCCGATGGAGCTTGGCCCCAAGGAACCGGTCATCAGCTTCAGCCATAACGGCGAAGCGCGCGCCTATCCGCTGCGCATTCTGATTCGCCACGAAATCGTCAATGATGTGATTGGCGGCCTGCCAGTCACCGTCACCTACTGCCCGCTCTGCGATAGCGCGGTGGTGTTTGATCGGCGGTTTGATGGCCGGGTTCTGGATTTCGGGACGACCGGCAAACTGCGCTTTTCGGACATGGTGATGTATGACCGGCAGACCGAAACATGGTGGCAGCAATTTGTCGGCGGCGGGTTGATTGGCGAATATGCGGGCCGCGAATTGACGATGCTGCCATCGCGGGTCGAATCGCTGACGCTGTTCAAATCACGCTTCCCCGGCGGCCAGATCCTGCTGCCCGCTGTCGAAATGACGCAGGTCTATTTCAACCCTTACGAAAATTATGACGGGCGCAATCGCCCCTATCCGTTTTTTGAAGGCGATCTGCCGCAGGATATTGAACCGATGGCGCGGGTGGTGGCGGTGGGAGACAAGGCATGGAGCCTGCGCAGCCTGTCACGTCAGGGCCGGATCGAAGATGGCGATATCGTGCTGACGTGGACGGCGGGGCAGAACTCCGCAGTCGACACGCGCGACATTTCGCGCGGACGCGATGTTGGCAATGTGGTGGTGCAGCGCAAATCCGAAGGCGGATTGGTCGATATCCCGCACGATGTGACCTTTGCCTTCGCCTTTTTCGCGATGCGTCCGGGCGGGGAGATTATCGATGAGTAATGTGGCTATGCAGCCGGGGAATACCGGCATGATCGCGCGCGTGATCGCGGCACTGCTGGCGGCGCTGGCGCTGGGCCTGATGGCCATGCCTGCCGCCGCCGCGCAGGTGCAGAAATTTGACGAACAGGTTCTGGCCAAGGCGCAGGCGCAGGGCCGCCCGGTGCTGGTTGATGTCTATGCCGATTGGTGTTCGGTGTGCCGGGTGCAGCACAAGCAGATTACCGCGATTACCGCCGATCCGGCCTATGACCGGCTGCTGGTGCTGCGGCTGAATTATGACACCCAGAAAGCCGAACGGCGCAAGCTGAATGTGCCGCGCCAAAGCACGCTGATCGCGTTCAAAGGCCGCACTGAAACCGGGCGGGTGGTCGCCGCGTCCGATCACGCCACGATTGCCGCGCTGTTGCAATCGACGCTGAAATAAACGGGCTGCGCGATCCCGCGTCGTCGGCTATGGGCGGGCGGCGTTTCCCCCGATCAAAGGATACCCCCGATGTCGTTTCTGCCTTCCCTGCCGCGCCGCACCAATCTGACCGACGTGATGAAGGCGTTTCCGCTGGCGTGGGAACCGATGCTGGATTTCCACGATGTCGTGCTGCGCGGTGAAAGCCCGCTTTCGATTGGTGAGCGTGAACTGATCGCCGCCTATGTCTCGGCGCTTAACCAATGCCATTTCTGCTACAACGCGCACCGGGTCTATGCCGAAAGCTATGGCTATGCCCCCGAAGTCTGCCCCGCGCTGATCGATGACCTGGCCAGCGCGCCGATTGATGACCGCCTGCGCCCGGTGCTGGCCTATGCGGGCAAGCTGACGCTGCACCCCGCACAAGTGACCGACGCCGATATTGCCGCGATCCTTGCGGCGGGCTGGGATGAGCGCACGGTGGCCGATGCCAACAAGGTGACGGCGCTGTTCAATTACATGAACCGCGTCATTCTGGGCATGGGCGTGGATGATTTCGAAGATTACTACGGCCGCCGTCTGGCCGCTGTGCGCGAACAACCCATCGAGGAACGCCGCGCCGCCAACACCGCCGACATCGGCAGCCAGCATTACCGCAAGTTCGGGGTGCAGCTGGGTCTGGTCAACGCCTGACCCTAGAGGCCTGACCCTGCGGATGGGGCTGGATTCCCCTCCCGATCTGATCTAACCATAGCCATCCCCGGGGAGCTCGTGTGAGCTGAGAGGCAGGTGTCACGCCCTGCGACCCGTCGAACCTGAACCGATTAATATCGGCGGAGGGAGCGGGCTGGTCTGATCGCCACAAGTCCGCGCTCCATCCGCTTTGAGGAGAGAGCAGACATGGCCGACATCAATTCACCGGTAGAAATAGGCGTCACCACCGGGCCGATCCGCGGCAGCCGCAAGATTTACGTCGGCGCGCGCACTGGCTCTGGCATCCGCGTTGCCATGCGTGAGATTGACCTTGAGGGCGGGGAGCCTTCGGTGCGGGTTTACGACACCTCCGGCCCCTATACCGATCCCGATGCCGCCATCGACATCAACGCCGGCCTGCCGCAACTGCGCCGTGACTGGATCATGGCGCGCGGCGATGTTGAGGCTTACGACGGGCGCGAGATCAAGCCTGAGGATAACGGCCAACTCGGCCCCGACCGCAGCGGCGGCGTCCCGCAGTTCCCCCACCCGGTCAAACGCCCGCTGCGCGCGCGTGCGGGCATGAACGTCAGCCAGATGCACTACGCGTGCCAAGGCATCATCACGCCCGAGATGGAATATGTTGCCGAGCGCGAAAATATCGGCCGCGAAATTGCCGCTGATCTGGTGCGCGACGGGCAAAGCTGGGGCGCACAAATCCCGACCATCATCACGCCGGAATTCGTGCGCGATGAAATCGCCCGTGGCCGCGCGATCATCCCCAACAACATCAACCACCCCGAAACCGAACCGATGGCGATCGGGCGCAACTTCCTTGTCAAGATCAACGCCAATATCGGCAATTCTGCCGTGGCATCGAACGTGGCAAGCGAAGTCGACAAGATGGTATGGGCCACCCGCTGGGGTGCGGATACGATCATGGACCTGTCCACCGGGCGCAACATCCACGACACCCGCGAATGGATCATCCGCAATTCCGCCGTGCCCGTCGGCACCGTGCCGATCTATCAGGCGCTCGAAAAGGTCGGCGGGGTGGCCGAGGAGCTGACCTGGGAAATCTTCCGCGACACGTTGATCGAACAGGCCGAGCAAGGCGTGGATTACTTCACGATCCACGCTGGCGTGCGCCTCGCCTACGTCCCGATGGCGGCCAAGCGCGTCACCGGGATCGTATCACGTGGCGGCAGCATCATGGCGAAATGGTGCCTCGCCCATCACAAGGAAAGCTTCCTCTACGAACATTTCGACGACATCACCGAAATCATGAAGGCGTACGACATCGCCTATAGCCTTGGCGATGGGTTGCGCCCCGGCAGCATCGCGGATGCGAACGACGAAGCGCAATTCTCCGAACTCTACACGCTGGGCGAACTCACCCATCGCGCCTGGGCGCAGGATGTGCAGGTGATGATCGAAGGGCCGGGCCACGTGCCGATGCACAAGATCAAGGAGAACATGGAAAAGCAGCTGCAGGTGTGCGGCGAAGCTCCGTTCTACACCCTCGGCCCGCTCGTCACCGATATTGCGCCGGGGTATGATCACATCACCAGCGGCATCGGCGCGGCGCAGATCGGTTGGTATGGCACGGCGATGCTGTGTTACGTCACGCCCAAGGAACATCTGGGCCTGCCCGACCGTGACGATGTGAAGGTTGGCGTGATCACCTATAAACTCGCGGCCCACGCGGCGGACTTGGCGAAAGGCCACCCGGCGGCGCAGGTGCGCGACGATGCATTGAGCAAAGCGCGGTTCGAATTCCGCTGGCGCGATCAGTTCAACCTCAGCCTCGACCCCGAAACTGCCGAGCAATATCACGACCAGACCCTGCCGGCCGAAGGCGCGAAGTCAGCCCATTTCTGTTCGATGTGCGGGCCAAAGTTCTGCTCGATGCAGATCAGCCAGGACGTCCGCGATTTCGCCGCCAAGCAGAACGAAAGCCCCGAAAGCTTCCTCGCCTCGGAGAAACTGGGCGCGGATACGGCCGAGGCCAGCCGTCAGGCGGCGATCAAAGGCATGGAGGAAATGAGCCGCAAGTATAATGAAGGCGGCCGCGAACTTTACGTTGGCGCAGGCGGGCGCGAGCACGACTAATCGCAATCCCCCACGATTGGCGGCGCTGGATTGACTGGCCCGGCGAAACGGCAGACACTCCGCATGGGGCTGTGTCATTTGGGGGATCGACATCATGAACGCTTATCGCCTGCTGCAAATCCTGCTGGTCGCTTTCGGGGTGGTGTTCTGCCTGATCTGGCCGCTGGCGATCGTCTGGCCATCCGGCTGGGCGTGGCACGAAGGCCCGCCGATGGCCTCGCAATATTACATGATGATCGTGGGGGTTTACGCGACGCTGGGCGTGTTCATGATCCTCGCCGCGCGCGATCCGCTGAAGCACGTTTCGCTAATCTGGTTCGTCGCCGTGTCGAGCGCGGTTCACGCCGCGATCATGGCGGTGCAATCGCTGGACGATCCGATGCACCGCGGCCATCTGCTGGGCGATGTCCCGGCGCTGCTGCTGGTGACGCTGGCGTTTGCGGTGCTGTTGCCCAGGGCGCAGCGCGGCGCGGCGGCGTAACCGGCGCACGGCGGCTAGTGTCAGGGACAAGGGAAAACGAACGAATGCAAGTTGCAAGAGCAAGCGGGCGCATGAGCGGGCAAAGAGCCGCAGGGCTTGCGTGGATTATAGCGGCGATGGTGGCGGTTGGATTGGCTGTTTCGGCGTTCCAGGCCCAGGCATCCGCCACCGCCACGCGGTTCGACCCGGCGGCGTTCTTCACCGGTCGGACCACCAGCCAGGGCACGCTGAAGCAGATCCTTTCTTCCACCAAGACCACCCGCGTTTCCACCTTCGGCACCCGCCAGCGCAACGGTGACATGGTGCTGGAACAGGAAGTGACCATCGGCGACCAGCCGACACGCTACCGCACCTGGCGCCTGCGCGAAACATCGCCCGGCCAATTCGGCGGCACGATTTCCGACGCCGCCGATGATCTTTCGGGCACTCTGGCTGGCGATACCCTGACGCTGACCTATACGATGGACAACCACCTGCGGATCCACCAGGTCATCACGATCAACCGCGACGGCCAAAGCGCCAGCAACGTGATGCGCATCCGCCGGTTTGGCATCACCGTGGCCCGGCTGACCGAGACGATCCAGCGCGAGCGGTAATTGCAAAGCGCGACAGGTCAGGCTGATCGAGCCTTGGGGTTAGCGCGCTGGGATTAGCGCGCTTGCGTCAGCCGTTCTTCATATTCTCCAGCCCCTTGATCCCGCCGGGCTTCTGGCTGGGCTGACTGGCGTTGGTCTTCGGCCCCTTATCCTTCTTGGGCTTGCGCGCTTCCTTGCTTTTCTTCTGTTGGCCCTTGGCCATCGGCTGTTCCTAACGGGCGAAATGCCCGCCGCGAGGCGTGGGCCTGATGGGGGGTGGTGTCAATGTGGGGGGGCATTCCTCCCCTCCCCGTGGGGAGGGGTTGGGGGTGGGAGGGCGGTTGCTGATGTGGGAATTGGGTGCAATGCTAGATCGGTGACGCCCCGACGGCCTATTTTTCAGGCACCAGCTTCTCCACCAACACCCGCAATTCCCCCGGCGTTGTGTGTCCGGCGACCACCTCGTGATAGCCGATCCCGGCTTTGCGTAGCGCCTCTTTCTTTACTGCGTCGCGAGCCGCCGCGCTGGTGCCAGTATGGTGGCCTTTGCCCTGATATTCCAGCGCGTGCCGGACGCAGCATTTTTCGTCCATCAGCGCAAAATCGACCCGCTTTGAGTTGACTGCGAAGTAAGCGTCTCGGTCTGGGCTGGCGAGGAATTCACCAAGGCTGACTTGTGCCATCACTTGCCAGCCGGGGTTGCGGGCGATCACGGCTTTGTCGAGCGCAGTAAAGACATTGGCTTCAGAACGATTGAGCAGTGGGCGCTGCGCAAATTCGGCTTTACTCACAATCTTGAGCTGGTCGGCAGCGTAATCCGCGCTGGGTTCCTGCTCGCGACCTCTGTGGCTTATCGGAACGAGCTTCGCTTTGTCTTTCGCATAATTGCGTCTTCGCCAATACGCTTTGCGCTTCTGCGCGTTATAGTGATTGGTCAGGCGTTCAACACCTATGCCGATGGCCGCGCCAATGCCAAGCACGACCAATAGCACCATGGGGCGAACAAGAAGGACGTCTATGGACTCCATGCGGGACATTAAATCCTTTATGTTCTCATGAGTGTATGCGGATCCTTAGGTTATCACAACCCACCCCCTCTCCACCGTCCCCACACCCTAACCCCGCGCCAACCCCACCAGCACCCTATCCAGCGCCTGCAAGAACCGCGAGCGGTCCGCCTTGCTGAACGGCGCGGGGCCGCCTCCCACTCCGTCCATCCCGGCGCGCAGGTCGGCCATGATTGCTCGGGTGGCTATCGCTCCTCCGATGCTGGCGGGGCTGAATTCGTCGCCATTGTGTTTCAGCACCCGCGCGCCCGCTTTCAGGCAGCGGTCGGCCAGCAGGATGTCGGCGGTGATGACCACGCAGGTGTCTTTGGGCAGCGCATCCGCAGCCTCGGCAATCCAATCATCCGCCGCGTCGAAGCTATCGCTGACCACCACCCGCCGGATGCGCGGGCTGTCCGGGATGCGGAAGGGGGCGTTGCTGACCACGCGCACGTGCACTTCGGGGCGGGGGGGCTTGAACCGCTCGGCAACGCGATAAATCTCGTCCTTCACCGGGCAGGCATCGGCGTCGATCAGGATGATGATGGGTGACATCGCGCCAGTCTAGAGCATCGTGCTGAAAAGTAGGAACCGGTTTTCGGTTTTTAACGATGCGACAAGAAAACTGGAGCGGGGCGGGCGCGGTAAATGGTACTGCGCGCTTTCCTACACACTCCGACCTCGGCCATCCTGCCCGGATGAAGCACACAGCCGCCCTTATCTCGCACGTCTTGAGGCACCCCGTCGCCCGGGCCGGTTTTCGGTTCCTGGACAGTGTAACATGTGTCTCCTACACGGCGCAGCCAAGGTGCAGCCAAGCAGCGCAAACGGTGCCGCAGGCACCGCAAGGCCGACCGGCCGCCCGCAGCGACCGAAGGGCGCGAGGATTTCGCATCGCGGACGCGATGCGGAACACAAGGAATCCACAAATTAGGCGTTTGGCGCAAACCGTGCTACACCATCGGGGCTGGCGTCGAAATTTGCGACGGACTTCGAAATTTGCGCTCCGCCGCTTGCCATCGGGCCCGCACACGCGGCTCCCCACCGGCCCCGGCGTTAACCAGACGACGACTTCCTTTCATCGGACGATACGAAGCACTATCCCGCCCGCATGTCGCGGAAGGGCAATTGATTGTTCTTGAAAGGAACAGACTATGAGCAAGACCGGAACCGTAAAGTTTTTCAACACCGACAAGGGCTATGGCTTCATTCAGCCTGACGATGGCTCGTCGGACAGCTTCGTGCACATCACTGCCGTGCAGGCAGCAGGCATGCACAGCCTCGATAAGGACCAGCGCCTCAACTACGATCTCGAACAGGGTCGTAACGGCAAAGAAAGCGCTGTGAACCTTTCGGCCGCTGACTAAACAATACCGGCAGGGCGGGGCGCGATGGTGCTCCGCCCGCCATTCCCGGCCCGCCCCCGCGGACGACCAGAACCGGACGACCGCCTCCCCCATCTCCCGGCAGGATATTCTTGATGGCCCAGACCTACGAATTCTACTGCGAACGCGCGAACGAAGCAGCAGCGCTTGCTGACCGCGCGACGCTCGACAATGTGCGGGAGCGCGAATTGCGGTCGGAAAAGACCTGGCGCGGGCTGGCTGAACAGGCGCGCAAAACCGCAGAAGAACGGGTGAAGGCCGATACCGTGCGCGCGGAAAGACGCGCCGCAGAAGCCGCCGACGCAGCTGAGGCGGCAGAGGCAGTTTACTCGGACAATTGACCGCGCAGGTCTGGAAAAAGCGCAGGTTCCTCCCCATGTTGGAAGTGGCAAAAGCCACAACTCAGCCAAGGAGACAGCCGCGATGACCACCATGCAATTCCAGTTCAATTCCGATAGTTCGGTAATGGGAACAGCGGATGTGGCGACCCGGATCGAACAGCAGGTGCGCCACCGGCTCGCCCGATTCGAAGACCGGCTGACGCGGCTGGAAGTCCATGTCAGCGATGATAACGGACGCAAGGGCGGCGGCGATGACAAGCATTGCACCATCGAAGCGCGCCCGCGCAGCGGCCGCCCGATCGGGGTGACAGGCAAGGCGGGCGATGTTGACGCAGCGGCGCGGATTGCGGCGAATACGATGGCAGAACGGCTCGAACGGGTATTCGGCAAAGCAGAACGCCACCGCCACGATCCGTCGCCCGATAAACTGCTTTAGATGTTCAGTGTCTCGCTTGGCGGAGGAGCCCCTCTGGCTTGAGTCGGATACGGGCTTCAGCCTCAGACTCGATGAGCTAATCGCATCGTGCTCTGGTTAAGCCCGTTCGGCGCTTGAGCGTAAGACCGTATGCCCCTCTCAGCGGCTGGCCTCAATCTGGGCGCCGACAACAACCCAGGGCAGCGCGATGCGCCGCCGAACGCTCATAGAACTCCCAGCCGCGCTGGGCCTTGATGGCTTGCAGTTTCGAGGGTGATGCGGACTTCCGACGTGCCGAAAGTGGAACGAACACCATAAGGAGCGGGGCGGCGGAAGACCCATGCCGAACTTCTCCGATGGAGATAATGATGGCCTTCCAAGCGCTACATTCTGCCTCTGCTACAGACCACTTTTGCAGAAATTTTGTAGAAAAGCGAACAATAAAACACATGAATTATAACGTGTTGAACTAAATTAAGCGCTTACGGAGAGACTGGCGGAGAGGGTGGGATTCGAACCCACGTTACCGTTGCCGGTAAACCGCATTTCGAGTGCGGCGCATTCGACCACTCTGCCACCTCTCCGCGAGGTCTGTCGCACACGGGTGCGCCGCGTGGTCGGGGCGGCAGGCGACAGGGAGCGCGCGCGTTAGCCCAAGCATTGCCCCTTGCCAAGTCCCGGAAAGCCACAAAATGCGGGCATATCTCGCACCTGCACCATCGCGCTGCTTGTTTTGGCGCGTTGAAAGTCCATATTCCGCCTATGGAACGCGCAGAGTTCTTCTCAAGTCAGGCCGGGCGCACCATTGTTGCCCCGCGGCAGACCCGCGCCCGCTTCGGCATCGGAGACGTGGTGCGCCACCGCCTGTTCGCCTTTCGCGGCGTGGTGTTCGATATCGATCCGGTCTTTGCCAATAGCGAAGAATGGTATCAGTCGATCCCCGAGGATATCCGCCCGCGCCGCGATCAGCCGTTTTATCACCTGCTCGCCGAAAACGAGGATTCCTCCTACGTTGCCTATGTCAGTCAGGGCAATCTGGTGGCGGATGCCGATGGCGGGCCGGTCGATCATCCCACGGTGCGCCAACTGTTCGACAGCTTCAAGGACGGGCGCTACAAAATGCGCAGAGCCCTGACCCATTAGGAAGTTCAGCTTTTCAGTTTCCAGCCTGAACGCAGCAGTGCATAGGTACCCGCCGCCAGCGCTGCGTTGACCACCGCCAGGCCCCCTGCAGCCGCGATTACAGTCGTGCTTGACCCCATGTCGGTGGCCCCCAGAAAGCCATAGCGGAAGCCCGAAATCACATAGAAAAACGGGTTCATCCGGCTCACCCACTGGAACGCGGGATCAAGGTTGTCGATCACGTAAAACGTGCCCGACAGCAGCGATAGCGGGGCGATGATGAAATTGGTGATCGCGGCGTTGTGATCGAACTTTTCAGCCCAGATCGAGGTTGCCAGCCCCAGCGTCGCCAGCAACAGCGACCCCATCAACCCGAACCACACGACCGCCCAGGGGTGCGCCATACCGAGCGATACGCCCGGCCACAGCGCCATCGCCAAGGCAACGGTAAAGCCCACCGCAATCGCGCGGGTGATTGCGGCGGCGATAATCCCGCTCATCAACTCGCCCGGCGAAAGCGGCGGCATCAACAGGTCGATGATCGTCCCCTGCATCTTGCCCGCCAGCAGTGAAAAGCTGGAATTGGCGAAGGAATTCTGCATCATCGCCATCACAATCAGCCCGGGCGCGACGAAACTCGCAAACGGCACGCCGAGCACTTCGCGTCCTTCGCGACCCAAAGCGACCGTAAAGATCGCCAGAAACAGCAGCGTGGTAAAGGCGGGTGCCCAGATCGTCTGCATCTGCACCTTGAGAAATCGACGCACCTCCTTCATATAGAGGGCGAACAGACCCACGCGGTTGATCCCGGATATCACCGGGACACCGCGAGGGGAAAACCGGGCGCTTCCACCGGTCTTGTCAGACAGGTTCTTTTCAGTCACGGGAGCGGCGCGGAAAACGGGTTTAATGAAGCTGGTTCGGCCATGGCACAGGTGCCTAGGCTGCGCAGGGTTTCATGACAAGTATCCGCCGCAAGCACAGGAACAGGTAATACATATGAGCTGGACGGACGAGCGCATCGAGACGCTCAGAAAAATGTGGGAAGGCGGCGCCACCGCCAGCGAGATCGCAACCGAGCTTGGCGGGGTCAGCCGCAATGCTGTGATCGGCAAGGCGCATCGGTTGGGACTGAAAGCGCGCCCTTCCCCGGTGAAGGCCAACGACAAGAAGAAGGCCCCGGCCTCAAGGAAGCCGGTTGCTGCGCCCACGCCCGCTGCCGCGCCGCGTTCCGACGCAGGCGAGCGGACGGCCGCAATCGCGCCCCAACGTGCATCAATCCGCCCCACGGTAGTCGCAGCCCGGAGCGACGTGGCCGAACAGAGCAGCCACACAGGCCCCTCCCAGCCAGTTCCTAACCCGGCGTCCGATCTGCCCAAGATTGTTTCGGTCGGCCCCGGTGGCTTCCTGCGTCAGGGCCCCGGTGATCAGCAGCCCCCGATCCCACCCGCTCCGCCGCGCCGCCTTGTGCCAGCCAAGCCGAGCCCGGAAATCGCCGACAAGACCAGCCTGCTCGATCTGTCGGAAAAGGTCTGCCGCTGGCCGATGGGCCATCCCGGCGAACCTGATTTCCACTTCTGCGGCCAGCAGGTGAACCCCGGTTTCCCCTATTGCGTGGAACATTGCGGCCGTGCCTATCAGGCGCAGCTGCCGCGCGGCGTGCGTCGTCCGCCACCGCCGCTCCCGTTCGGTGGCCCGCGCGTGCGTTAGGATCAGGACTTCTGTGGTTGCCGCCCGTGATGCAAGAGGGTTCCCACATTCCAGCTCGGTGCTCTATGTCGGTTTGGCGCTGCTGCTCGCGAAGGGTGAAAAATTGGTATCGAGGTCGAACAGGTCGACGCCCTCGGCGGACTTCAGCTTGTTCACCAATACATAAGTCACCGGAGTCAGCATGGCTTCCCACGCCACTTTCAGCGCCCAGTTGGTGACGATCACGGTCAGCACATCCTGCGTCGTCCAGATGCCGAGGAACGCGATCGGGTAAAAGATCAGGCTGTCGACGCCTTGGCCCACGAAGGTCGAACCGATGGTGCGGCTCCACAACATCCGGCCTTTGGTCAGCACCTTCATCTTGGCCATGACGAAGGAATTGACGAATTCCCCGGCCCAGAACGCGGTGATCGAAGCAAGCACGATCCGCCAGGTGCTGCCGAACACTTCTTCGTAGGCGGCCTGCCCCGTCCAGCTATCGGCGGGCGGCATGGCGACCACGACAAAGCTCATAAACGCCATGAAGGTAAGCGCGCCGAACCCGGTCCAGATCACCCGGCGCGCCTTGGCATAGCCATAGACCTCGGTCAGCACATCGCCGATGACATAGCTGACCGGGAAGAACAGAATGCCCGCGCCAAAGGTATATCCCGCCACGGTGGATAGCTTGGCCGCGCCGATCAGGTTCGACAGCAGCAAGATCGCCACGAAGGCAGCCATGACGATGTCGTAATAGCGGAAGCTTCCGGGTGCGCGGCTGGTGGCGATGATCCCGTCGGCAGGATCGCGGTCAAACGCGGCGGCGGGATCGGAAGGAGAGGTGTTTTCCATCGATAGACCGGTTAGCGCGATTCCCTTGAGCCGCAAAGCGCGCTATTGGGCTTCCCGGCGCGCGCCCGTAGCTCATCTGGATAGAGCGCGAGACTTCTAATCTTGAGGTAGCAGGTTCGAGTCCTGCCGGGCGCGCCAAGTCCTTGTGCGATTGCACTAAAGATGCACCATCGGTGCATAAAGCTGCGCCGCGATGAGGTGCATTATACAGGCCGCACAAAGCGTGAACTTCAGCGTTTGAGTGCGCACAGCGACTCATACAAATATCAGGTTGCAGCGAAAGCCCCTCATTTTTGCAAATGAGGGGAACGGGGATGCTAGCTACGAAGTGCTTCCTACGCCTTCGCGAGCTACGCCGGTTGAATATTGATCGGTGCGATCCTTTACGAGGGTCGTCTTCCTGCCAGCGCAGTTCGGAAATCGTCGGTAGGAGCTAGAAATACTAGGCTATGCCTCATCCGCGGGGGCCTACAGCCGCGGGGCCAGCTTCACTCTATCGAGGATGTGCCAAGCCTGAAAGGCTGCCATAAGCTGACGCACTTCCCTAGCTGTCGAGAAGTGCTGGAGATAGATCGACCACAACGCCATAGCTTCGAGCGGTGCGCGGCGATGCCATTTAAGCGGCGTCGACTCTGGTCCTGGCATATCAAGGCCAAGCGCTTCTCCACTGGCGGTGATCTGGTCATCGCTGCAACACAGCGGAAGCAGTGTCGTTCCGGGTAACACCCGCGCAAGTCGTCCATTATCGAGAAGCGGAAGGCCGGCGCTTAGATTGTCGGTGCATTGCAGATATTCCGTCCATGGCTGGCGAACCAGCAGCTGGGCATTATCGGGGATGATGCGGCAGATATCGGCGATGATTGCATCCCGATCCTGGATCGGGTCGAAACGCGCATGGACCAGCTCAAAACTTGCTTCGCTTTTTCCGACCCGGGTTACGGTGAACAGCGCGATACTCGAGATTCGTGAGCCACGCTGGAGCTCTGGGGCTGTGCGGACAAAGACGAGTGAGGACAGGATCTGCGGATGGCTGAGGCGGATATGGCGCATCGGATCAGCTTCCAGTTGGAATTGCGCGACAGCACGATGAAGGACGACTTGGGGCGGATTCGCAGCCACAGCGTGCCGTTAATCTTGCTCCGGCATGGTTGTTCGGGCGCTGATATCGCGATCACAGAAAGCAAGCTTCATGAAGTGCTCGCTTAGGGCCCGCGCGCCTTCGCTTGACACCATTTCGCTCCAGTGGTCCCAGCGATCGATTCGCTCGACCAGCCAGAGGTAGAACTGATCGCGGGCATAGGAATCAGCAGCAGGCCATGACATCGTCCACAAGGTGCTCCGCACTGGGATCTCATTTGTGATGTGGAGGCCAATCAGTTTTACACTTGGCAAACCATCGATTGTGTCCGTCGCAAACCTGTGAAGCATGCGCTCGGCAACCTGCTCCGCTCTTTTCACCTTGTCTGCTGCATCCGCCCAATCTTCCCGGCCGCCATTCGACCGGTTGGCCAATATCCAGTCCATGCCGACATTGTCCTCGGCATCATCGAGCTTTCTGGTGGCGATCAGCATCGCCAGAACTGCCCGGCCTTCGTGAGTCAAGCGGTCGCGGTGATTGGTAATCAATCCGGCCGCAATTAAGAAGGCGTCGAAAAAACGCGCCAGATGCCCGTCGGCCTGGAAAATGTCTCTGACGCGCTCTTCTTCGCCGACAAAGCGGCCATCCACTATGGCCAGATAGCTCGCTATGAATTCCAGCGTAGGGTCACTGCGAGACGGACACAGACCAAGACGCCCTTCCCAGAACGCCTGACGGACTGAGCCCCAGGTGCGCCCATCCTCGTCTACCAGTGGCGGCTCTCCGGGGACATCGCCGGTGGAAACCAACCAGTATCCCCATGGCAAGGAAGGGTGCCTGCCATTGCCGTAGCGCGTGCTTGAGTCCCCTCCGAATTCGTTGAACCGCCCGATCATCACGCACCGCCTTTCGTGCTGGCGGGTGGCGGAAGTAAGCGCCGCAAATGGTCAGATTCCGGATGGTCCGCCTGTGCTTCCATCATCGATTTAAGTTTACGCGCCAGCTTGATGCAGTTTTCGTAGACGAAGTGCTGATCCCGATAGACGTCGCCCTTGCGGCGATCCACCGTGTTGTCGGGAACCAGATCTCCCGGGTGGTTGGTGTCGAACCCAAGCCACCAGACATCTTCATGGAATTCATCTTCGGTAGTCTGGACACTGCGGTAATCCTGCACCATCCTGACCCTGGTTACATGACATACGGTGTATCGTTCCTTCCTTGGCTTGCCCCATGCAACCCTCGCAAAACGGTTAACCTCACAGGCCTTGCTATATGTCACCCCTCCGTGAACGACTCGCGCAATCCCAATCGGAATTGCGTCAACATTGAAGCCGAATAAGGGATGGACCGGCCCAACCCCCGTATAGCCCGAGATTGTCCCGTCCTCTTGGCGAAGCATGATGCAGCCAAGTCCGGTCTCCGCGTCGATCCACGCCACCTTGTCCGCTTCATTGTGCCACGGACCGTCGCCATCCGGCTTCCTGTCCGGGTTGTGGTAAATCTGAAGGGCAGTGATGCTTGTGCCTGCCACAGGATAGGCAACTGGTGCTTCGTTAATCAGGCCGTCGGGCAATTTTGAAGCCTCGGCTTTAGTGACTGCGCCTCTTTTTGCTGGTCGTTTTGCCATGATTGCTCCTTTCTAAGCACGTGTTTAAAAGTAGACATGTGAGATATGTGCCACCTCCACCCTTGTCAAGTATATAAAGCTAGACATCGAGGGTGGCCGTATTAGCCTTTGGGTCATATCGCCAGCTCATTGAGCTATTTGCGTCGGCGGTAGCGGTCGAATGCGGTCAGCCGTGTGAGGCGTGGGCCAAGGGTTCTAGCGAGCTTGCCAGGAGCATAGACTTCGTGGGCAAGCCATGCCTCTTCCTCAGGGAAGTCACGATCGAAGACTTCCCGCCACCACAGCTTGGCGTCGGGATCCCATCTGTAGCCCCGCATTCTCAAGACATCCTTTGTGGAAATAGAGGCCCCCACAGCCTCGATCAGCCAGCTATCGCCAGACGAGCTTGCATCAAGCTCCCACAAAAAGGTCCGCCCATCGGTGCGCTCGTGGGAGAGCAAGGTGATCACAGCATCGACATCGCCTTCCGCGCGATGAGCGTCATAGAACCAGCCGAGTTGCGTGCACAGCCAGCCCAGGGCACGTCCTTCGAATCCGGCCGCGCGCCAATCGATTTCCGAACAGGAACACGCCCAGCGCGACTGAGGAAGATTGGGCAGGCGACGCTCAACCAGGGGCCGGTCGAAGGCTGCATTGTGAGCGATGATGACTGAGGCTGACGACAATACGTCAATGGCAATGCGGTCATCAATCCTACGGCCAACAAGATCCTGATCGGTGATGCCGGTGAGCCTGATAACGTCTTCGGACAGGGGAACGCCTGGATCCTCTCGCCACGACCACGATCTGCCAATCTCGACGATATGCCCAGAGGGCCCATACTTGAAGCGGCGCACAGCCAATTCGATGACTTTGTCGTTCTCCGGATCGAGACCGGTTGTTTCGACGTCGACGACAGCTGCGACATTAAGCGGGTCGTCAGGATCACCGAAGCCTGTCTCACCGACTGCAAGGTGTATGCGCCGAAGCTGACGAATGTCGGAGGGTTGCGGATCAGGCATGGGCAACCTCCAGCTCCCTTCCAAGTCCATCGACATCGATGAGTGCCTCGAGTTCGTCGCCATCGATATCGAGTTCGAGGCCCAGGCCATGCAGCAGAATAGCTTTGCAGCATCCATTTCTATCCATGCAGGCTTCGATTGGAGGCTGACCGCGGAACAGCGCAAGCGACGCAGTCATCCAGGCCAGAGGATCGACGGCCAAGCCTTCACGTTGCATCCGCGCGCCCGTCTCGGCCGCCACGCAAGCAATGCGGATGAGAGCAACGCGGTCGACTACTAGGGTTCCGCCAGTCTTCGATCCTAAAGGGTCGAGATTCCAATCAGGTGAGCGTCTCGATAGCTCGGTGTCACCTACGCTACTAATAGTGCCGACACTACACATGGCACTTCCTCCTCTCTGTCCATGCCAAGAAATTCAGCATGGTCAGGGGGTATATAGCTTATTACTTCAATTATTCAATAGGTATTGAGGCATTGAATATTTCTTGCCTTTAGCGAGGGTCAGGGTTATCTTTCAAATATGGAAAAATCAGATGTTGTCGCGAAACTTAGTGCTCTTGCTCAACCAGTCCGCCTGGACATTTATCTTGCTATCGCAGCTCACCCCAATGGCTTGTCTTCAACCCGGGTAGCGGAAGAGGCTGGTGCAATGCCGACGAATACGTCGGTGCATTTGTCAGTGCTCCGAAATGCAGGGCTGGTGACAGCGACGAAGGTTGGCAGGACGGTTACCTACCGGGCAGATACCGGTTCAATGAGCGGACTCGTCCAATTCCTTTCGGACACCCAGTAGGGCGAACACTAATCTTCAGCACCACTCTCGGGCGCGAAGACCAGAGTGGCTCGCATTACCAATAGCGTTCCAGTCCGAGATCGTGAGGATCAAGCAAGTTTGGCTCCCAAACATTGATATTGGCACTTTCCCCGTCTGTCGGGGAAACGAGCAAGCCGCCATACCAAAGAACGTCACGGGCCACGTCAGCAACGATATCAAACTGTGCTTCATCATCCCAATCTGGTCCGAGTGACCAGAGCCGCCTTAAGGCCGCAACCAAATCATCTAGGAAAGGCCGAAAGCCAGCTTGGTCAATTGCTATTTGCGCCTCGTCACTCAGGCAAGCCTGATCATCCAACCCATCGAGATGTCCATAGGCGTATGAAGCAATGCGCATCGGCTCCAACAGCGGAGCTGCGATTTCTAGCGCAGCTCGGTCCAAATCGTTATGCTGCCAGAAGGAGGTCCGCGCCGTTTCCGACTTAGTGGCGGACACCCCTAAAACTCCAATCAATCCCTCCTCGTAACGTTCAAGCTGCTGTGCGCCAAACATCGCGCTCAGTCGGCAAGCTGCATATTCCTCCCAGCAGGCTTCGACGATCGGAGCAAAAAAGGCCTCAACGTAATCCGAGTAATTGGCTTGCAGAATTCGTCCGGGAAACGCGCGGTCCTTTTCTGTCGTGACCTCCACGTGCGCGCATTCATGAGCGAGGAGGTAAAGGGTGTCGGAAAATCCAACACCTTCCTCACCGTCCTCAGTTTCTTCTAACCCGTGCAGGTAATGCGCATTGAAGACCATGTGGACCTTCACGGCACCATCCCGCAGGACTGCGGGAGCCATCGCGACCCCGACAAGCTGATCGTCATTTGAACGGGTAAGCGGTCGAAGCCCTTCAACTCCGCGGTCAAGGCCGAGGAGAGCATCATCGTAATCGTGCGCGACGGTAACACCGTCGAGGCGCTCCAGATTGATGTATCTGCTGATAGACCGGATGTAGCTCGCTACAGCGTTGGCCATTGCCGTGGCCACAGCATCGTCCTGAAAGCCCTGCATCGAAAACGAGATCGTCGAAGGTGCGGTTGGAAGGGGATCAGCATGGGTGTTCACCGACAATGCTCCTCTTGCCTGTCAGCCTGATAGTTCACACAGGTCACGAGCGGGTCCCCTTACAGCTTGGATAACGGGAGCAACCCCAGAACGAGTTGCCGGCATTGCGACCGCGCCTTGCAACACGCCTGACCATTCTCGATCCACATCTTGGGCAGGACACCCCTCCACTGGCAGTCGCTGGTGGAGGTGGTGGCGAAGGGGAAGGAGAGGGGGACAGGACAGTTTGTCGAATTGGCTTCGGCCGTGCGGTGCTCGGAACTGGGATTGCCGCACGTGCAGGTCTCGAAGGTTTAGGAATCCCCAGAAATGCAAGGTCGGCTTCGAGCTGCGCCCTTTGTTCGGCGAGTGCGGTCAACCTTGGGTTCGCTTGCTGCAGTCTTGAGCGCATCCCAGCTGCTGACTGCTGGAGTTCAGCCTGCCCCCCGTCAATCTTCTTTGCCAGTGCAGATGCCCGATTGGCGAAATCAGCATCGAGCTTCGCTTGTGCAGCAGCGTCAGACGGCGTCGGGTTGGGATTGTATTGAAACCGCCGTTCGAGCCCAGCTCTCCACTTCATGAGCTTGTCGGCGGTCGCTGGCCCAAAGCCAGGTATATTCAAGATGGCGTTCTGCTTGACGTCGGCCGCAGACTCGATGCCGTAGGAGACAAGCACCGCCTTCTTGGCCTGACCAATACCGGAGATGCTAGCGCGCCTGATCAGGAAACGATCAAGATACTCGGTAAGTTGACGGTTGCGCCGGTCATTCTGAAGCTTGGTCTGAGCCTTTGCCTTCTTGGCACTGAGGCCTTTGTATTCCTCAACTGCATCTTCAAGCTCGAGGTGCAGATCGATCAAGCCAGTCAGGCCTGTCGACTTTCGCCATTCCGAAAGCGCTCGATCCCATTCGCTCTCTGTCTGGCTATAGATCCGACGCCACTCGGCCTTGTCAGGGCCGCCCTTATCGAATTGACTCCAGGCAACGCCGAAAGCGATCAGCCATACGATGAAGGCGTCAGGGAAATAGGCAAAACCAGCAACGCCGCCAGATGCCGCAGCGCCAGACAATAGCTTGTAGCCTATCTTGCCGGACTTCGCCTTCTTTGCATCCTCGCTGGGATCGAGATTGAACGTTGGGACGGGTGGGGACGCGGTGTTGGGATCAGGCAGCACCACAGCTTTGATCGCCGCCCATGCCTTATCGACGTTGAAATTTACGAGGTTAACGGTCGCCTTGCCCACGGTAGCGACAGTCGAGATGAAAAGCATGGCGCCGGTAGCGGCTTCCATCCGGCACCATGGGCACTTCTTCGCCGTTGAGGGGTAGAAGTGCATTCCATCGGTGCTGCACCGGCTGAACTGACGCTCCAGTCCCTGCAGCATCGACACCCATTCAGATGCTGAAGGCCTATCAGCGGGATTGAGCCCAAACGCCCGCTCAAACCCGTTGGATATGTCGGCGGGAAAATCATCGAGCGACGGGAGAATGCCGGGCGGTGAAACGCCTGTTTTTCGATTCCTGCTGTAGGCGAACAGGTTCGCAGCGATCATTTGATCAAGGGAAAGATCGCTGCCCTTCAGCTGTCCCGCGTAAGGGTGCCGCCCCATGAAAAGCAGACGGAAAATCGAGACCGCCAGAGCGAAGTTATCATGCTCCTTGGTGCGGGGAACCCCTTGCAGTGATCGTCCATGCAACTCAGGTGCGGTGAAATCTGGCTTGCCGACAAGGCACGGGTAAAGCTTGCCGCCGATTTCGAACTGAAAGCTGTCCGCGTCGATCAGGGCAACCATCGCCTCTGAGGAGACCAGAATGCCTGACTCATTCAGATCGCCGATCACGCAAGGCGAACTATGCACCTGTGCAACAGCTCGAGCCGTATTTGCAGCCGCCCGCACAAGGAAACGGAAGTCAGCCTTGGGGAAATGCGTCTTACGGTCTTTCGGGCCATAGAGTTGATGCAGCTCGTGAAAGCCCTCCACCAGCCTCATCGTGAAGCCGGCAAACTCGCCAGATCGCAGGCTGACCAAGCTATCCGGATAGGCAACAAGGCTGGATGACTGAGCGAGGCCATTCTTGACCATGGCTGAGACTTTGGCTTCGCGGTCAGCGCGCTTATCTTCGAAATAGACCTTTACGGCTTTGCGATAGGGGCCATCCAGCAGATAGACGGTTCCCTCGCCACCCTTCGCGATCTGCTTCGCTACCGGCAATCGCTTACCGCCGACGTAAAGTTCAGGCAGCTTCATCGTGACGACAGAAGCAGCAATGTCTTGTCATCGTCCGTTTTATCGCAGACCTTCGGACCGCGCAAAAAGGCGGCGAGCGCAGACGACAGTTTGGCATCCTTGCCCGGCTCATTCAGGGCATCGACCGGAGCGATCATGGTGTTGAAGAACGGCTCATGAGGTGCATCATTGCGATGATCGAGAACTAGGTTCTCAATCCCGTCGCTGAAGACAGCGAAGCCCGTCCACTCCCCTTCGTGCCTTTCCAGACGAAGACGGGGCATCGGATCATCGGTGGCGAAATAGGTTGTCGAAGCAAACTCGCCGTTCTCGGGCGGAGAAATTGTTTCCCACGCAGCCCCCGTGCGAGCAACTATCGCTCCGTCGCCAATATGCGCCGTCAGGATCTTGTTTCCGGTAGCCACGAGCATCACCAACGTTGAGGCAAAGGCACGCCGGGTCGTTTCTCGTTGTTCGGCCGCCATTGCAAGCCGATCACGTGCTGAATCTACCCAAGACCAGACGTCATCATCTTCTGGAAGCACTCGACCAACGCGGAAATGCGCACGGAGCGACTCACTCAATGTCCGGACAAGGACCGATGCACCCTCTCCCCCGAACGGGGCAGAACCTGCACCATCACACACAATCGCACATAGAGCCCCGGAGCCGGTCAAAAAACAGGACATTGCATCCTGTTTCCTGGTCCCGAGCCGCAAATGTGAACTGCCTATCTCAGAGGCTGCGGCCCACCGCCAAGCCATGACAGACTAGCCTGCAACAGCCCATCCATCTGGTGCCATAGGGTTTACCAGCGCCACTTTATCGCTAGGTGTCGACTGGGAGACCGAGCTTAGCGAGCTTGAGAGCCAAGCGAATAGTTCACTAAATGCAAGGCCCCTGAGCATCAAGGGCTGCCTCGTCGCGATCTGACCAAGCACGCCGATGTCGGCACCTTGAACGCCAACAGCGTAGAACATAAATTCGTTACGCTCCTCGCCTTCATGGACGAGCCTTGCAGCATTCTTCCAGCTGTCAGTTGGTGCTCCATCAGTGATCAAGAACACCCACGGCCGGTAATACTTGATGGAGTTTGCGCGGTAGCGGTCCTTTCGCTCACGGAGCAGTTGAATGCCCCGCTCTATCGCCTCGCCCATAGGGGTCGCACCAGACGGTCTCAGAGTCTCAGGATAAAAGCCATCAATCGTCGTGAAGTCTTGCTGCACCTCGACTGGACCGAAGGTAACAACCGCGATCTCGACCCGTTTCGATGCCAGGGAATCTTGGCTGAGTTCATCGCGGAACTGCGCGAGACCGTTGTTGAGCTCTTCGATTGGCCTGCCGGACATCGAGCCCGATACGTCAAGGAGAAGGACCACAGGGCAACGCTGCTCTGGGTTCTCCGCAAATTCAGGATCCCCAAACGGCTGCTGCTCGAAGTCATTGTCCATACGATCTCGCTCCCTTGCTCGAAGCCTAACCGATTTTATCCGATTATGCCGATGCTTACACTCACACTTCTAAGGCGAGACGCCGCCTCTGGTCAATGCGTTCGGCACACCTGACCTCTGGACTCTGGGGCAATGACCATTGTGGAGGAGGAACTTGGAGCAATCTGTAGAACATCCTATAAGTGCCTGAATCATGGGGACTGCATGCTAAACACGATTGAAATCGAGGAAAGTTTGGAGACGCTCGTCGGTGATGTAGCGGACCGCACCTGCACGTTGCACGACTTCCCCTTCCGGCTAATGGAAGCCTACTCCGCATCCAGAAACGAGATCGCTAAGCTCAGGATGAAGCATTCTCCGGGGCTCATGGCCGCCGACTTGGTATGGCCAAAGAAGCTCATTTATCGAGCAGCCGATCGTGGCCAGGTTCAATCGACGATCGAGACCCTCAAGGCCTCACTCATCGGGAAGAACGGGAAGGTAGCAAAAAGCGTCCCCCGGTTCTTGATGAGCACAGATGGCGATGAGTTCCTGTCAGTCGATCTTAAGACGGGCGAAACACCGGCATTCGACCGTCTTGCCGACTTGCCTGTAAACTATGACTTCCTGCTTCCGATGTTCGGTGTCGAGCGGTATCAGCCGGCGCCGGAAACCGTCGCTGATGTCCGCGCGGCTCGGCACATGGCGAAATTCCATGATGCCATCCGGGACGCCAACCCTGATTGGGGCGATGATCGCGTCCACGATCTCAACCTCTTCATGACCCGGCTGCTGTTCTGCATGTTTGCAGAAGACACCGGCATTTTCCCTGACAAGCTGTTCCTCGAGACTTTACGCCGGGAGGCTGTCGATGTCGGTGGATCCGACACGAAGCGAGTCATCGAAGACATCTTCCTCGCGCTGGACATCGCCGACAAGGTCACTAGGCGGGCAAAAGGCGTCCGATCACAGCGTATTGCGGCTGACTTCCCGTATGTGAACGGCGGTCTGTTCCGCGATCATACCGAGGTGCCGAACTTCAATCGGCGGGCCCGACGTCTGCTGCTTGAGGCTGCTGGGCTTCACTGGGATCAGATCCACGCAGACATCTTCGGATCGATGATCCAGGCAATCGTCCAGACTGACATGCGGGCCGACTTCGGCATGCATTACACATCTGTGCCGAACATTATGAAGGTGCTTGATCCGCTGTTCCTCAATTCTCTGAGGGAACAGCTTACCTCGGCTGGCGATAATGTGAAGGCGCTGGAGAAGCTGATCGACCGGATCTCCCGCATCCGTGTTTTCGATCCAGCTTGCGGTTCCGGCAACTTCCTGATCATCGCATATCGTGAGCTGCGCATCATTGAGACTGAAGCGTTCAGACGAATCCGCGACGTGAAGCGCAAGGGGCAGTTGGCGCTCGCTGACTTCCAGACCGGCATCAAGATCAGCAACTTCTACGGCATCGACCCTGTCGATTTCGCCTGCGAAACCGCCAAGCTATCGCTGTGGATCTCCCAGTATCAGATGAACAAGAAGCTGGACGAGATATGCTCGGCTCCTACCCCAGCTCTGCCCCTGACAGATGCTGGTCACATCGTCGTCGGGAATGCATTGAGAAAAGATTGGGCTGACGTCTGCCCTCCGCGGTCGGATTCTGAGGTCTTTATAGTTGGTAATCCACCTTATCTTGGAAGCAATCTCCAAGACGACGAACAGAAAGAAGACGTATCCATAGTTTTCCGGAACCATACAAAGTCATTTAAAAAGCTGGATTATGTGGCTGCATGGTATGCAAAGGCAGCTCAATACAACCAGATTTCCGGCGGGCAAGCTGCCTTCGTGGCCACCAATTCGATTTGCCAGGGAGAGCAAGTATGCATTCTATGGCCAATTATATATTCATTTGGCCAGGAAATTATATTTGCCTATACATCATTTAAGTGGAAGAATAATGCAACGAACAATGCTGCTGTAATCTGTGTGATTGTCGGAATTGGGGCGCAGGGCAGCCGGCCAGCGAAAATTTTTTATGAAGATCGGTCATTTCCGGCGGATAGCATAAATCCATACCTTGCTAATGCGCCAACAGTTATCGTTTTTCCAAGATCATCCTCGACATCCCTTCCCCAAATGAGCTTTGGCAATCAGTTTCTAGACGGAGGAAACATGATTTTCTCTGAGGAACAGAGAGCTGAACTATTTGATAAATACCCTCAGAGCGAGAAATATTTTCGACAAATTTTAGGTTCAAAAGAACTTATTCAGGGAGACGTTCGTTATTGCCTGTGGATAACAAATAAAGATATCGAGGAGGTTCAATTGATACCTCCGATATGCGAGAGGCTAGAGCGTGTCAGGATCTTTAGAGCGAGTAGTCCGCGTCAAGGAACCAATCAATTCGCCAATTCACCTCATCTTTTTCCCTTAACGTCGAGCCCTCCACAAGAAGCTCTCGTAATTCCGAGAGTCTCCTCTGAGAGACGTCTTTACATTCCATCGGGTTTTGCCACTGATCGGCATATTGTTCCAGACTCAGCGTTTGCTGTTTTGAAGGCGCCGACTTGGCTTTTCTCGATCATTAGCTCAAGAATGCATAGTGCTTGGACGGGTGTCGTTGGAGGGCGACTGAAATCAGATTTTAGATACTCTAACACTCTGGTTTATAATACATTCCCTGTTCCAGATCTATCCCAAGAGCAATTATCTTGCCTTGAGGGGCGCGCACTGAGTGTCCTTGGAGCAAGGGAACCATACTTTACTGACGGCCGGAATTTGGCGTGGCTTTACAACCCCGAGACCATGCCCTCTGATTTGCTTCAGGCTCACCATGAACTCGATGATTACCTCGAGACGATCTACATCGGCCGCCCCTTCAAGGACGATGCCGAGCGCCTGGAACACCTGTTCAAACTCTACGCCCGGATGACCAAAACTGCGGCCAAGGCTGCCTGATCGGGAGGAAACGATGCCAGACTTCATTAAGGTCGAATACGGCGCCACCGGGGCCAGCAAATCCATTGATACGATGGGGATGCGCGAGATGCAGTCGACTGCGTTCGATGCACGCAATGCCCAGTATCTGCTGCTCAAGTCCCCTCCGGCTTCAGGCAAGAGCCGGGCCCTCATGTTCATCGGGCTCGACAAGCTCATCAACCAAGGCCTTCGCAAGGTCATCGTGGCGGTGCCCGAGAAGTCGATCGGTAACTCCTTCCGCTCTACGCTGCTCACGGAGCATGGCTTCTTCGCGGACTGGACCGTCCAGCCTCAGAATAACCTCTGCGATATGCTGGGCGGCGAAGGGGGAAAGATCAACGCCTTCATCCGGTTCATGGAGAGCGATGACGAGATCATCGTCTGCACTCATTCAACGCTGCGTCATGCATTCGATCGGATCGTCAACGAAGGTTCTGGCATCGACGCATTCAAAGACTGCGTCCTCGCGGTCGACGAATTCCACCACGTTTCGGCCGATGCCGACAACAAGCTTGGCGAATTAATCCGCGCAATCATTGCCGAAGGCACGGCACATCTGATCGCCATGACCGGGTCTTATTTTCGCGGTGATCAGGTTCCAGTCCTGCGGCCGGAAGATGAAGAGAAGTTCGCCCGGGTCACCTACACCTACTACCAGCAGCTATCCGGATACGAACATCTCAAGACGCTAGGGATCGGCTACAACTTCTACCATCGCAGCTACCTGACCGCGATCGGAGAGGTTCTCGATCCCAACAAGAAGACCATCATTCACATTCCCAGCGTCAATTCGCAGGCTGCCCTTGGTGATAAGATCAAGGAAATGAACAGCATCCTCGATGTGCTGGGCGATGTTTTCGAAGTCGATGAGGTGACGGGGTTCCAGCATCTGCGGACGCCTGAGGGCCAGGTCCTCAAGATCGCGGACTTGGTAACACCTGATACTCAGCAGCAGGTGCTGAATGGGCTTCGTGGAGTGAGGGAAAAGGATGACCTCGACATCGTCATTGCGCTTGGCATGGCGAAGGAGGGCTTTGACTGGATCTGGTGCGAACATGCGCTGACGATCGGCTATCGCGGGTCTCTCACAGAGGTGGTGCAGATCATCGGGCGGGTTACTCGCGATGCGCCCGGAAAGGCCCATGCCCAGTTCACCAATCTGATCGCCGAGCCCGATACCGAAGACGAAGTTGTGCGCACGGCCGTCAACGACATGCTCAAGGCCATCGCCTGCTCGCTGTTAATGGAGCAGGTTCTGGCCCCAAACTTCAACTTCCGCACGCGGCCTACCGATGATCGGTTCGATGGAACTGCTCGGCCTTCGGTGAAAATTGATCTCCATGATCCAGAACCAGTCGTCGAGGTGAGTGGCCTTAAGGAGCCGACCAGCAAGAGGGCGCAGGAAATCATACAGATGGATATGACGGACCTGATGGCAGCCGTGCTGCAGGACTCGCAGGTTCTTCGCGCTAGCCTGATCCCCGATGAGTTTCCGGCAGAGACAATCAACCAGCACCTTATCCCGGACATCATTGCCCGGCGGTATCCTGATATTGCTGAAAACGAGGAAGACCTTGAAGCCATCCGGCAGAACGTTGTTGCAAGGCGCGCGGTGCTCTCCAAGCTGACTCAATCTAGCCGTGCCTCAGGATTGCCGCCGTCCGAAGAGGAGGGGGCTACTGAAGGACAGAAAGCTCATGCGCAATTGCTCAAGCTGACTTCGAAGTTCGTCTCGATCCCTGATCTGAACATCGACCTGATCGATCAGGTTAACCCCTTCCAGCAATCCTACGAGATCCTCTCGAAAGCACTCGGGGAATCGGTCCTGCGGCGTATCCACCAGTCTATTGCCGAGACCAGAATCGAGATCAGCGAGGCAGAAGCGCTGGCGCAGGTTCCGCGTATTCGCACATTCAAGGAACAGCATGGGCGAGAGCCGAACATCAATGCTGCAGATCCGATTGAGAAACGTATGGCTGAAGCCCTGGCATGGATCAGAGCTGCGGCCATTCGGAGGCAGAAGGAAAAGGATCAGGCGGCCTGATGTCTCGGTCATCGAGCGCCTTTTATGAACTGCTGGATCAGCTCATCACTGACAAGGATGATCTGTTTGTGCCTGAGCTCCGCAAGGCTCCGAACCGGGCAGATGACCAGTCCCGGTTGTTTCTCGAAATCGTGGCCTTCCGTGAGAAGACCGGCAGAGCTCCCGACCCATCGTCACGATCCCCTGAAGAAATGCGCCTCGGCGTTCGGCTGACAGCATTCCAGAAGGATCCCAGCAAGGTCGCTGCCATGCAGGATTTTGACCAGTATGGCCTGCTCCAGCACGCAGCCGAAACACGTAATGAAGTTCCCGCAAGCCTCGATGATCTGATTGCCAGTGGCGATGATCTTTTGATCACGCCAGACGACCATATCTTCGAATTCAATGCTACCCCAACACCCAAGCCGAAGGCCGAGGCCGACATCATCGCCGAGCGCGTTCCGTGCGCGGAGTTCGAGAAGTTCGCTCCGATATTCGACGAGGCGATTGCTGACATCGCAGCAGGCGCCCGTTCGACAGTGCCGACAAGCTCCACCTATCAAATCGCTGTAGGCGATATTTTCATCTTAGAAGGCCAGCTCGCCTACATCGCGGACGTTGGGCCATGGATGACACGGACAAAGGGCGACCAAAAGGATGCGCGCCTGCGGATCATCTATGACAATGGCACTGAGAGCGGCCATCTTCTGCGATCATTCGGCAAGGCACTCTACCGCGCGGACAACAGCAGGCGCGTCCTAGCACCGCAAGCGGGACCTTTGTTCAGCGGTCAGGAAGCCAAGGTCACCGGGTGCATATACGTCGCTCGCACCCTTTCTCAGGATCCGGTGCTTGCAGATTTGAAACACCACATGCTCAAAATCGGATCCACGGTCGGAACGGCAAACGAGCGGATCGCCGGGGCTGCAAACGATCCGACGTTCCTTATGGCGCCGGCCGGGGTCGTTGCGGAATACGAGACGAAGGGCGTCCCACCGAAGAAGATCGAAGGTTTGCTGCACCGGTTCTTCTCAGGTGCGTGCCTGAACGTCCGATTGCCTGACCGGTTTGGCAAATCGGTTGATCCCCGTGAATGGTTCATCGTGTCACCAGAGGCAGTCGAGCAAGCGATCCGGCTCATCGCGACGAGGAGGCTGCACCTCTATCGCTACGATGTTGGCGATGATGTCATCGTTGAACGGTTGGCCTGATGGTGAGACTTTGAAAGGGGTTGAATTGAAGTGAGCGTTGCGGACGACATCAAGAAGAACGCTGCCGATAACCGTCAGTCGAATCGCAACGAGTTCAGCGCTCTTCGCCAGCCATGGAGCAATCTAGAGACATCGGTTGGCGATTATCTTACGAGGCATCCCGAGCGGATTGATCAGATCCCGCAGGTCATTCATTCGAATGCCAACCTTCCCAAAGCGTTCACGGTGGACTCGAAGATCGGCAAAATGATTGCCGATATCGCAGTGGAATCCGGAGCACTGCAGGCTTCGGGGGCCCTTAGATTCCATATGGCAAATGACTCCGAACAGGTCATTCAGCAGATGTCGAAGGTGCAGGTCGCGGGGGTCATCGACCTGCAACAGCGTCTGTCGGGGCTTTCATCTAAGAGCATCTCTACGGCCCGGAGCGCTGCCAGGAACATGGTTGCCTCGCTATCGGAGGACGTTGCAAAGCATCGGCAAGAGCTAGCCGATAAGGAGGAAATGCACAGAACGCGCCTCCAAGAGCTTGTCGACGAAAGCGAACGTCAGAAGGCCGACGTTGAGGAATGGCGTTCAGCCACGGAGGCGTCGATCTCGGAAATTCGCTCTGAGTGGGATCAGCGATTCCAAGAAACACACGAGCAATTCACTGAAAAGCTTCGTATTGAGGCGCCAGTGAAGCTTTGGAACGACAGGGCTGCCACTCACCGGGAGGCTGCCAGAGTATGGCAGAGGGTGTCCATTCTGGCTGCAATTGTGGGAATGGGTTTGGCGGCGCTCTTTGCGTGGGGAGCACTGTCCCTTGCAGCATGGCTCTTTGCGGACGCTTTCGTCGTGGCGAAGGGAGCGCCGCTTCCCTCAGGCCTCAGGCCAACATGGCAGTATGAAGTGATCTTCGCCTCGGGTGCGACGTTGCGTAAGCGTGTGCTGAAGGCCGCGGTCAGGCTGCCTTTGCGAGGTTGTTTTCTGCAGTCGGCTGCCAGTTCCACGGCATGAGTTCGTCCCATCGCGATGCGGGCCAGTCTGCTGCGATCCGGGCGATGACATCGGCGATATAGGCCTGCGGCTCGAGACCGTTCATCTTGGCGGTCTCGATAACCGAGTAGATCGCGGCGGCGCGTTCACCACCGGCTTGGGAACCGGCGAACAGCCAGTTCTTTCGACCGATGGCGATGGGGCGGATGGCTCTTTCCGCGATGTTGTTGTCGATCTCGAGCCGACCGTCATCGAGGAAGCGGGTGAACGCCTTCCATCGTTTGGTGCCATAGCGGATAGCCTTCGCGGTGAGCGACTTTGGCGCAAGTTTGCGCAGGGCATCATCGAGCGCGGCGCGCAGCGCCGTTACCAGCGGCTGCGACCGCTCCTGACGGATACTTCGTCGGATCTCGGCGGGCTGGCCCCTGATCTCGGCTTCGATGGTGTAAAGCTGGCCGATACGGCCGAGCAGGTCAGTGGTGAGCGCGGTAGGCTGCTGCTTGTGGCGCTCGAACAGCTCGCGTCGAAAGTGCGCCCAGCAGGCAACTTCCGATATGCTGTTGCCAGCGTAAAGCGCGTTGAACCCGGAGTAAGCGTCGGCCTGGAGGAAGCCTTGGAACCCGGCGAGTTCACGCTTGGGATTGGACTTGTAACGGTTTTGCGCCGGTCACCGATCTCACTATGCCACCCTGGCTTCGAATGCGAGCGGGCTGATGCCGCCCAGATACGAATGGCGG
>NZ_JBRJGU010000013.1:0-15007 GCF_053628655.1 Porphyrobacter sp. MBR-49
CAGCCATCCAAAGCCCTTCGTCTGGAAGGCGGACCCCGACGAAATCATCGCCGCACGTAACCGGGGGTTCCAAACGTTGGAGTCAATCCACTAGGTTCAGATCGTCGATGTGGCCGAAGTGGTGGGTAAAAAGCCCGCCATCGCGCGTATAGATGAGCGTCGTTGGCGTGCCGCGCATCTGATATGCCTGCATTGTCGCCGGTAGCCCGCCCGTACCCGCCGGATCATCAATCCCCACCGGAAAGGTGATGCGATATTCTTTCAGAAAGGCCGTCAGCGCTTCGCTGGTTCCTTGTGCCGTGTGGTGTTCGAACACACTGTGCAAGCCAACCACGGCAAGATCAGCTTCCTTGAACGCGGTGCGCACGCGCTGGAGCTGGGGAAGCGCGTGACTTACGCAACCCGGACACAACATCTGGAATGCGACCAGAATGACGGCGCGGCCTGAAAGCGCGGCAAGTGATAACGGCATGGCGGTGTTGAACCATTGCGCGACCTGCCAGTCTGGGGGATTGGATTTCGTGTTCATGAGTTCGCCCTGTTATTGCAGCGTCAGCGGCGACACCTTGTGCAGATGCCGCCGCTGGAGCGCGGGATTAATCGCCCTTCACCTGCGCCATCGTAGCGCCGTGGTTGACGTGGAATACATTCCCGTCGATCACGAAGGCAGGCACCGATTGAACGCCAGCCGTTTCGGCTTCGGCAATGCGTTCCGGGTTGTCGGCAAAATTCACGATTTCAACCGTATAGCGCGCAGGATCAAGCGCGTGGGCGAGATTCTGTTCTGCATCGACGCACACCGAACAACCGGCGTGATAGAATGTTGCAACGCTCATGATATTAGGACTCCTATGTATTATACGCGGGTTTTCACGCGCTTCGTTGCAGGCCGCCCGCCTGCGGGGATCAGTATCGCTCTCCTTGCGGAGGCAGCGATGGTTCAATCAGGTTTCTACGGTCGCGCCAGCGCCCGCAGCTTTATGCCGGTTCCAAATCGGCGGACATGATATGATCCGGGCAATCCAGCATCATGCCCAATGGGCCGATGGGCTGATCAAGATACCGGCAATGGTGCGGCAGTTTTGCGTCATCATGCCGACACCGTTCAAACTGGCTGCAGGTCAAACACATGCGCTGGATCGGCACTTCACCGCCGCGTTGGAGGGTGGCTATGGTTTGCGCCAATGCTGCAAACAGGCTCGCACGCCTATGCTGGGGGACAGCCGCAGTAACAGCGGCATGGCCGCTCAACAGGCGAGAAACCAGTTGCGCGCCCTGCTTTGTCGGGGTGAGGCGCTGGGCTCTGCGATCACCAGGATCCGGCGCGCGTTCAAGCAGTTGTTTGGCGACCAGAGACCCCGCCGCATCGCTGGCGGTGGGTTGGGATACGCCGATTTGCGCTGCGGCTTTGGTCAGGCGGATACCATCGGTGCGCGCTGCGGCAAGTTCGAGAATCGCGATCTGGGTCGGCGTCAGGCCATATTGCTCTGCGATTGCCCACTGCTTCTTCCGGGCATAGGCCGCGATCCGTTCCAGCCCAAAGCTGATTTGCGCGTCGAGAAGGCTGCCATCATTATGCATCGTAGTCCTATGCATATAATTTGAGAGCAAGTCAACGCCACGTCGACGTAGCCGCAGTTAAGGCACGCCGTAGGACATTATTGCCGCGCTACGTTACGTTACGATCACGACGATCAGCAAGATCCCAATCCCGAACACGACGAGTGCGAGCGGGATGGCCAGAACCTGCCCGGCAACGGCGGATGAACTCATCGGCCCGGTCCAGGTTTGCAACGGCTTACCCTGCGCCAGCGGCGATGGCTTTTCATGGCCCTTGATCGAGGACAGGACGGTGGCGACGCCAAAATACATGGCTGTGTAGAGCATCGAAACGACGATGGCGAAGACAGCTCTGCCCCCGCTTCCGGTTGCCAGCGTAACGGTCAGGAAAAATATCGCATAACACCCCAGCATCGCGCCCCATATCCACGCAGGAAACTGGAAACCGTGCTGCACCCCGCTGGTTTCATGGTCGGGCGGAAGCGGTTTGTCAGGCGACATGTCGGCAACCGCTTCGATGTCCCCTATCACAGGGCTGTGATCATCAAGCATGGGGCAATTCCTTTCCAGCGCGAGCACCGCCGATGCCGCGACGATTGACTTCGATGCCGGTCAGCAGGCTGTCGGCGATCATTCTGGCCTTGTCAGCCACCAGCCAGGTGGCTTGGGTGGAGGTTTCGATATCGGACAGGGTGGCGTAGAACAGCGCGAGCCAGTGTTCGAAATGGCGGCTTTCCAGACGCGGAATGGCCATGTGTTTGACCATCGGATTGCCCGAAAATTCACCGCTATTGTGCAGGATCGATCGCCAGAAGCGGTTCATTTTATCGAGATGTTGAGGCCAGTCCGTAATCCTCTGCAAAAAGATCGGGCCGAGCAGCTCGTCGGCTCTGATGCGAGCATAAAAACGCTCGACAAGAAGGGCGATGAACTCGGAATCAATCCCCAGTGATTCTGCTTCTTCCCGCTTGGCCTCGCGCGTACGCCGCGCATGGTCGCTTACCGGAGGCCTTGCCCCTGAGCCTGCATATGAGTCTGTACGTGCGTCAGCACCAGACTGTTCCATGACATATCCCATAAAGACGTATATGAAATACCTCTATTTCATTCCTTGAGACGAAAAGCAATATCTCATATACGCCATTGATGCATTTGAGCCTGCAAACCGATTACGCCTTGCGCATCCTGATGGCCCTGTCGTCGTTTGGGGAGCAGATGTCGGTCGAAGGTATCGCGCGCCGCTATGGCATCTCCCGCAACCATCTGGCCAAAGTCGCACACCGGCTACAGGCGCTCGAACTCGTGCAGGCGACGCGTGGCAGGGGCGGCGGTCTCAGGCTGGCAAAGCCTGCTGAGGAGATCAATGTTGGCGCGGTTGTTCGGTCGATGGAAAGTCTCGACAGCTTCGTCGAATGCATGCAGGCAAGTTCAAACACTTGTCCTGTGGTGGGCGCCTGCGGCTTGCAGGGTGCGTTATCCCGCGCGCTTGCCGATTTTCTGCTCCGTCTAGACCAGTATCAACTGTCAGACCTGACGCCGCATCGAGAGCGGTTTGCAGCATTGCTGGGCGAACTGCCGGTGGATTCCTCACCCTGATTTGATTTGACAGCTGACGCTTGCAAACCGTATTAATGCATTTGAAATGCGTTAATAGGAGCGGGCGATGCCAATCCAATCTGGTGTGCTGTTGATCAGCCTGGTGTTGATGGCAGTGATTGCAGGGCTCTTTATCAGCGCTGTTCGCGCCAGCCGCAAACCTGATACCGGCGCTCCGCGTGAAGCTGTGCGAACGCGCTTCATTTATGCCTTGCTGGCGGTTGGGGTCATCGTCACTGCCGTATCATTGCGGCCATGGCCGCATGCCATCAGCGCTGCTAATGGGCCAAGCGCCACCGTCAACGTGACCGGGGCGATGTGGTATTGGGAAATTGATCGTGAAACCGTGCCGCTTGGCGTGCCGGTCATCTTCAACGCCCGCACGACCGACGTCACCCATGGTTTCGGGGTAATGGACAGTCAGGATCGCCTGCTGTTCCAGACTCAGGCGATGCCGGGATATGTGAATCAGGTTGAACACGTGTTCCGCCAGCCCGGAGTCTATCGCGTCGTCTGTATGGAATATTGCGGAGTCGCGCACCACGCGATGACCAATGAATTCACGGTCGCGGCCGCAAACTGAAACGGAGGGCAGGACGATGGACAACAACTCTGCGCAAAGGTTGCCCGGCCCACAGGCTGGCGCAGTCAAATTCACCATGTTGCTGGCGGGTGTTGTGCTGCTGCTGATGATGATCTTCGGCTTTGTCATGCGTGCGGCGCAGGGCAATCTGATCGATCTCGATCCGGCTATGTTCTATCAATTGCTCACCGCGCATGGGGCGGGCATGGTGGGAACCGCCGGGCTGACCGGGGCGGCCATTCTGTGGTATTTCATGGGGCGTTACGTGCCGCTGGCGCGCGGGGTGTTCTGGGCTTTTCTCGGCCTGTTCCTGCTCGGCGTGGTTTTGATCCTTGGCGCAATTTTCATCGGCGGCTATGCTGGCGCGTGGACGTTTCTGTTCCCGCTCCCGGCGAATAGTGGCGGGGTTTGGGGAACGGATGCGGCGGCTGCTTTCCTGCTCGGCTACGTCGCTATCGGGGTTGCATTTCTGCTGCTCTATCTCGAAGTCGGGCGCAAGCTGATCGCGCGCTATGGCGGCATCGGCGGGGCGCTGGCCTGGCCGCTGGTGATGGGCAAGGGCACGGTAGAAGATGCGCCGCCGCCCGCTGTCGTGGCGGCGATGGCAACCACGATCTTCAACACCATCGGCACGGTGGTTGGCGCGGCGGTTCTCGCCAGCAGCCTCGTCAATCTCTATTTCCCTGAATTCAAGGTCGATGCCTTGCTGGCCAAGAACATGATCTATTTCTTCGGCCATGTGTTCATCAACGCCAGCATCTACATGGCGGTGATCGCGGTTTACGAAATCATCCCGGAATATACCGGCACCCCTTGGAAAACGACGCGCATTTTTGCCGTAGCATGGTCGCTGGTGTTGCTGTTTGTCATGGCGGTCTATCCGCACCATCTGTTGCAGGACACGGTCATGCCCGCATGGTCGCTGGCGATGGGCCAGATTGTTTCCTACCTGTCGGGCATTCCGTTGCTCGCGGTGACGGCCTTCTCTCTGATCGTCTATCTGCGCAAGGCCAATGCCATGCGCTGGGATCTGGCCTCGGCGCTGCTGGTTCTGGGGGTTGCGGGCTGGTCGGTGGGGTCGGTACCGGCGATCATCGACGGCATGATTTCGGTCAACAAGGTGATGCACAACACTCAGTGGGTTCCGGGACATTTTCACACCTATCTCATTTTGGGTGAGGTGGCGATGAGCTTTGGCTTCATGATGTGGCTCATCGGTAAGCCGGAGCACAAGGCTGCCGGCGGCTTCAATTGGGCGGCATTCAGCGCCTATGTTCTCGGCGGAACAGGATTTACGCTGATGTTCCTAGTTTCAGGTGCGCTGTCGGTGCCGCGCCGCTGGGCGGTGCATGCGCCGGAATGGGTGCTGCAAAGCCAGATCGCCACGGGCTTTGCCCTGCTCGTTATCCTGGGCGCGGCGATGTTTGTGCTGCGCTATCTGCTGGGGCTGAAAAACTCGTCGGGGCGGTGATGCGATGCAGGCGCTGCTGGCATCGCTGTTGGTTGTTGCTGCCGGGGGCGGGCTGCTGTGGCAGGCAACCGATGGCGGGCAGGCGCTGACAGCGGAAAGCGCGCGGCGTCTCGCGGTTCAGCGCGCACCGCAGCCGGTTTCGCCCTTTGCGCTGGAAACCATGTCAGGCGCATCGGCCACAATCCCTGATGCCCGCGGCAAAGTGGCTCTCGTTGAGTTCATCTACACCACCTGTCCGACGCTGTGCCAGTCAGCCGGGGCCGACATGTTCCGGCTGGGAAACAGGGTCAGGAAAGCCGGGCTTGCTGATCGGGTCACGCTGATGTCGGTCAGTTTCGATCCCGAATTCGATACGGTCGAACGGATGGAATCCTATGGGGAGCGGCATGATGCCGACGACGCGCTGTGGACCATCGCGCGCCCGCGACCGGAAGTGCTCCCGCAAATACTGAGCGACTTCGGCGTGATCGCCATCCCTGACCGGATGGGCGGCTATACCCACAATGTTGCGGTTCATGTGGTGACGGCTGATGGCAAGCTGGCCGCAATCCACGACACTGGTGATTTCGAAGGGATTATTGCCGCCGCACGAAAGGCCGTGCGATGAAGCGTCGCCTGCGACCGGGCTTGGCCGCCATCATCATGCTTTCCTGCCTATTAGGGAACCGCGCGCTTGAGGCTGATCCCGTGCTGCACGTGCTGGTGCAACTGCCCATGCTCGGCCTCTGCGGCGTATTGCTCTCACCGCGCTGCGAATGGCGCTGGGCGCAGGGCGGGTTTGCGCCATTGCTGGCCGCCCTGTTCGGCATTGCCTTCTGGATGCTGCCCCGCTCGATCGATGGCGCGGTGAGTTTTCCATTGATGACACTGGCAAAGTTTCTGTCGGTCCCGTTGATCGGGGCCCTTCTCGCGATTGGCTGGCGGCAAGCGCACGCCTTGTTGCGCGGTTTCCTGAAAGCCCAGGCCGTTTCGATGGCGGGGTTCATGGCCTTCCTGTTCACTCATTCGCCGGTTCGATTGTGCAACAATTATCTGATCGATGACCAGTGGCGGCTGGGCTTCGGCTTCCTGTTCCTCGCCATCGGCCTCGCCATGGCATGGACGATCCCGCTGCTTTTCAACGCGCGGCCACGCGCATTGCCGCTTACCCGCACAAAATCCATGACGCCCGTTCAATCAGGAACTTCCACATGAGACGCATATTTGCCCCGCTTTTCGCACTGACCTTCGCACTTGCTGCCTGCGGGAAGAGCGCCGACGCACCGGATACCTCAAGCACGACGCAGACCGATCCTGTCGCTGCTGCACCAGCGCAAGCCCCCGAACCCGCTACTGCTGCGGCTAACGATCCCGTAGCCCACGGCAAAACTCTCTTCGCCCGATGCGCGGCGTGCCACAGCATCGCACCCGGCAAGAACGGCCTGGGCCCATCGCTTCATGCAATTACGGGCAAGGCTTCGGCATCGCTGGCTGGTTTTGCCTATTCCCCGGCGATGCAGTCCGCCAATCTCACGTGGGATGATGCGACCCTGTCAGCCTATCTCGAAAATCCGCAGGGTCTGGTCAAAGGCAACCGGATGGCGTTTGCCGGGTTGAAGAATCCGCAGGATCGCGCCGATTTGATCGCCTACCTCCACACGCTGCAATGACGAGCGGTAAAGCCGCCGAAAGTCTGCACAGAATGCCACTAGGGGCTGGGCATTTGGGGTGTGCAAGGCGACGCCTCATCCCCGCGCCACGTTCTCCAGCAATTCTGCTGTCACCGGATAACCGGCATCGCTCAGGATCGTGAGCCACGGCTGGCCTTCGCGTTCGACCACTTGCGGCATGATCGTCCTGACCGGGATCGCTTCGGCCTGGGCCTTGGCTTCCTCGAATGATGCAAACAGCGCGAGCCGTTCCAGATTGCGGCGGGTGGGGAAGATCAGCTTGATCTCGCCGCGTTCCGCCGCGTCCAGCGCGCCTTGGGCGGATGTCCAGAACAGGTGCGTGTTTTCGGCATGGTCAATCGATACATCGACCGCGCCGGTGCCGAGATTGGCGAGGTAGAAGCGCGTGTCATAAACGCGCGGGATGTGTTCGTTCTTGGGAAACCAGCGCGCGAAAGGCGTGATTTGCGACAGGTCGAGGCTCCAGCCGAACGCCTCCAGCACCGGGGCAAGCGCGCCCACCTCGGCCAGCATCGCCCGCGCCTGCGCAGCACGTTCGGCATTGATGTTTCCTGCAAGGCCCAGCGCCAGCCCGGTTTCCTCGAGCGTTTCGCGCACCGCCGCGATTTGATGCGCGGCTTCGTCTGGCGTCATGCCGCCGCCTGCCGCTACCGCTTCGCCCAGTGCAAAGTCCGCCGGGTCGACCCGCCCGCCGGGGAACACCGCCATTCCGCCTGCGAAGGTCATGTTGCGTGAACGCACCGTCATGAGCACTTCTGGCATCAGCACTTCCGGCGCGCTGCCCAGTGGGGCATTGCGGAAGATGATGATGGTTGCGGCGGGGATGCCCTGAGGGCGGGAATCGGTGGTCATCGCGGCAAAGCATGGCCCTGTGGCAAGCGCTTGCCAAGGGGCAAAGGGTGTCTCTGCCGATTTGGCCGAGAGGTGTCGGGATGGTTTACAATTTGCTTCGCAGCGAACGGTCAGGCAATCAGAGAAACGTGAGAATACTGCGCTTTTTCAAGTTTGGCACGCGCTGTGCATAACGATTACTGTCTCAATGGTCTTCAATGAGAGGCGCATCCTTCCTGGTCTCCGGATCGTGCCTCCCCAAAATAAAAACCGCCCCGCACTGGTCCTGCGGGGCGGTTTTTCGTTGGGAGAACATTTCTGCTTTGCCCTCAGGCGCCGGGCGCAACGCGTCCGCGCTGCTTGGCTCTCGGCCTGACCGGCCGGCGCGCAGTCGCGCTTGCGGCCCCTTGGGCCGAAATCAATCCCGATCGTTTCCGGCTACTTTTGCGTCATTACCGATCTTATCCATCAGCTGCTGCAATTCGCCCGCTTCGAACATTTCCATCATGATGTCGCTGCCGCCGACGAATTCGCCCTTCACGTAAAGCTGCGGGATCGTTGGCCAATCGGAAAAGCTCTTGATCGCCTGACGGATTTCCATGTCCTGCAGCACGTCAACGCTTTCATAGGCGACCCCGCAATGGTCGAGGATCGCAATCGCGCGGCTGGAAAACCCGCATTGCGGGAACAGCGGCGTGCCTTTCATGAACAACACGACATCATTGCTGGTGACGAGATCGGAAATGCGGGAATTGGCGTCAGACATGTTGCGGGCAGCCCTGATATGAGGTTCAAAGTATGGTGCGGTTTACGTGGGGACCACGGTGGTTACTTGCAAGGCGTGCAGTTCGCCGCCCATGCGCCCGCCGAATGCGGCATAGACCAGCTTGTGCTGGGCAACGCGGCTTAATCCAGCGAATTGCGGCGCGGTGACGGTCGCCGCCCAGTGATCATTATCCCCGGCCAGATCGGTCAATTCCACGCGCGCGCCGGGCAGGGCGGTCATGATCGCGTCTTCGATGGCAGCAGCGGTCATCGGCATGGCGTGCTCTCCCCGATGCGCAAGATCACACTTCGCCGAGCAGCTGGCGGCGTGCCTCGACTGTCATTTCGTCAAGCTTTACGCGGATTTCGGCATCCGAAACATTGGTATCGGCGGCGGTGAGATCGCCCAGTAGTTTGCGGATCACATCTTCGTCGCCCGCTTCCTCGAAATCGGCCTGCACCACCGCCTTGCAATAGGCGTCGGCTTCTTCGGGGGTCAGCTTCATCAGACCCGCGGCCCATTCGCCCAGCAAGCGGTTGCGGCGCGCAGCGATGCGGAAGGCGGTTTCGCCGTCCAGCGCGAACTTGGCTTCTTCGGCGCGTTCGCGGTCTTTGAAATCGGTCATGTGAGTGTCCCTTCGCAAGCGGATGCAATGTGTAGGATATAGGGGGCAGGCCACGGCTTCAAGCGGCAAGCCGCCCGCGTGGGCCGCTATTCCATGGTGACGACGAGCTTGCCCACCGCCTCACGGTTTTCCAGCTTGGCGATGGCATCGCCCGCGCGCGCGAGCGGGAAGGTTTCGGATACCAGCGGATCGATTGTGCCCGCCTTCATCAGCGCGAACAGTTCATCCACCTGCGCGCGGAACGCTTCGGGTTCGCGCGCGGTGAAGGCACCCCAGAACACGCCGCAGATGTCGCAGCTTTTGAGCAGGGTCAGGTTCAGCGGCATCTTGGCGATCCCGGCGGGGAAGCCGACCACCAGAAAGCGGCCCTCCCACGCAATGGCGCGCAGTGCGGGTTCGGAATATTGCCCGCCGACAATGTCATAGACGATGTTTGCGCCATCGGGGCCGCACGCCGCCTTGAAGGCTGCGGCAAGCGCCTTCGACGCATCCTTGTCCATGTCGCCGCGCGGGTAGATCACCACCTCGTCCGCCCCGGCCTTGCGGGCGACTTCGCCCTTGGCTTCGGACGAGACAGCGGCAACCACGCGCGCGCCGAACGCCTTGGCCAGTTCCACCGCCGACAGGCCAACCCCGCCCGCCGCACCAAGGATCAACACGGTGTCGCCCGCCTTGATATGACCGCGATCCTTCAGCCCGTGGATGGTGGTGCCATAGGTCATCAGCAGGCTGGCGGCCTTTTCAAACGGCACGCCATCGGGAACCGGGAACATCCGGCCCGCAGGCACGACGACCTTTTCGGCCAGCCCGCCATTACCAATCCCCGCCATCACCCGGTCACCCACGGCAACGCCTGTCACGCCTTGGCCCACCGCCTCGATCACCCCGGAAATTTCGCCGCCGGGAGAGAAGGGACGCTGCGGTTTGAACTGATACAGGTCGCGGATGATCAGCGTGTCGGGATAGTTGATCGCGCAGGCCTTGACCGCGACCAATACTTCGCCAGCGCCGGGGGTGGGCGCGTCAATCTCGTCGAGGGTCAGCGTTTCAGGGCCACCGGTGGTGTGGCTGCGGATGGCTTTCATGATTGTCTCTCCCTTGGAATTGTCAGATCGCGGTGCCGCGCATCAACCATGGCTGATCGCTGGTGCGGGCCGCTTCGAAAGCACCAATCGCCGTGCCGCGCGCCATTGTCAGGGCGATTTCGTCAAGCCCGCCCAGCAGGCAATCGCGGCGAAACGGATCGAGCGTGAAGGCAAAACGATCCTGATAGGGCGTCGTCACGGTCTGGGTTTCCAGATCGACGGTGATCGGTTCGCCCTGCCGTGCGACTTCCATCAGGCGGTCAACCGCATCCTGCGGCAGAACCACGGGCAGAATCCCGTTCTTGACCGCGTTGCCCGAAAAGATGTCGGAGAAACTCGGCGCAATCACCACCCGGATGCCGAGATCGCCCAGCGCCCAGGCGGCGTGTTCGCGGCTTGACCCGCAGCCGAAATTGTCGCCCGCGATCAGGATCGGCGACCCGGAATAGGCGGGATCGTCAATCACATTACCGGGTTCGGCCCGCAGCGTTTCAAACGCGCCCGCGCCCAGCCCTTCGCGGCTAATGGTCTTGAGCCATTTGGCCGGAATGATGATGTCGGTATCGACATTCTTGAGGCCAAGCGGGATAGCGGCGCCATCGACGCGGTTAAGCGGGTGCATCAGTGCCTCGTCCTCAGTCGGTTTCGGGCGGCTCACCCGAGGGGATCTTGCCGGGCTGAGTTGGTTCATTCGGCTTTTTCTTGGCGGCAAACTTGCGCCCTGCATACAGCAGCGCCGCAGCCACCGCTGCTGAACCAATCGCCGCCGCGCCGATGGCGGCCCGGTTGCTGGTAGCGTTGCCGGAGGGTTTCTTCGGGGTTTTCTTATCGGTCATGGAATATCCATGCGCCTTGCGCGGGCGCGTTTCAAGGGTTTGACGTCACACCAAGCAAGCGCACATCGGCCAGCCGCCCGGTGACAGCGGCAGCCGCCGCCATGGCGGGCGAGACGAGATGGGTGCGCGCGCCGGGGCCTTGGCGGCCAACGAAATTGCGGTTGCTGGTCGAAGCGCAGCGTTCGCCCGGCGGAACTTTGTCGGGGTTCATCCCCAGGCAGGCCGAACAGCCCGGTTCGCGCCATTCGAACCCGGCGGCGGTGAAGATGCGGTCGAGCCCTTCGTCCTCGGCCTGCGCTTTCACCAGACCCGATCCCGGCACCACGATTGCCCAGCGCACATTGTCCGCCTTGCGCCGGCCTTTCAGCACCGCAGCTGCGGCGCGCAGGTCTTCGATCCGGCTATTGGTGCAAGACCCGATGAACACGTTTTCGATTGGCACATCGGTCATTGCAGTGCCGGGGGTGAGGCCCATGTAATCGAGGCTTTTCTGCACCGCGACGCGTTTGGATTCGTCAGCGAAGTCATCGGGCGAGGGCACGCGCCCGCCAATCGCCACCACGTCTTCGGGGCTGGTGCCCCATGTCACGCTGGGTTCGACAGTGGCGGCATCGATCACCACGCTTTTATCGAACAGCGCGCCGTCATCCGAATGGAGCGTGCGCCAGTATGCGACGGCGGCATCCCATTGTGCCCCCGCAGGTGCCATCGGGCGGCCTTTGAGATAGGCGAAAGTCACGTCATCGGGTGCGATCAGCCCGGCGCGCGCGCCTGCCTCGATGCTCATGTTGCACACGGTCAGCCGCTGCTCGATGCTCATGCGTTCGAACACCGCCCCGCGATATTCGATCACATAGCCGCTGCCGCCCGCCGCCCCGATCTGACCGATGATGTGCATGATCAGGTCTTTGGCGGTCACGCCGGGGCCAAGATCGCCGTTTACGCGCACTTCCATCGATTTGGATTGCTGCAACAACAGCGTCTGCGTTGCCAGCACGTGTTCAACCTCGCTGGTGCCGATCCCGAAGGCGAGCGCGCCCAAGCCGCCGTGGCAGGCGGTGTGCGAATCGCCGCAGACGATGGTGGTTCCGGGCAGCGAGAACCCCTGTTCGGGGCCGACCACATGGACGATTCCCTGTTCCTTCGCCGTCGCCGGGATGTAGCGGATGCCAAATTCGGGTGCGTTGCGTTCAAGCGCGGCGAGCTGCGCGGCGCTTTCCGGATCGGCAATTGGCAGCACCACGCCATTCGCATCACGGCGCGGCGTGGTGGGCAGATTGTGATCGGGCACCGCCAGCGTCAGTTCGGGCCGCCGCACCGGCCGTCCGGCCACCCGCAACCCCTCAAACGCTTGAGGACTGGTCACTTCGTGCACCAGATGCCGGTCAATATAAATCAGCGCGGTGCCATCATCGCGGGTTTCAACTACGTGCGCGTCCCAGATTTTTTCGTATAGCGTGCGCGGGCGGCTGGCCATGATTGTGTCCATCGGGTTGGGGTAAGTGCCCCGTCCTTACCCATGATTGTCGAGCCGTGGCAAGATTGCGGCGATTTTTGGGCAATGGTTGGTGGAAATTGTAATAATTCTCCGCTAGCTTACAGCCATGTCAGCAATCCTTCCCTCAGCATCCGCGTTTGTCCACCCGATCAAGGTTGAGGCGGCGGATATCGATTTCATGGGCCACGTGAACAACGCGCGCTACCTCAACTGGGTGCAGGATGCGGTGCTGGCGCATTGGAACAATCTGGCCCCGGCCGAAGACGTGGCGAGCAAGGCGTGGGTCGCATTGAAGCACGAGATTACCTACCGCAAGCCTGCGTTTCTGGAAGATGACGTGATCGCGCATCCCGTGCTCGAACGCTTCAACGGCGCGCGCGCGTTCTATTCCACGCTGATCAAGCGCGGCGAGGAAGTGCTGGCCGAAGTGCAATCAAGCTGGTGCTGCATCGACGCCGAAACCCTGCGCCCGGCGCGCATCGGCGAACACCTGCGCGCGTTTTTCTTTCCGCAAGGGGAGTGAGGCCGGGGCAGGGCGGTTTCATACGAAACCCGCTTGCGCCGGAATGGCAGATATTGCGCCCGCGAGGTAAGGCGGCTGTTCGGGAAGCGACGCCGTTGCGGTTGTTCCCTTTCTACGTCTTCCCGGGCTTGACCCGGGATCCCGCTTCTTCTTCCCATCCGATGGCCGGATAAGGAAGGCAGCGGGATTCCGGATCCAGTCCGGGGCGACGATAACGGGTAGTTAAATCCACCCAACCCCGATCATTCCCAGCAGCACGGTGCAATGCCAAAACCTGCCATTATCCGTCATCCCAGCGAAAGCTGGGTTCTCAAGCGGTGAGCACTGCCATTTGCGGCCCTAGGCCCCAGCTTGCGCTGGGGTGACGATGGACGCGGGTTGGTGCTCTCCCACTACTCGCGGCGATAAGTTGCCCTGACCCTGATCCCGGGGCGACGATTGAAGACACCGGCGCAAGCCCACTCCCACGAAACGCAATTGCGCCGCCGCGCAGGGCTTCTATACGAGACCGCATGACGGGTTTGGGCGTATCTGTTTAATATGAAACTGCATGGCACCCCTTTCGCGCGTGCGCGGCAGAGCGCGGTTGGGCTGGTGCTGGGCGCGGCTATCGCCGGGGGCTGGCTGGGTTTGCACGCCTATGCGATGTTCGTGTTTGAACTCACCTGGAGCAATTGGCCCTTCGCGCTGGCGCTGGCGGCGGTGCAATGCTGGCTTTCGGTCGGGGTGTTCATCGTCTGCCACGATGCGATGCACGGCAGCCTGATGCCGGGCAGGCCGCGCTGCAATGCGACCATCGGTGCGGTGTTGCTGGCGCTCTATGCGGGCTTTGGCTGGAAGCAGCTGCGCGATGCACATTTTGCCCATCACAGGCTGGCGGGGCGCGCGGGCGATCCTGATTTTGATGAGCATCACCCCGATGATTTTATGCGCTGGTATGCCACGTTTTTCCGGCGTTACTTCGGCTGGCGATCGATCCTGTATGTCCACACCGTGGTGGGTATTTACTGGCTGGTGATCGGGATTCCGATGGCGCAAATCGTGCTGCTCTATGGCCTGCCCGCGCTCGCATCATCATTGCAGCTATTCTACTTCGGCACCTTCCGCCCGCACCGCCACCGCGCGGGGGAAGACGCGGCGAGCTTTGCTGATCGCCACAACACCCGCAGCGACGATTTCGGCACGCTTCTCAGCCTCGCCACCTGCTTTCATTTCGGCTATCATCTGGAACATCACCGCCGCCCCGATGTGCCGTGGTGGGCGCTGCCCGCTGCGCGACGGGCCGGGGCGGCGCAGGTTGAATTGGCTGAAAAGGTGCCCGCATGAGCTGGCTCGAAATCACACTCACCGTGCTGTCCTCGCTGATCGGGATGGAATTGTTCGCGTGGTATGCCCACAAATACATCATGCACGGCTGGGGCTGGGGCTGGCACCGCGATCATCACGAACCGCATGATAATGCTCTGGAAAAGAACGATCTGTTCGCGGTGGTGTTTGGAACGATCAATGCAGCCATGTATATTGTCGGCTCGCTTTACTGGGACTGGTTGTGGTGGTTTGCGGTCGGGATCACGCTGTATGGGGTGATCTACACGTTGGTGCATGATGGGCTGGTGCATCAGCGCTATTGGAACTGGGTGCCGCGCAAGGGCTATGCCAAGCGGCTGGTGCAGGCGCATAAGCTGCACCATGCGACCATCGGCAAGGAAGGCGGGGTCAGCTTCGGCTTTGTCTTCGCGCGCGATCCGGCGAAACTGAAGGCTGAGTTGAAGGCGCAGAAGGAAGCCGGGGTCGCGGTAGTGCGGGACGCGGCTGTTTGACCCCTTCAGGCTCCCGCTTGACCCCCTCTAGACCCTGTCTAGACCCCCTCTAGTGGATTGACCGGAACGAAAGAGTCCATTTAGGGATTCCCAGAGGCTTGCCGACGTGCGATTCAGGGAGGATGCGCGATGGTATCACTTTC
>NZ_JBRJGU010000014.1:0-11413 GCF_053628655.1 Porphyrobacter sp. MBR-49
CTCTGCAGAGAATCTCTCAGTAGCCTCAGAGCTCGAGGCGACCTCAAGGATTGCCGGTCTGTCGTGATCAGGGTCATCACGCTGTTCTTCGTAATCGTTTACAAAAATTTTGGTCATGTTGGGTCTCCAGAGTTGAGCCCCACCTGCCGAGGCAGGTGGGGCCTCGGTTCAGCCGCGTGCACGGCGACGGCGATTGGGGGTGGCTGCGCCCTCTTCAGGAGGCGTCACGTCTGGATTGCGGCGGCCAGCATCGAACCGGTCGTGCCGCGCTTTCCGGAGTTTCGGCATATTGCCAGCATCACTGCGGGTCGCGAGGATTTCCGCGTCCAAGTTGGTCAACTCAGACGCATCGTGGGCGATGAAGTCATCGACGGTTGCTGACTTCGAGAAGTCCGTGTCGAGCGTGACGAGGTTGCCCGTTATCGCTCGGAGTCTGGGGATGTCATAGAGCTTGGCGAGTGTTTCACGCTCTCTAGCTCTGGCACCGGGAGCGATCGCACGAATAGCTTCAATCCTGCGCGTCCGTGCGGCAAGACGTTCGGCTTCGGTATTGAACCCTTTGGGTGCTGACCCATCGAGCTCGGAGAAGCGTTGAAGCCCCGTGTAATTTTCATCCGCTACACCTTTGGCCTTCTTTTTCCGTTTTGGAGCTACGGCTTCTGGGGGTGCAGTTGCTTCTCGTTTGGCGAGTTCCAGAAGTTCGAGATGAAACCAGAGCGGCATTCCGTCCGCATAGGTTTCGTCCTCACACAGCAGCTCGACGTAGACTCGCTCGGTTTTGTCCCAAGCGTAGATGACGGCGATGTTTTCGGGGTCGAATTTGATCTTGGTGTGAACCACCGCATCGATCCGCGCCTGCCGCCTTGGCTCGAAGCGCAGATTATTATTGACCAGGCGCTCGCATCCTTCCTTCGAGTAGTAACGCAAGCCGTTGAAGATACGCACACCGCTCTTTGTAACCTTCACATTCAACTTGACGTCGTAGGTCTGAAGCCGAAATCGCCGCAGATCATGCATGACATCAATGCCATGTCTGTTCGCTGATCGGCTGTGGACGAGAGCAGGTGGCAATCCATTCAGCCCATCGTGAGGCTCAGTGTGGTATTCGGCGATCGCCTTGTTCGCGATCGCTTCCATCTCATTTGGAGTTACCACTGCAAGTTGTTCACCGTCGTATTCCGTTCGCCGGCTGTAGTCGATCGTCATGGCGTGGCCTGGGAGGAGTTCCAGCATCTTGCTTGGCAGCGTTCCGAAAGCGCGTTCGCCTATCCCTCGATAAGTCGGCTTTTTGATCGGACAGAAGCGGACCGAAAATGAGCCACTATTGGCCGCGTCTTCCAATCCATGACTGGTGAATTCTGCGGCATTGTCGACGATGATTTCACCAGGCTTCCCGCAAATCCGCTTCAGAATTGGGTAGCGTTCAGCATCGGCAGGAGGCGGCCTCTTAGGGTGGTTCATCCGCCAAATGCATTCGCATATGGTCCAGTAACTCGGCGGTCGGAAAGCGATCACCCAACTGACAATGGCCCGGCTGTGCACATCAATTGCGAGAGTCAGCCAAGGTCGCCCCCCTACAATGTCACGTTCCACGTCGACGACCAGAAACGCGTCGAGCCGCGTGTGATCAATGATGACCTTTTCGAGGTTGCGGGTCGCTGTCAGTGGGCGCCCGCCTCCCCGCATTGTGCCGTCGACAAACGGTTTACTGTGCTTTTCATCCTTGGTGTCCGACCCTTCAAGAGCAATGCACTCGCGTCGGAAGGTGTGGTAGGTGAAGATTGGATAAGGCTTGTCAGGTTTGGCATAGTAGACTGACTTTCCCTCATTGACTTGTTTGAGCTCTGTTGCCGCTTGTGAATAGGCAGTAGTCATCGCGCACCTGGTGGCGCTCCATTCGAGTGCGTGCTTCTTGCGAATTTCGAGCGGCACGTCGTCATCATGCGGTTGGCGTGGAACTTTTCCGGTCAGGCGGACCATCAAGTGCCAAGGCCTATTCCCCGGTTCGCCCCGCTCCGCTCGCCAACGCTTGATTGTTGCTGGCTCATCGTGATCACCGAATTTAGCCTTCAGATCCGGGGTCCACAGTTTGGCAAGCCCTTTAGTGATCGCATTGACGCCGTTTGCGATCCCATTTTCGTCAAGCAGAATGACCTGTGCCATCGTTTTGCGAATGCCTGGGTCAATGGCTTCGAGGTCACTGAGGTCCCATTCGGCCTTTGCCGCAAGAGCCCGCGAGGCGACGATCTTCTGCGGGAGGACGATCTTGATCCTGCCTTCAATTAACAGATTGTCGAAGTCGTCTTCGGTTGGAAATTCGGTCCCTCCCTTTCCGTCTGGAACAAGGAAAGGCTGCCCCGTATGGCAATCCTGCATCAGGAGCCGACCTGGGACAGGGTGTGTCGGCCGCTGATAAGGACGGCCGTCGATCTCTATGATCGTGCCCGCTGGAAGGTTGTAGGGTGGAAGGAATTTAGTCATAGGTATTCTCCTGCGAGAGGACGCACGTCAGCAATCGCTGACCGCAGGCACGGCCCCGGGATCACCGGGTCTGCGATCCCGGCTGGAAAGACCCATCGGTCTTCCTATTCGTTGATGGATCGCCGTTCCGGCGCCGGCCCTTGCCCTATTCGAGCTTCCGGCAAATCAAGCGGAGGATGTCTGTTCGAAGATTGGCGCTGTAATTCGCGCCATTCACAACACAGGCCGAACATTGGCGCGAGGGTGTCTTCATCGCACGGTGCAGGCTGGCGCATTCAAAGCTCGGCGCTGTGAGAAGCCGCATGTCAGTGGATCCTGACCGGGGTGCAGCTGGTGAGGAATGAGCGCAGGTCAATCTCGACGCGTCGCCGGACTGTGAGCGCTTGGATCACTGCGGCGCCTCGGGCCGAACATTGAGGTTCGAGCACATTGGCGAGCTCACCATATGTTGTGTCCGGTCCATTGTTGAGGGCGAAGGCTTCGAAGCACCGCATGTGATGGGGCGAAATGTGAAGGAAGCGCCGAGAGGCGAAGAGCTCTAGATTGTTCCGATGATGGCGACTGACGACGATATCCTCAGCCATGACAAGACGAAATCGCATCCCGATGCGTCGACATATCTCGCGCACGCCGGCAAGCTTCAGGCGGTATCGCTCATCCGCAAGATCGCGCTCGTTTCTTTTGATTTCCCATAGCTCGTCCGGAGCATCGAATAGACTTACTTGCAGGTCAGCATACCATTCGAACATTTCGTTTCCGATCGGGAATTTGAGCAAGCATGGCTCGCTTTGCGCCCATTCGACTGCGTGATCGCATTCGGCCGCAAGGAGAGCGTAGCGCTGCGTCTCGCCTTCCCAATGTTGTAAGCGTTTGCGTTTGAAGCTCGGCCAATAGCCATTCTCGTGGGCGCGATTACCGACGAAGGTGCGCAAGGAGCCGCCGTTCCTTTCGACGATCATCTCACCCATGAGGGTAAGCCTTTCGTCAGCGAGAAGATGGTCGTAATCAGCCGTGACCAGACGCGTTCGATCCGGCGTGATCGATCTATTGAGCAGTAACCTGTCGAATCCGCTGTTGCGCACGACATTCTGAGACAGAGGGATCCGTCTGTGATGATCACTGTCGATGAGGACCTTGGTCATACGACATTCGTCCCCAAAGTCCGGGGCCGAGCCAACCATCTGCTGGAGCGGCTTGCCCGTTCCAATGATCTAGGCCCAGTGCCTCCATGGCGACGCCATTCCACGATTGCGGCCGCGTCGATCGGAGGAGCGCTAGGCGCTATCTGCCTGTGTGCGCCCTCAGCTTTTTCATGAAGGTCGGCCTCTTTATCCCTTTCATCCATACACTTGCTCCTCATCGTGATATTCACGTGTTTTTCACTAGACGTTTATGATCTAGTCGCATGAGCGAGGAAATCAAGTATTTTTCTATAGACAAGGGAGCGACCTGATTTTAGGCTTGATCCATGACGAACGATGCAACTGGCGCAGACAAGATCATTGCCAAGATTTGGCCAGAGGAAATGCCTGAGCGGGAGCGGATGATCCTCGACGGCCTGGTGCCCGAGAAACGCAAGCTGGCGCTGGCAAGGCTCGAGGCCGTCTGGCGGGCGGAAAACGGTGAGCCGTTGAAGCCACTCGCAGACAGTTTGGGGTTACGCCGCGCTGCTTTCTTTAACCTGAGAAGAGCTTGGCGTGAACGCTCGCTTGAAGGCGTGATCCCTAACGAGCACCGTAGTGCCCGGAGGCTATCGGTAGAGGAAGGTTCGCCTATACGGGCTGCAACTCGCGAAATGTTGCTGTCGGCTGGGCCGGGGGGCCGAAACATTGATATCGCGAAGCGTCTGATAGCCGCACACCCTCACACCGATGATATTGGCGGAACGAATGAGCAAACGCGATTGCAAGCTGCGGAACGGCTCGTTCGTGACGAGCGAAAGAAATTGGCTACCGATGTAGAGTTTCTCCAGAGGCACTTCGGGCAGCATATCATCATCGATTTATGCGCGGTCGCCATTCTGTTGCTGGGGCAACGAGAATTGGCTGTCGTTGCGGTTTGCCTCGATGCCGCCAGTGGTCTCGTTCTGGGAAGCTCACTCAACAGGCTGGAAACAGCGAGCGAGACACAGCGGGAGGCAGCGGACAACGCTTGGCGGTTTATCTACGACAACAGACTGGATCGTCCGGTAGACGCATGGCCGCGGTGCCATCTTGATATGGTCGTTCCGCCTGGAATTGATGAAGCAAAAGACCGGGCAGCGCTCGAAGCGGCTACGGAAAGCTTTTCGCTTCATCCCTCAGCCTCCTATGCCTTCGGACGAGAGATCCTTCAAAAAGTTGGGCCAAAGATGGGTCGCTTGAGCTTCGCACCGCGAAAGACACTTGGTGTGGACGCCGCTCAGTTCTCGAAGAGCCGAAAAATAACAGAACTTCCACCGAGCGCTGCTATTTCACACTGGGAACGGGAGGTTCTTCGCCACAACGAACCGATCATTGCTTCGTTGAAAGAAGCCCGTATTTGGGGCTCAGGCGTGTCCGAGGGGCGGATGCTTGCGACACTCGAGGCAGTCGACGCCTACCTGATCTAAGCCACGGTGTGGCGATCATGCCCCAGTGCCTTCGATGAACTCGAGCAAGGAAGAGATGTCTCGCGGGTTGCGAAGATTGTCGGGTTGGCTCTCATCGGAACCCAGGAGCCTTGCGCGCACAAGTGCCCGTGCATCATCAATATGAAGGGGAATCTCGCCTTCTGGCAGCCGTAGCGCGCGGCCTTTGTTGCTCGTTGCAACCAATCTCGGTCGTAATCTGATACCGTTGTTTCGCTGGCCAAGCAGAGCCTCTGCATATCGACCATATTGGTATGCACTGGGACTATAGGCGACCGCTTCCAAGCCCGTTTGCTCGAGCGCCTTGCTGAGAACCTGCCAGGATTTGTCGTCTCCGGCCGGGATGGCGATCGTATGTGCACTGCCATGCAGGTTCTTGATAGCGCTCGCGAGGACGCGTGCACTTTTTCCAAGCGTTGGCATTCCATCGAACAGATCGATCATCAACACGCTCGGCGAAATCGTTTCGATGGCGAAGGCTGCCAGAGGTCTGTGAATGCCTGCGCCATCGAAGATCACTGGTAAGTCTAGCACAGCATAATCGATAACGATGTCGGCGAGTGCAATCATGTCAGCAGGCAATCCGGGTTGCCGCTGCGCAGCAATGTATCGCATCAGCTTTTCACGATGCGGCAAGGCGATCGACGCTTCCTTCGCCCGAGCGATAACCTTCTGCGTGATCTCATTCGGGAGTGCACCGGGAGACCGTGCCAGAACGTCCTGAACCAACTTCTCTAGCAAGGGCGTCAATTTGATCGACTTCTTCCTTGCTCGGGTGCGTCCGACGAGAGCCTGCGGATCGCGCAGCACTCTCCAAGCCTTATGGAGATTATAGAACTGTGCCACGCTAATCCCGAGCCCCTGCGCATACCCCTCCGCATTAGCTCGGCCTGGCGCCTTCTCGAATGCCAAAAGCATTTCCAGTCGTCGACGAACCTCTTCTTGCCGATCGGGGCGTATAGCTGACAGGTTGATCTCACTCGCACCATTACTGTTCATGTTTTGTTCTCTCATTGGGTCTACTTCAGTCGTCGGATAAGGGTGATATGCTGAGGGCTGCACTGCAGCCGAGCACCAGTTGTGGCGGTTGCCTTTTCGGTCCTCGGAGGCTTGATGGCTGACGCCAGTGAAATTGAATGGCCTCACGCAACGTGGAATCCGGTGACGGGCAACACGAGGATCATGCCCAGCTGCGACAACTGCTAGGTTGCGCAGCTCGCTGACCGTCTCCGTGCGGTGTTAGGCCACCCTTTCGAGAACGGGTTAGACCCTACCCTGCATCCCACAGGGCTTGACCAGCTTCTACGCTGGCGCCGTTCCAAAACGATCTTTGTGAATTCGATGAGCGAGCTGTTTCAAAAGCGTGACTCAATCGTTTGTCGACGATGTCTTTGACACCATGGAAGGGGCTGGCGGGCGAGTTTTCAGTTGCTGGCCAAGCGCAGCTCAAGAATGCCCGACTAGTCGCAATGCCGGAAATTCCGGTTCAGTCAAACTATTCGCCTTCTTTACCAAGTGATGCGACCCGCATAAGTTTACAAACCTTCGATCCTACTTCCCTGTTCGAGCCTAGTTCGCCACGTTCTTTTTAGAACCACATAAACGTCATCGCGATCATTCAGCTCGCCTGGAATGATTCCATTACGCAACTTTTTTAACATTTTCATTTTTGCAACTAACTAGGTTTTCCGCCGAATTTAGACGATAAAGACGAATTTCTACTATCGAAAAAAGCGATAGGCTCGACATTTTTACACTTTTTCATCTTCTCCACAAAATTTTTTCATCCTAAAAGCCAATCCATCAACGGTGACTTGTTCGTCGGAGATAAATTGTAACCAATACTGCCAGCGAATTCATGATCCTCTGAGCTATCGGTCGAATGTGAAGTTTGGACAGAACGAAAGGCGAATTTTTCTATGACTACAATTATTCTTACAATCATCGGCATCTTGCTCGCCGCTGCTGCGGCTCTGATGGTGATCTTCTATGGTGGCGACGCCTTCAATTCGGGCACAGTTGGCGCACAGGCCAACCAGTATCAGAATGCGGGCACTAACGTCATCTCGGCAGTGCAGATGTTCAAGGCTGAACGCGCCACACGTCCGGCGAACATCAATGCGCTGACCGTTGCGGGCCCCAACGGAGCTTATCTTGATGAACTACCTGCTCTGCCGACCGGTGTCGCAGGCGTTCTGGCGACTGAAACCGTCGGGACTGCCCCGAACGTCACAACGCGCGATCTCTATGTCGTGACCGGTGGTGGCACGCCAGAGACGCAAATTTCCAGCCCAGTCTGCGATCGGATCAATTCGAACCTTCGTGTGACGCCCGCTACTGGCGCAGCCACCGTCGCAGCAGCCCAAGCTCTTGCAGCTGCTGCTGGTGCACCCAAGATGGGTTGCTACACGACCACTGCCGGGAATGTGTTCATCGCCAGAGCGTAATCGGCGCTAACCTATCCGGAGGCGAAGCGCATTCCTTCACGTTGAATGCTGCGAAGGCTTCGCCTCCAGGACTGGCTACAAGTTACTCGCATCATGTTGTGAGAATGCGTGATGTGGGCAGCTCCCCAGCTGTGGTGGTCGGGGGGCAACACGCAGCCAGTGGTCGTGAAAAACGCTGGCAGTTTGGGCCATGTTTCCTCGTGGTGACCAATCCCCCGACGTCGGGATGACGTGACAGCCGGAGAGACGGCGCCTCATTTGCAGCTAAGGTAATTGTTTTCTGCGTTCGCGATGCGTGCTCACGAAGCGGAAGGCAGCTACTTTCCCCCAGCGTCGGGACAATGCGACAGCAAAAGAGACTGCAATCCAATCACTTTCCAGACCGCAGTCGACCGTAGCCTCCGAGCTAGGTCAATTTCCTTCAGCCAATCAATCGGTTTACGATTTTTGAACCCGCCGATGGGCATTATGCTGGCATGAAGAAGCTTTATCTTTTTGCAGTGACTTTGGGCATTTCAAGCCAGGCATTCGCCCAATCTACCACGTGCATGAACCTCGGGGGCGGGTTGATCACTTGTGATACGGCCCAGCCGCAAGGGAACGTTCGCACCGAATGTATGCAGCATGGGACGATCACCAGCTGCAACTCCACGGGTCGGACCGATCAAGGTGCCGCTGCCGGCGGAAGCGTCATGTCTTTCATTGATGGCATCAATGAGCGCAAGTTCAATAAGCGTGTGGGCGAGATGCTGGCTGCTGGCGATTGCATCGGGGCAGCGAACTATGCATTTGAAAAGGGCAGGCTGGAGGTTGGCCAAGCAATCGCAGATCGCTGCCAGCCTGCGCCTACAGCGCCGCAATCTTCTCGGCCGACGAACCTTCCTTACAGCGAGCTGGCTCCGATGATTGCGAGAGCGGCAAGCGCTTATCCTCCCGGGTTCGTGATCGGGGATGGCCTTGTGGTAAATTCGTTCCGGGCTGACGGCGGGACACTGAGATTGTCGACAAACCTCGATCCAGCGTCGAACCGGGCGTCCGTAATCAGGCTAGTTTGTGAAAACCCCGGCATGCAAGCTGTGCTAGTTCATGGCGGCTCTATTTCGATCGATCTGAAGGGGGAATCAATGGACATTTCACGTGGGGACTGTAATCTCTAGCCATTGTTATGCTATGGTTTTTCTATGACAGGGCCACTCCTCTACATCGCGTTGCAAGTCGCCGTCGTTCCTGCTGGCCAGACCTTCAATTGCACGCCGACTCACGTCTGGGACGGTGATGGTCCAGTGTGGTGCGCAGAGGGGCCAAGGCTTCGAATATCAGGGATTGCTGCCCGTGAAATGGATGGCAGCTGTTCGGCTGGACACCCATGCCCTGACAGCGACCCGATCGCCTCCCGAGATGCGCTTGTTGCACTCCTGGGTAGGCGAACCGGCGTAGGGCCGCACGGACATATTCTGGTTTCCGGTCCGACAATGCGTTGCACATCGACAGGGCGCGCGGGCGGTGATCGAACCGGAGCCTGGTGCGTATCGCCGAGATCCGGTGACATTAGCTGCGCGATGGTTCGTGGTGGATGGGCTGCACGCTGGGATAGATATTGGGGAAGGCACCAGTGCTGATGAATGACTGGGGCAGTGAACCGACTGGAAAGCCTGACCCCTGGCTACGCCTTGAGGCAGCAGCGCTGAGCGCATGTGTGTTGGCCTCCTACGCCGCCTGTTTATATTTCCTCGTCAATTGACGTCAGACCTATCACTGACCTGGCTTTCCCACTGCCAATCCTGATATAATTGCCGCAGGTGTGATGGCCGGCAGACCATCGTCTTTCACGATGCCGTCGACAACAGGCCGGAAAAGTGATGCCAACACGATGGCCCTGTCCTGATCCGTGGCTGCGGATTCCTTTTTCAAGGCGAGGTAAGTCTCGGCCATCGACGCCCGCGATGTCGCATCAATAGCGAGGTGGTGCTCTGTCATATACGTCCGAACGACGATGCGCATGATCCAGAAGAACACCGTCAGATAAAGCAACGTCGTAAGCGTGGCGTGTAGGCCGCCTTGCGGTTGAGGCGGCTTCTGCGATGTCTGCCTGCTTTTGGCGGAGCAGCGCGGTGGATGAAGCAGTCGGTTCGGATGAGAGTAGTCATAAGAGCAGTCATATGACTGGTCGGATGGAGGTGATCGCCCGGGTGTCGGGTCGGCGGTTCTGGACCGTCGAGCAGAAGCTGGCGGTGCTGCGGGATGCGTTTGGCCCTGGCGGATCAGTGCGTGCGGCGATGGATCGGCATGAGGTCACCAGCGGATTGCTCTATACCTGGCGCCGCAACGCGATGGCGGGCTTGTTGATCGATCGGCCTTCAAAGGCACCGACCCGTCTGGCAGAGCCCGTTCCTCCCTCGTTCGCACAGGTCGTCATATCCGATCCGGTCTCGTCGCCGTTGGTCTCGCCATCACCGCCATCGCCGCCATCGCCGTCACCACCGATACGGACATCACAGGCCGCAGGCTGTATCGTGATTGATCTGCCGACCGGTGTCAGGCTGAACGTCGATGCGACGGTGGATGCCGAAGCGTTGGCGCGCGTGCTGGCGGTGCTTGAACGATGATCGCGCTGCCGCCGGCGACGCGGGTCTGGCTTGCGTGCGGAGCCACCGACATGCGCAAAGGCATGTGTGGCCTCGCGTTGATGGCGCAGGAGGTCATGAAGCAGAACCCCCATTCCGGGGCTGTCTTCGCCTTCCGCGGCCGACGTGGCGATCTCGTCAAGCTACTCTGGTATGATGGTCAGGGCTTTTGCCTGTTCTCCAAGCGGATCGAGCGGGGCCGGTTCGTCTGGCCGATGAGCCAGACAGGCGTCGCGCACTTAACTGCCGCGCAGCTTTCGATGCTCCTGGAAGGCGTCGACTGGCGGCATCCTCAACGGACCTGGAGACCGGCCCTGGTCGGTTGATAATCGGCGGTAATCAGCCGTTTTTGATCGCCTTGATCCGCCTGATCCGGTAAGGATCAGACGTGCAGCAGGACGCTATCTTCCCATCCGATACGGACGCGCAGATCGCCGGGCTGAAGGCCCAGATCGACGCTCGTGATCGCGTTATTGCAATGCTGCGCGCCCAGCTTGCTCAGTTGCGACGGATGACATTCGGGACTTCGTCGGAGAAGCTGGCGCGCGAGATCGAGCAGCTCGAACTGGCGCTGGAAGAGTATGAGGCTGAAGCCGTCAATGCCGATGCGCGCATGCCCGATATCGTTGCGGCGTCTGAACGACCGGCACCGGTCCGCTCACTGCCAACGCATCTACCGCGCCACGAGATTATCCACGAACCTGCTTCTGGCACCTGCGCCTGCCCATGCTGCGGCGGTGAGCTGCGTCAGCTCGGCGCCGATGCCGATGAGATGCTCGACATCGTGCCCGTCAGCTGGCGCGTCGTGCGCAATGTCCGGCCCAAGTATAGCTGCCGCGCCTGCGAGCGGATCGTCCAGGCGCCCGCGCCGCCCAAGCCGATCGCGCGCGGCAAAGCAACATTCAGCACGCTCGCCCATATCGTCGTCGCCAAGTTCGATCATCATCTGCCGCTCTACCGCCAGGCTGAGATCATGGCGGCGCAAAGCATCGAGATCGATCGTTCGACGCTGGCGGGCTGGGCGGGACAGGCCGCACATCTGCTCGAGCCGATCGTCGCCCGCATCCGCGAGGAAGGCCTCAAGGCCGCTAAGATCCACGCCGACGATACGCCGGTCAAGGTGCTCGCGCCCGGCAGCGGCAAGACCACAACCGGCAGGCTATGGGCCTATGTCGTCGACGATCGCAGTTGCTCTGGCGTGTCTCCTCCGCTTGCGTGGTATCGCTTCACCTCCACCCGTGCCGGCATTCATC
>NZ_JBRJGU010000015.1:0-6741 GCF_053628655.1 Porphyrobacter sp. MBR-49
ATCCGGTCAACGGCACCAATTTTATCGACATGCTCGACCTGTTCCTTGACGATCCGGAGACGCAAAGCATCATCATGATCGGCGAAATCGGCGGCTCGGCCGAGGAAGAAGCCGCCGCCTTCATCAAGGCCGAAGCCGCCAAGGGCCGCGCCAAGCCGATGGTCGGCTTCATCGCCGGCCTCACCGCCCCTCCGGGTCGCCGCATGGGCCATGCTGGCGCGATCGTTTCCGGCGGTCAGGGCGGCGCGGAAGACAAGATCGCGGCGATGGAAGATGCGGGCATCCGCGTCAGCCCCTCGCCATCGCTGCTGGGGGAAACACTGGCCGCGATGCTCAAGGAAAACGCCTGATGATGCTGGAAAACAAGGTTGTCGCCATCACCGGCGCGGGGCGCGGCGTTGGCCGTGAAATCGCGTTGCTATGCGCGAGGCAAGGTGCGTCAATCATAGTGAACGACCCTGGCGTCGGCGGCGGCGGCGAAGGGGGTGATGCTGGTCCCGCGCAGCAAACCGTTGACGATATCATCGCCGCCGGCGGCAAAGCGCGCGCCAATCTTGCCTCGGTAGTCGATCCGGTCGGAGCCCAATCAATCGTCGAGGACGCCGTCCAGCATTTCGGACGGATCGATGCTGTGGTCAACAATGCGGGGATTCTGCGCGATGCGATCTGGCACAAGCTGAGCCTCGAGGATTGGCGCGCGGTGATCGACGTGCACCTCAACGGTGCCTTTAATGTTAGCAAGGCGGCGACTCCCTATTTCCGCGAGCAGCAATCGGGCAGCTTCGTCCACTTTACGAGCACGTCCGGCCTGATCGGCAATATCGGGCAGGCGAACTACTCGGCTGCGAAACTCGGCATCGTTGGCCTTTCCCAGTCGATCGCGCTCGATATGGCCCGCGCTGGGGTGCGTTCGAACTGCATCGCGCCCTTCGCATGGAGCCGCATGACCGCCTCGATTCCTGCAGAGACGCCCGAACAGCAGGCGCGGGTGGAACGGCTGAAGACAATGAGTGCCGACAAGATCGCGCCGCTTGTGGTCTATCTCGCCTCCGATGCAAGCCAAGGCGTGACCAACCAGATCTTCGGGGTTCGCAAGAACGAGATCGTGCTGTTCGACAAGCCGCGTCCTGTACGCTCCATGACGAAGACCACCGGATGGACGCCCGAGGCGATCGCCGACGAGCTTATCCCGGCTTTCCGGCCCAGTTTTGCCCGCGCCGACGAAGTCAGTGCGGATGTCTTTCCCTACGACCCGATCTGAGGACCTGCCCCGTGAACAATGGCGTTTCCGGCATGGACGCCGGTGTATTCGACCAATTCATCGAGCAATTGCAACGCTATGTGCGTGAGCGTTTGCTGCCTGCCGAGAAACAGATCATCGAGACGGACCGGATACCCGAGGACATTGTGCGGGAGATGCGGGAAATGGGATTGTTCGGCCTGACCATGCCTGAAGAGTTCGGTGGGGCTGGGATGAACATTCAGCAGTATACGCGCACCATCCGTGAGCTCAGCTACGCGATGCCGTGCTATCGCTCGATCACCTCGATCAACATCGGCATGGTGTGCTCGGCACTAAAAAATGGTGGGACCGAGGAGCAAAAGGCCGAATGGCTGCCGCGCCTGGCTGCTGGCGAGATCGCCTGCTTCGGGCTCACCGAACCTGGCTCGGGTTCCGACTCCGCTGCCATGCAGACCATGGCCGTCAGATCAGGCAATGGCTGGGTTCTGAATGGCACGAAGCGCTACATCACCAATGCTCCCTATGCCGATGTCGCGCTGATCATGGCGCGCACCAGTAAAGAGGCGCTTCCCAAGAACGCGCATGTCAGCGCTTTCCTGGTGCCGATGGACACGCCGGGGATCACCGTTGGCAAGCCCGACAAGAAGATGGGGCAGGCTGGCAGCCACATCGCTGACATCATAATGGACAACGTGCATCTTCCTGCCGACGCCCTGCTGGGCATGCAGGAGGGTAGAGGTTTCGCCACCGCCATGCAGAGCCTCGACAACGGGCGCCTCTCGGTTGGCTCGGCCGCCACCGGCTATGCTTGTCGTGCGCTCGATTCCGCGCTGCGCTACGCCAACGAGCGCAAGGCCTTCGGCGAGCCAATCGCCAATTTTCAACTGATCCAGCAGATGCTCGCCGATAGCGAGATCGAGATTTACGCCGCGGAATGCATGCTTGAAGATGCTGCACGGCGCGCCGACCTTGGTGAGAACGTGCTGCGCAAGGCTGCGGCGGCCAAGGTTTACGCAAGCGAGATGTGCGGGCGTGTCGTCGATCGTGTGGTGCAGATCTATGGCGGCGCTGGCTACCTTGCCGAATATGACGCCGAGCGGTTCTTCCGCGACTCGCGCATCTACCGCATCTACGAGGGCACGACGCAAATCCTCCAGCTCCAGATCGCCAAGCACATGCTGCGCGATTGGGCGCAGCGGGGCTGATCGGCCCATGTACCAGCTCCTGACGGGTCTGTCCGTGATCGAGGCCTCGTCCTTCGTCGCTTCGCCGACCGCCGGGCTTTATTGCGCTCAGTTCGGTGCGGACGTGATCCGCGTCGACCAGATCGGCGGCGGGCCGGACTTCCGGCGCTGGCCGCTCACCTCCGGCAACTCCTCCCTGTATTGGGAGAACCTCAACCGGGCCAAAAAGTCCGTAGCCCTCAACCTCGGACGCCCCGAAGGACGCGAGCTTCTGCAGGATCTGATCCGCGCCACTGGCCAACTCATTACCAATTTCCCGGTGGGCGGGTTTCTCTCGCACGAGACGCTCTGCCAGGGCCGCGGGGATCTCATCACGGTGAGGGTGATGGGCTGGGCCGACGGTGCTCCGGCGCTCGACTACACCGTCAACAACGCGGTCGGCTATCCGACGATGACCGGACCGGGGCCAGAGCCGGTCAACCACGTCCTGCCTGCCTGGGACCTGCTTTCGGGCGCCTATGCCGCGTTTGCCCTTTTGGCGGCTCTTCAGCGCCGCGCCCAGACCGGCGAGGGCAGCGAGGTGCGCATTCCCTTGTCGGATGTCGCGATCGGGACGGTCGCCAATCTCGGCGGCATCGCCGAGGTGCTCTACGAGGGAGACAATCGTCCCCGGCTCGGAAACGCGGTCTACGGCCTGTTCGGGCGCGATTTCGTAACCGCCGATGCTGTCCGGACCATGATCGTTGTCGTCACCCCGCGTCAGTGGGCCAACCTCGTCGCCGCCCTCAGGCTTGAGGAGCAAATCGCCGCCGTTGAGAACGCACGCGACGTATCCTTCGCCAGTAACGACGGCTTGCGGTTCACTCACAGGGACGCGCTCTACCCCATCTTCGAAGCTGCGATCGGCGCCCGCAATCACGCCGATCTTGCCGCCGTTCTTGATGCTGGCGGGATCGTGCACAGCGCCTACCGCACCATGCTCGACGCCGCACACGATCCGCGTCTGGTGGGTGAGAACCCGGTGTTCAGCGCCTTCCGGGACAACCCCTCGGGTTTCGCCTACCCTGCGGCCGGCTCCTTCGGAACCATACCCCAGTTGGAACGCAACGCACCGTTGCCTGCACCGCGCAACGGCCAGCACTCCGAAGAGGTCCTGACCGAGCGCCTCAAGCTATCCTCGGGGGCAATCGCCCGCCTGATCGACACCGGAATTGTAGGAACCGCCCAATGACCTTGCGCCGCGCCGCCATCGTTTCTCCCATCCGGACCGCAGTGGGCAGGTTTGGCGGGAGCCTAGCGCCGCTTACCGCCGGTCAGCTCGGTGCCAAAATCCTCAAGGCCCTGGCGGAGCGCACCAGTATCGATCCGTCGAGGGTAGACGACGTGATCTTCGCACAGGGCTACGGCAATGGCGAAGCTCCGTGCATCGCACACTGGGCATGGTTGCTCGCAGGCCTTCCAGAGGATGTGCCTGGTTACCAGCTCGATCGACGCTGTGGTTCCGGACTGCAGGCGATCGTGAACGCGGCGATGATGGTTCAGACCGGGGTTTCGGATGTCGTAGTTGCTGGCGGTTGCGAGTCCATGTCCAACGTTGAGCATTACAGCACGGATCTGCGTAGCGGAGTTCGTTCGGGCAACGTGACTCTGCACGATCGCCTGACGCGCGGGCGGGTCATGAGTCAGCCAGTCGAGCGGTACGGCATCATCAGCGGTATGATCGAAACCGCCGAGAACCTTGCGAGGGATTGGAACATCGACCGTGAGGCGTGCGACGCCTATGCCGTCCGCAGCCACCAGCGCGCCGCAGCGGCTTGGGCAAACCGTTTATTCGATGACGAATTGGTTCCGGTGGCGGTTCCGCAGAGGAAGGGTGACCCGGTACTTTTCACCCACGACGAAGGCTATCGCGTCGATGCCAGCATGGACACACTGGGCAAGCTGAAGCCACTTGAGGGCGGCGTGGTGACGGCGGGCAATGCAAGCCAGCAGAACGATGCAGCCGCGGCTTGCCTTGTGGTTGCCGAAGACAAGCTGGCGGAACTGGGGCTTGAACCGATCGCCTTCTTCCATTCTTGGGCAGCTGCGGGTTGCGATCCGTCGCGGATGGGGATTGGCCCTGTTCCAGCGACCCAGCGGCTTTTCGCAAAGAACGGATTATCGTGGGCTGACATCGGTCTCATTGAATTGAATGAGGCCTTCGCACCGCAGGTGCTGGCTTGCTTGAAGGCCTGGGGATGGTCCGACGACGACGGCCGCCATGACATGCTCAACGTAAACGGTTCGGGGATCTCGCTTGGCCACCCGATTGGTGCGACGGGAGGCCGCATCCTCGCGAACCTTACCCATGAAATGCATCGACGCGACGTAAGATACGGCCTCGAGACGATGTGCATCGGCGGCGGGCAGGGCATCGCAGCGGTGTTTGAAAAGGCATGAGCGTGAAGTTCGCAAAGGCATTGGATGCTGCGCGAGCATTCCGCAACAGGGCAGGCGCGGCGGCGAGTGCCATCGATCGGACGGACCAGCGCGCGCACCATGGCTTTGCCTGGATCGCGACCAGCGTCGCAGCGCTTGAAGCTGTAATTGATTGGCTTGAGTCCAATGATGGCGGCAGCGAATTGGACCGCGACGTGGCGCTTTTGGCTTTTGCCGAGACGCTGGCCCAGCTGACCGGAGGTCTGCCGATGGCGCAGAACGAGCTCTTGCGCCCCTGTGACTTGGGCTTGGCAGAAGCTGCGCGAGACCTTGCAGCGACCTGTGAAACGATTAACACGAGCCACGCGAAAACCCGCGCCGCGGTCGCTGTCGCGCTGGCCGCTGGCGAATGGCCCAGCGAGGGCTTAGGGGACGTCGAGCTCGACGCGATCAGGGATCAGTTCCGGCGTTTCACCAATGCCGAAGTGCTGCCCCACGCGCACAAGTGGCACCTCGCCAATGCTCTGATTCCGGACAATACTGTGTCGAGGATGGCCGAACTGGGCACCTTCGGGGTGACCATACCCGAGGAATTTGGCGGCTTAGGGCTTGGGAAGCTTGTAATGTGCCTCATCACCGAGGAACTGTCGCGAGGCTGGATCGGAGCCGGATCGCTCGGCACCCGCAGTGAAATCGCCGGCGAACTGATCGCGATGGGCGGAACGTCCGCGCAGCGCGAATACTGGCTGCCGAGGATTGCGAGCGGCGAGGTCCTGCCAACTGCTGTCTTCACCGAACCCGACACTGGTTCCGATCTTGGCTCGCTTCAAACCCGTGCGCGCCGTGTTGGTAAGGGCTGGGCTATTGACGGTGCCAAGACATGGATCACCCATGCGTCTCGCTCCGATCTGATGACCCTGCTATGCCGGACTGATCCAAGCGTGAAGGGCCATGCCGGCCTGTCCATGCTGCTGGTACCCAAGACGCGCGGCACCGAAACAGTTCCATTCCCCGGAGATGGCATAAGCGGCAGCGAGATCGAAGTCCTAGGCTATCGTGGGATGCGTGAATATGCGCTGCAGTTCGATGGGATGTTGGCCCCCGCCGACGCCCTGCTGGGCGGCGAAGAGGGGCAAGGCTTCAAGCAGCTCATGCGAACCTTTGAAGGCGCCCGAATCCAGACTGCGGCGCGCGCTGTCGGCGTTGCCAGGCGGGCGTTGGAATTGGGGCTCGACTATGCTGTCGGACGCAAGCAATTCGGCAAGATGCTGATCCACTTTCCTCGGGTGGCCGACAAGCTGGCAATGAGCCTTGTGGACTTCGTGCTGTCTCGTGAGCTGACCTATGCCGCTGCGCGCGCCAAGGATACCGGCAAGCGCTGCGACATCGAAGCGGGGATGGCCAAGCTGCTGGCTGCCCGCGCTGCCTGGGCTAACGCCGATGCCGCGCTGCAGATCCATGGCGGTAACGGCTATGCGCTCGAGTACGAGATTAGTCGCATCCTGTGTGACGCACGAATCCTGAACATTTTCGAAGGTGCCGGCGAGATCCAGGCACAAGTGATCTCCCGCGGATTACTGGAAGGGCAGAATAGATGACTCAATCAGAAGACCTTGGTGAAATCCGTCGCGCCGTGCGCGGTCTGTGCGAAGGATTTCCCGGTGAATACTGGCGCGCGAAAGATGCGGCGCGCGAATATCCGGCAGAGTTTGTCGATGCGCTGACCAAAGCGGGGTTCCTCGCCGCGCTGATCCCGGCCGAACACGGCGGCAGCGGGTTGAGCCTGGCAGCAGCCTGCGTAATCATGGAGGAAATCCAGGCAAGCGGGTGCAACGGATCATCCGCCCATGCGCAAATGTATATCATGAACACGCTGCTGCGTTACGGCAGCGAGAG
>NZ_JBRJGU010000016.1:0-1229 GCF_053628655.1 Porphyrobacter sp. MBR-49
TGGACTTGTAACGGTTTTGTGCCGGTCACCTGAGCGTTTAGAGCTCGCAACAGGAGACCGACGAGATGATGAAGCATTCCGAAGAGTTTAAGCAGGAGGCGGTGCGGATCGCGCTGACCAGCGGGCTATCGCGTGGGCGTGTGGCCAAGGATTTGGGCATTGGTAAATCGACGCTGGGCAAGTGGCTGGCGCAGTATCGGCCAGCTGATCTGGTGTCAGCGCCGCAGGCAGATCTGGCCCGCGAGAACGAACGGCTTCGCCTTGAGAACCGCGTGCTCAAGGAGGAGAGGGACATCCTAAAAAAGGCCACGCAGTTCTTCGCGAGCCAGCGGCCGTGAGGTTCGCGTTCGTGGAGAGCTGGCGTCATGTCTGGCCGGTCGAGACGATCTGCCGGGTGATGCAGATCAGCACGCGTGGCTATCGTTCGTGGCGATCACGACCGGTCAGCCAGCGTTCCCGGACAGACATGGCAGTGCTGGCCCATATCCGGGAGCAATACAGCCTGAGCCTGGGCAGCTATGGTCGTCCGAGGATGACGATGGAACTCAAAGAGGCGGGCCTCGCTGTCGGCGAACGCCGTGTCGGGCGACTGATGAAGATCAATGGGATCAAGCCGGTCCGCACCCGCAGGCACAAGGTCACCACCGACAGCCATCATCGACTGGGTGTGGCGGCGAACTGGCTGGATGGGGATTTTGTTGCCGCTGCGCCCAACCAGAAGTGGGCTGGCGACATCACCTATATCTGGACGTTGGAAGGCTGGCTCTACCTGGCGGTCATCCTTGACCTGCACAGCAGGCGCGTCGTGGGCTGGGCCGTCAGCGACAGGATGAAGAAGGATCTGGCGATCCGTGCGCTCGATATGGCGGTGCGCCTGCGCAACCCACCGCCTGGTTGCATGTTCCATTCCGATCGCGGCAGCCAGTATTGCTCCTACGATTATCAGAAGAAGTTGCAGACCTACGGCCTGCAACCATCAATGAGTGGCAAGGGCAATTGCTACGACAACTCCGCCGTCGAGACGTTCTTCAAATCCCTGAAGGCTGAACTGATCTGGCGGCAAAAGTGGCCAACCCGACGTCAGGCGGAGGCTGCCATCTTCCAATACATCAACGGGTTCTACAACACCCGGCGCCGCCATTCGTATCTGGGCGGCATCAGCCCGCTCGCATTCGAAGCCAGGGTGGCATAGTGAGATCGGTGACCGGCGCAAAACCGTTACAAGTCCA
>NZ_JBRJGU010000017.1:0-1156 GCF_053628655.1 Porphyrobacter sp. MBR-49
CTAGTGGATTGACTCCAACGTTTGGAACCCCCGGTTACGTGCGGCGATGATTTCGTCGGGGTCCGCCTTCCAGACGAAGGGCTTTGGATGGCTGGCATTGTATTCTCGGATGAAGCGATTGATGGCGGCCTGGAGGTCGACGAGCGAATGGAAAACGCCGTTCTTGAGCCGCCGCCGCGTCAGCTTTGCGAAGAAGCCCTCGACGGCATTGAGCCATGAGCACGAGGTTGGTGTGAAATGGAATGTCCAGCGCGGATGGCGCGCGAGCCATTCCTGGACCTTGTCCTTTTTATGCGCCGCGTAGTTGTCGAGGATCACGTGGACGGCCTTGTCCTTCGGCACCTCGCGCTCGATGCGGTTGAGGAAACGGATGAACTCCTGGTGGCGATGGCGCTGCATGTTCTGGGCGATGACCGTTCCGTCGAGCACGTTGAGCGCGGCGAACAGCGTGGTCGTGCCGTGACGCTTGTAATCATGGGTCATGGTCCCGGCACGGCCCTTCTTCATCGGCAGTCCCGGCTGAGTGCGGTCAAGGGCTTGGATCTGCGACTTCTCGTCGAAGGATAGCACCACTGCATGCGCAGGCGGCGAAACATAAAGCCCGACGATATCGTGAAGCTTCTCGGCGAAGGCCGGATCGTTCGACAGCTTGAAGCTGCGCCAGCGATGCGGAGCAAGACCATGTGCCTTCCAGATCGACTGGACTGTCGAGACGGCAAGCCCGACAGCCTTGGCCATCGCGCGCGCCGTCCAGTGGGTTGCCTCGTGCGGCGGCGTATCCTGCGTCAGGCGGACGATCTCTGCCACACGCCTGGGTGGCACGGGTGCCTTGCCTGGCGGACGAGATTTGTCGCGCAGCAGGCCGTCGACACCTTCGTGCATGAAACGTTCCTGCCACCGCCACACACAGGTCTTCGACTTGCCCGTCGCAGACATGATGGCAGAGGTCCCAAGACCATCGCTGCTGAGCAAAACGATACGGGCTCGCCAAACATGCTTTTGCGGGCTCAAAGGCGCCGACACAATGCCGCTCAACCGTTCGCGGTCGACCTCGGACAAGGAGAAAGTGATACCATCGCGCATCCTCCCTGAATCGCACGTCGGCAAGCCTCTGGGAATCCCTAAATGGACTCTTTCGTTCCGGTCAATCCACTAG